>JBHACV010000001.1:0-15012 GCA_041854705.1 Corynebacterium sp.
CCCGGGCCAAGAATTACAAGGCTCACATGGTGCAGCAGAATTTGTTGGCTTCTACGATGGCAATCCAGAATTTGAACGGGGCTGGGATTTAAGTGCCGAGCAGGTCGCAGTGATTGGTGTAGGAAATGTCGGACTGGATGTGGCCCGAATCCTCGCCAAAACCGGTGACGAACTCTTGGTCACCGAGATCCCCGACAATGTCTACGCCTCCTTAAAAGAAAACAAAGCCCGCGAAGTACACGTTTTCGGACGCCGCGGCCCAGCACAAGCAAAATTCACCCCCTTGGAGTTGAAAGAACTCGACCACTCCCCCACCATTGAAGTGATCGTTGATCCTGAGGATATTGACTACGACGAAGCCTCCGAACAAGCCCGCCGCGACTCCAAATCCCAAGATCTGGTTTGCCAGACCCTTGAGCAGTACGCCATGCGCGATCCGCAGGGCGCACCGCATAAGCTCTATATCCACTTCTTTGAGGCACCGGTGGAAATTCTTGGTGAGGATGGCAAGGTTGTTGGGCTTAAAACCGAACGCATGGAGTTTGATGGTCAAGGCGGTGTGCGTGGTACAGGTGTATTCCAGGTTTGGCCAGTCCAAGCTGTCTACCGCGCCGTGGGCTACCGCTCCCACCCAGTAACTGGCGTACCGTTTGACGACGATAAGGCGGTCATCCCCAATGATGGTGGTCACGTTCTCGATGCCGATGGCGCCATCGTGCCTGGTTTATACGCCACTGGCTGGATCAAGCGTGGCCCAGTCGGACTAATTGGCAACACCAAATCTGACGCCAAAGAGACCACCGAGATGCTGCTTGCCGATTTCGCCGCGGGCAAACTGACCGCTCCCGCACAACCAGAGTCAGAAGCCATTATTGCCTTTTTGAAAGAACGACATATCCCCTATACCACGTGGGATGGTTGGCACCGACTTGATAATGCCGAACGTCAGCTTGGCGCCCCAGAAGGCCGTGAACGTAAAAAGATCGTCGAATGGGATGACATGGTCTCCCATGCACGCCACGACGCCTAACCCATACCAGACCCACCGCAGTACAATCACGACCATGACTTTAAGTAAGCGTATTCGGGACGCGATTTACTACGGTTTCCAACACCAAGGGGTAGCGCCATCAATTGGCGAGTTGGCAGCAACAACGGGCGCTTCCACCGCACAGGTCACCCATGAACTGCATTTGCTAGCTGCCGCACATGCTGTGGTATTGAACTCCGCTGGTGATGCGGTGCGGATGGCACATCCATTTTCTAATGCGCCAATGGGATTTGTACTGTATCCCACTGACGGCTCTGATCGGCGCATGTGGTGGGGTGGATGTGCTTGGGATTCATTTGGAATCTCGGCGGCATTAAAACTGGAAGTGCGCATTGAAACGCATTGTCCGTACTGCCATACCCGATTGTCTTATGTGGCAGGTCCAAATGCTGCACCGCCAACAGAGCTTGCGATCCGATTTCCGAAGCCAGCAAGCCAATGGTGGGATGATGTGGTAGATACCTGCAGCCATATTTTTAGCTTCTGCACTACCGAGCACGCTGCCGCTTGGACCGAGCAATTTGCCCCAGGTGCAGGCTACATTACATCAGCTACTACCATATGGGGTTTGGCACAGGAGTGGTATGGTGATCGCCTTGATCCAGACTTTTCCCCACATACAAAGAAGTTCAATCAGGCGTTACTGACGGCCTGTGGGTTGGAAGGGGACTTCTGGCGTCTTCCCTAAAGTTGGTAACCCTATTCCAAACCCAACAGTCCATTCCTGTGCCATAGGAAACTTTTCTACGCCCTACTAGTTACCTATAAGCGTTTTATAATGTGGTGGTTTCCCTATCCGCAAATGGCTTTTGTTGCTGCGGTGCAACCTAATGCACCAATCAAACCGCATACTGCCGCGCAGCCAAGGCCACCCCAACCTGTGGTTAGTGCTAGACCTGCGCAAATTCCATAACAGCCTGCGCCACCCCCAGTGCCACAAAGTGCCCCCACGAACCACTCACAAAATCCCTCTTGGTGTAGTTCCTGTTCACTAGTAGGACTATCTGTATGTGTTGTTACAACACCTGAATCATTGGTGGTACCAGTCCAAAACAGTTCATCGTCTACGAACATAGCCACATCGAGAGTCTCAGGATCTGCCCCATCTGGAGTCATTTCAAAACGCTGCACACTCGCGACTTCTGTTTTATCGAGGTCAACGGCAACCCGGTAGAAGACATAGTCTTCCTCCGAGTTATCCTCACGTTCTTGCGCCACGGTAACCCATACTTTTTCCGCCCCTACTTGGGTTGCCATGACATCCGCATGCTGAAAATCTAGTTTTTCTGCATTGTCACTCTCTTTGAGGTTTTCTTCAGCAAGATCAATAGCTGACTGCTTTTGATCTTCTGTTACCTCCACGATTTCATCCGCATCCC
Source organism: Corynebacterium sp. (assembly GCA_041854705.1). Lineage (GTDB taxonomy): Bacteria > Actinomycetota > Actinomycetes > Mycobacteriales > Mycobacteriaceae > Corynebacterium. Next base: position 2,431 of record JBHACV010000001.1, read on the forward strand.
CTGCTGTGAGTTGAATATTGCGTTCAGCGCTACACTGCGCTTTCGGTAGTTGCGGGCTGGCACTCGCCATGCCAGTAGCAGTAGAGAGTGCCACTGCTGTAGTTACCAAAAAGGTTGTGATTTTATTCCTGATGGTCACTCCGGCTCATCCTTTCGGCGTGATTTTATAAACATGAGCGATATTGTCAGGCTGTAGATGAATAGAAATAGAGTAATAAAAGGCAACATTAATCCCTCCCAATATCTATACTCCATGCACATATGACTTCTTTTGACTTCTTTGTAATTTTAGATACTAGCCATTAACCTCCCAATTTCTGCTTGATCCATATTGTCGCCACCCCGACTTATATCCCTGAAGTTAAATTAGAAAAATCTCCTTGTCAATAACTTTTTATCGTTGGTGAAATACTTCACAAAATAGGTTATGGATACTTATTTTCTGCTTCAGAAAAATAATTTCGAAATAGAAAATCACCCTCCCCGCACCCCCAATTAATTGCCATAGACAAGAAAGTCCATGGATACAATAAAACTTCTACCACCGGAAAATATCTGCGTCGCTAAGTAAAAATATCTTCGATAATGTCGCCTGTTCATCGAATTGTGGACATAAAAATCTGAGCGGATCGAGCCATATCACGATCCGCTCAGATTTTGTTATTAGGAGTTGTTCGCCTTATCTTCTCGACTTTTCCGAATGAACAGCAGCGATACAGTAATGGAGTATATGAATAGAAATATGGTAAGAAATGGCATGTCAATCCTCCTATTGGCATTGCTATAAGGTCGTTTACAGACTCCTTTGTTCACCATGGTGGTTCATTATGAGCTTATTGCAGTAATTCTAGGTATCATTTTATCAGCAGTGATTTTCTCCCGCAAACATAATCACACCAATGAGAAGCATGATCAACAACAGAGATGCGTCGTAAAGCAAATTCCACCCAAACAGGGGCAGCACTGCACAGAAACTGTTCAGCAAGCATAAAAGAATATTTTAGTTTTTAATGTTGCGCAATCTTTCGAAAAGCGGGATCGTTATTCCTGCACATAACAGTAAAAATCAACAAGAATAGATAGCACTAAAAAATAAGCCTATAGCACAGAAAATACAGTTCTGAGAAAAAGCTGTTAACTGTCTCTGTAATCATGACAGCACAGTTCGGTAATACTGGGTTTCATGAATTGCTCAACTTTTCGCATGACCGGAATCATGGGGCTCGTGCTACTAACGGCTGCAGTTGCATTTACACCTACAATCGTCGCCGCAGCTGAGGACCCAGAAGTATCGATCTCGCCAATTGGCTTCAATATTGTCGATGGTAAGCAAGACATCGACAATCCCATAGAAAATCCAGAGTTATTAACTGCGCCTGGTTATAGTTCTACCTCATCTTCACTGGGCACCCACTGGTCGGTAGAACGAATTATTGATGACGATGATCGGGAACAAGTTGAAGACACCACCAAAGCACCCTATCGCTGGGTAGGGCGAATCGACTTCATCAATGGCAATGGCCGGAAAGCACAGTGCACGGGTGCCCTTGTGGCCAATAATACCGTCCTTACCGCAGGGCACTGTTTTAATCAAGGTGCTTCTAACATCACATTCAGGCCAGGTTTGAATGCTGACACCGACCATTTCCCCACCGCGAATGCCACCCAAGTGTGGTACGACAAAACCCCTAATCAACTGGGTACTGATTGGGCTGTTATGAAACTCGATAAACCGGTCGGTAATGAGGTTGGTTGGTTTGCTATGACTACTCCATCAGATGAGACCTTGAATGGCGCACAAGCCACTGTCATTGGATACCCCGGCGACAAACCAGCCGGTACGATGTGGCAGGACCGTAATGAGGTAGTGGAATTCACCAGTAACTTCATTAAGTACCTAACTGACACTTTTTTAGGGCAATCAGGTGCTCCAGTAGTTGACGATAATGCGACCATCTATGGCATTCACAATGGTGCTGCTGGGTACAATGGCGGCCAGCGTATAACAACAGACTTGTTTAGTGTTGTGGTCAATATTTCCACATTGGATCAGTAGTAGCTACAACCTAGCTTTACCTATAGGCAACACTTCTAAGTCACACCAATTACCTATAGGTGATCCTCCACACATGCAATATTGGGCAAATTATCGTTGACCTGCAAAAACTCGCGACACGCGACACGCCGTTGTCCCACTGTGTGGGAAAACCGTGTAGGTTGTTCCCTCATGAACAAATTCTTTGCGGTTAGCCCGCTTTCCCGCCTGTCCGCGCTAGAAGTCCACAAGCTGTACAAGCTACGCGTGGATGTGTTCGTCCATGAGCAGGAAAGCGCCTACCAAGAGATCGACAATATCGATGCACTCGACAGCACCTTCCACGTGATGGTTTGGCAGCAGGATAATCTCGTCGACCGGGAACTGATCGCCTGCACACGCCTCTACCCAGAAATCACCGAGGCAGGTACCGAGCGATTCCACCTTGGTCGGGTGTGCGTCGAAAAGTCACATCGTGGCGCAGGGTTGGGCGCTGAGATCATGAAGCAAACGCTTAAGCTGGCCTTCGAACAGAACCCAGCCCTAGACATCTACTTAGAAGCCCAGACCCAGCAGATTGGCTTCTATGAGGCCCTAGGCTTTGAGGTTGCTGGCCCAGAATTTGACTGGGATGGTGTCGCCCACACTCCCATGATCCAGACTGCTGCCAAACTAGCTGGCGTCGCTAGCTAAGAACGAGTGACCTTAATCATTCTCGCCGCATGAGTGGCGCGATCCCGAGCTGTAGCGGTGTCTTCAGCAGTGGATATTGCGACTCCCATGCGGCGTTTTCGGTAGGCCTCGGGTTTGCCAAACAATCGTAAGTCGGTTTCGGGGGTAGCCAATGCCGCAGGTAAACCAGCATAAGAAACCTCAGCGGCATCCACTCCGCCGTAGATCACCGCGGATGCACCAGGTGAGATGCAGGTGACGTCGATAGGCAATCCGAGAATAGCGCGGGCGTGCAATGCAAACTGGTCGAATCGCTGGGTAGCCATGGTCACCATGCCAGTATCGTGCGGTCGTGGGGAGACTTCAGAGAAATAAACGTCGTCACCAGCGACAAACAACTCAATGCCGAAAACCCCGCGCCCCCCGAGCGCATTAGTCACCCGTGCCGCGATAGAACGGGCAGCATCAGCTGCGACGGTGGTCAATGGCATTGGTTGCCATGACTCTACATAATCCCCATCGACTTGACGATGCCCAATCGGCTCGCAGAACCAAGTAGCCAGCTCACCAGTTTTTGGATCAATCGATCGCACGGTGAGCACGGTGATTTCAAAATCAAAATCCACGAACCGTTCTACGATCACCCGACTAGAAGAATTAGCACTCCCACGACCTTCGGTTTGGGCGGTGCGCCACGCCAATTCGAGATCCTCAGAACTACGTAATACGGTTTGGCCTTTGCCAGAAGAACTCATAATTGGTTTGACCACGCAGGGAAAACCAGCATTGAACACTACCGTTTTGAGTTCCTCATAATTATCGGCAAACCAATAAGAAGAGGTAGGAATTCCTAGTTCCCTAGCCGCCAGCTTGCGGATCCCTTCCCTGTTCATGGTCAATTTGGTCGCCCGCGCAGTGGGAACCACGGTGCGCCCTGCTTCTTCCAGTTGGACTAACGTATTGGTGGCAATCGCCTCAATCTCGGGCACGATATAGTGCGGTTCAATGAAATCCACCAATTCCGCGATAGCATCCCCGTCAGTCATGTCCACGGTATACGCGAAATGGGCTACCTGATGCGCTGGCGCATTTTGGTAGCGATCCACCGCATGCACCTCCACCCCAAGGCGCTGAAACGCGATGGCCAATTCCTTGCCCAACTCCCCCGACCCCAATAGGAGAATGCGGATGGCGTTTGGGCTCAAGGGCGTGCCGACAACTTGCGGAATAAACATAAGGTTATTCTAGGCTTTCGCTTATCGACGAACACAACGTTCGGGAAAACTACTCACCCTTAACCCTAACTTTGCATGACATCATGCAGCACGATGGTCTGATCCCGGCCAGGGCCAACCCCGATATAGGAGATACGGCAGCCAGATAGTTCTTCTAGCCGACGCACATACGCCTGCGCCTTTTCCGGTAAGTCCGCAAATGTGGTACATCCAGTAATGTCTTCCTCCCACGCTGGCATGGTTTCAAAGATCGGCTCAGCGTGATGGAATTGCGACTGATTCAGTGGCATTTCATCAAAGCGTTCACCATCAACGTCATAAGCCACACAGATAGGGATCTCACCAATGCCGGTGAGCACATCCAGTTTGGTCAAAAATAGGTCGGTGAACCCATTAACCCGCGAAGCATAACGAGCAATCACCGAGTCGTACCAGCCACACCGACGTTTCCGGCCGGTATTTACCCCAATCTCCCCACCGGTGATTTGAAGGAACTCACCCCACTTATCAAATAGCTCAGTTGGGAATGGCCCTGCCCCCACTCGGGTGGTGTACGCCTTAATAATGCCCAAAGAAGACGTGATCCGAGTCGGCCCTACACCAGAACCCACGCAGGCCCCACCAGCAGTAGGATTAGAGGAAGTGACAAAGGGGTAGGTGCCGTGGTCCACATCCAGCATGGTGGCCTGACCGCCTTCCATCAACACGTGCTTACCTTCATCCAGAGCGCGATTGAGCACATACTCAGCATCAATAACCATTGGACGCAACCGATCAGCGTAGGACAGGAAGTACTGTACTGTCTCCTCTACCTCAATAGCTTGCCGATTGTACATCTTCACCAGAATCTGATTCTTCACATCCAGTGCCGATTCGATTTTTTGCCGCAGAATGGATTCATCAAAAATGTCTTGTACCCGAATACCAACTCGGGAGACTTTATCGGCATACGCTGGGCCAATACCCCGACCAGTCGTACCGATGGCACGCTTGCCTAAGAACCGTTCTTGAACTCGGTCGAGCTTTTGATGATACGGCGCCACCAAGTGCGCATTGGCCGATACCCGCAACCGCGAAGCATCGGCACCACGAGCTTCCAGCCCATCAATTTCCTCGAATAGTGCTTCTAGGTTAATGACCACACCATTGCCCAAAATGGGGGTGGCATTTTCTGAGAGCACTCCAGCTGGAAGCAATTTGAGTTCATATTTTTCCCCGCCAACAACAACCGTATGGCCGGCATTGTTCCCGCCATTAGGTTTGACCACGTAATCGACCAAGCCACCTAGAATGTCGGTGGCTTTGCCTTTGCCTTCATCGCCCCATTGAGCGCCGACAATCACGATTGCTGCCATATTGAAACACACGTCCTTGTTTTATTTCACTTCTTAAGCGCAAACCTACCACGAGGCATGCCTGCAGCTCACAAACGTTTTCCCATTCTACCGTGCGCACCCGCAAAGCTACGAACCTATACATTAGTCGGTGGAAAGAAATAAAATGAGAGGAATTTCCATATTTCTTTCAACCAAACCCGGTGAGTAATCCATGACCTCCTCCAACAATCCGTGGCATGACAATCATTCGAACCAATCACCACCAGTTTCTGCATTCAGCGACGATAATCCGTTTCGCACTGCACAGCTACCATCGGTTTCCTCACCACGTTCATCAGGCCGCACTATCCTCATTGCAGTCCTAGCCGTTATGTGCACTTTCCTGCTTAGCGGATTCATCGGTTTATTGGGATGGATCCTCACCCGTGACGATGACCGCGTTAACTCTGACCCAACTGTCGTCACCAGCTGGTTGGAGTCACCAGAAAGTGAAGCTAGTACCACCTCAAACATCATCACGAGCAGTCCATCTGCTAATCCTCAAGAAGTGCAGGCCGCTACTGGCGCAGGGCTTACTGCCACCGGCTTTAGCACTTTAAGCTGCCTCGGAACTGATACTTGGGTTTTTGCTGCAGTAAGTACCGATAATCACCATGTGCTGATTTGCCAATCTGGCACTTCGGATTCCCACTACTACACCCACGACTACATGGCAGATGTTTACCGCAAAGATGTCAATGAATACAACACTGCTACTGGTCAGTTCAAGGTTTATAACGATGACGCCACCATTGTTATCCATCCTGGTGGTTTGACGGTTTATGCCAACCAAGGTTCCGACTTTTCTAGTACCTTCAGCAAATCTTTCGTCTCAAACCCGTGGCGGTAAAATCACCGCAAGAGCCAGATTTCGCCTAGAATGACTCGGAGATTACACACTTCAGAGGCTGCCCCAAACCGCAGAAAGTGAGCATAATGAGCGAGTTCACCGAACCGTTTAACATCGACCGAGTAGCAGAATACTTCCGCAACCAAGGTTACAATTTCACCGTAGACCAAGACGGGGATATTTTTACTGGGTTCGACGACCATAACTTCGTATTACTTGCCACAGGTAACATGCGAGAGATCTACGCCATACGCGCTACCTGGAAGGTGTCAGCCCCCATCGAAGCACGCGCCCGCCTGATCGAAGTGTGTAACGATTGGAATCGCAATAAACTGTGGCCCAAAACCTACGTCACCGTTGATGATGGTGGCGTGGTGCGAGTCCATGCAGAATCCAATGTTGATTTAGAACATGGTGTGGGTGACCGACAATTACAGCAACTCACTGATTGTGGTGTTGCTACTGCACTACAATTCTTTAACAGCCTCGACGAGGAATTCCCTGATACTCGGTTCATTTAGCTCATGCGGATCATAAACCTATGCTGCGGCAGACAGGCGGCGTCGATAAGCACAACTGATGAACGACTTGAGCTGTCAGATATCCCAAGCCGCACCGAACTCAAAGCACTTGATGCCATTGCACGGGAAGTGCTGCCCCACGATCCCACCCCCAGTTTGGCCGAGATTGCACAGCAGCCCAATGTGGCACATTTAGGCAGCCCACAACCTGCACCACAGCAACTATCTAACCCGCTACGAGTGGTTATCATTGGCGACGATAGTTCCCTATCCTCAGTAATCAGCCGTCTCATGCGGGCCGACACCATGTGGGTAGAGGTGGCATATGTTCCACTGAACCCCTCCTCACCAGCTGCCAAACAATGGGGGCTATCGGATTTTGATACTACTGCCGCACTCGACTTTGCCAGCACCGCACCGGTTCGGCCAATGCCGCTGATTCGCGACGACGCTGGCGTCGCCGTCGCAGGGCTAGCTAGTGTCAGCGACTGGGACAATCGGGAAATCACTGCGGAAGTCATTGTTGATGACCATGTTTTATTGCGTCACCAATCAGGCCGACGCACCCCAGCGCGTGGAGTATTCGGAGCGCGACTAGTACCCATGCTCGACGCGCCTGGACTGGCTGCTGTACTACTAGATACCCCCATTGCACAGCAAAAACCTGGTTTATTTGGGCATCGACGTCCGCACGGTACAGCCGTAGCCACAAGCTTACAGCTTGGCCGAGCTCTCCAAGCTGGAGGCGAAAATCTGCGGATTACCGTCGATGAAGTATCACGGAAACGCGCAGTAGATCGGGTGACGTTTTATCGACACCTGCGTGATCTGCAAGCAGTACGAAGCTAGTTGGTATCTTCCCATAATTCTGGGGGTTGGGCTGGGTGCTCAGAAGTAGGTCGTAAGATCGCCAATGCACTGCGCCGCGACAAGCCACAAATTTGCAGTAGGTCCACAATAATTGAGCGCGATTGTCCTAAGATCATCACCGCCGACAGCACCCGACCTTCTGCCACATCAAGCCCGGCTTCACCGCCAAGTCGGCGCAAGCGCTTAACTAGGGCAGGCATCTCCTGATGGTCCTTGTCATGGCCTTCAAACAGCTCCTGGAGTCGGTAAGAAACATCAGCTAGTTCTGCAATGATGGCTATCTGTTTCTCGGAAACCGAATCATGATCTTCTGATAACACCAAGGCCCGGCGCGCCAATACCCGAGTATTGCGGATCACATTATCCACCGGATTGAGGATACGTCTTAAGGATCTAATCTTGCGCCGTTGCCGCCATAGCAACGGGCTAACTGAAAGATTTTCCTCACCTGCTTTAGTGGCCGCAATCATATTATTGATCCCAGCTTGGGTGCCGCGCACATCCTGTAGTGCCACCCGAATGGACTCAGTATCGCCATTTTGCAATGCAAATGCCACATCATCGAGCACTCGTGCGGTTATCCCCATAAGCGTGGCGATTTCTTTACGGCCATGACGCAGGGGCGATTCTGGGAACAGCGCAATAACCAGCAGGCCAATCACACCACCAATAAAAGCGTCCACCATGCGGCCTAACCCACCAGCGCTTCCTGGCGGCAAAATCGTTGCAATCAGCACTGCACCAAACGCCGCTTGATTAGCTAATAGCACGCCTTTGTCTAGGAATTTTCCTAGTGTGATGGCGAGGCCAACCACTACAGCTATCTGCCAGTACCCTGTGCCGAGCTGCACAATAAGCAGATCTCCAAGCCCAACCCCAAGGCTGGCCCCTACCACTAGTTCTATGGCGCGGCGGAACCGCTCTCCTCCAGTGGTTGAAAGCACAATAACGGTAGACATGGGGGCGAAGAAGGGATGCTCGTGCTTTACGATGTTCAGAGCAACCCAGTAACTCAACCCCGCAGCTATAGCTACTTGAATAATATAAAGCCATGAGTCTTCCAGCCGACTCCCACCCGCTCGAACACGATTCGCAATTCGGGTACTCCACCGCTCTGTTTTCCTTGCCATGTTTATTGCCGTTCGTCCCTCCCACTTGCGTTTCTGGACTATCAATTCCCCATCGTAGCCCGAGCTTGTGTTTCGACGCTGACCGTGTTGGCGGTTATCTACTCGGCGTGAGTAGCCGCATTTCACTCCCCATCGTTCCACAACTCCTCATAGCTGGCAGGGTGGTCGGCAATGGGAACCAGCGCGCTAACCGCCGAGCGTCGTGACAAGCCACAAATCTGCAATAAATCGACGCATAGAGATCGCACCTGAGCCAAGATCGCCTGTGCTGAAAGACTATCCGAAGCTACATCTTTGGTGCACTGTCCGGCAATCTCCCGTAGTTCGGAAATCAATTTGGGGATCTCATCTGATTCCTTCAGTTCCCCTTTTCCGTAATATAGCTCTGATAAACCCGCGGTTACCTGCGATAACCGATCAATCAGCTCGATCTGTTGTTTGCTGACCCGTTCATGATCCTCGGTCAGCACCAGCGCGCGCCGAGTGAGCACCCGCGTATCACGCATAGCGTTATCAACTGGGTTGAGGATGCGCAGCATGGACTTAATCCGACGCCGCTGCCCCCACAATAATGGCGATACTGCGGTAGTTTCCCGGCCTGTGTGCGCAGCAGAAATCATGGCATTGATGCCTCCTTGAGAGCCGCGCGCAGCTGTCAATGCCCCAACGAGCTCTGTCGTGTCACTGTTTTCTAAGCCCTGAGCTACACGACGTTGGACGTCGGCAGTAAGACCTAAGATTTTCGCAATCTCTTGTCTTCCTGAACGCAATGGTGATTCTGGAAACAGCCCCATAACAATCATTCCAACCAAGCCGCCAATAAATGCATCTAACATGCGGTCAGTACCACCAGAGGTACCGGGCGGCAAGATAGTAGCCACCAGCACCGATGCAAATGCTGCTTGATTAGCTACCAGCACTCCCTTATCCACCACCGTGGCCAATGCGATTGAACACATCACCGCCACTGCGATTTGCCATACCCCAGAGCCAACCCAAGAAATGATGAGGTCACCCAGTCCGACCCCAAGGCTGACCCCAACGACCAGCTCCACTGAGCGTCGGAACCGCTCACCTCCAGTGGTTGATAGCACAATAACTGTTGCCATTGGTGCGAAAAACGGCTGTTCATGGCCGAATAGGTGCAACCCCACCCAATAGGACAGACCAGCGGCTAGACCTGCCTGGAGTACATAAACCCAATGAGCTTGTAACCGCTGTACTCCTTGGCGAAACCTATTCATGCTCGCCAGTTCCTGCCATGTCACCGCCATGTGTTCTCCTTTATGCCTCACCAGCCTCCTAGTTTTCCAATCAAAGACTACTTGGTTCACCATTGGAATGCCCGATTCCGAGTTACTGGCGGGCATTAGGTTTTCTGGTCAGCACTGAGTTTGGGGAGGTATCGCTTGGCTATGACACATGTGGGGGAGGGTGAGCAAATTTGATAGGTCGGGCCTTCTGTTGAATGCTGCACGTTATCTATGCTTACACTTCCCCGCCCCTGCTGGAGGCAGCTAGGACACTACCGACCAAATAACAGCATAGATAACCTGCAGCACCACCAGGGGGGTGGCAGCGGTTTTTCTATGTTGTCCACCCGAAGACCACCCTGGGACATAGCAACGTCGACACGCACAAGTTACAGCATAGATAACCTGCAGTCGCCCCAATTGGTTAAATTACTGCAGATTTACGGCTACCCACTAGGTACTGCACGTTATCTATGCTTGCACTTCCTCACCTCTGCTGGAGGTAGCTAGGACACTACCGACCAATTACCGGCATAGATAACCTGCAGTACCACCAGAGGGCGGCAGCGGTTTTTCTATGCTGTCCACCCGAAGACCACCCTGGAACGTAGCAACGTCGACACGCACAAGTTACAGCATAGATAACTTGCAGTCGGATAAGCCGTCCCGTACCAATCATGAAGCAATATGATGGAGCCCCTTACCCCATCTTCGTCAACCGCACAAATTCAGCTACCATCATAAAACGAAACCCGCAGCCTCAACCGCACACATTTCAGTGCGGGAGGCTGCGGCCGGAGTTTGTCGGTCTCGAGTAGAGTTTACTTGCTCACAGTGGTCCCTACAGAATGGAGGTCCTGACAAGCCTCAACAACACGATCTGCCATGCCCTGTTCTGCCTTCTTCATGAAGGAACGTGGGTCATAGGCTTTCTTGTTACCAACCTCGCCATCAACTTTCAGGACACCATCATAATTGGTGAACATATGTCCGACGATTGGACGGGTGAAAGCGTACTGGGTGTCAGTGTCAACATTCATCTTAATGACACCGTAGGTCAGCGCTTCCTCAATCTTCTCTTTCTCGGAACCAGAGCCACCATGGAAGACGAAGTCGAATGGCAGGGCATCATCGCCGACTCCCAGCTTCTCACGGGCAACCTTCTGTCCCTCGAGTAGCACCTCTGGACGCAGCTTCACATTGCCTGGCTTATATACACCATGTACGTTGCCGAAGGTAGCAGCCAGCAGGTAGCGGCCATTCTCGCCTGTGCCGATGGCGTCGATAGTCTTGGCGAAATCCTCTGGGGAGGTGTACAGGTTTGCACCTGCCTTAGCCTCAACACCATCTTCTTCACCGCCGACGACACCAATTTCAACTTCAAGGATAATGTTTGCCTTGTGGGCCTTTTCCAGCAGTTCCTGGGCAATGACAAGGTTCTCATCAATCGGGATTGCCGAGCCGTCCCACATGTGGGATTGGAACAGTGGCAGCTCGCCACGATCGACGCGCTCCTGGGAGATAGCGATTAGGGGACGAACGTACTCGTCAAGCACTTCCTTCTGGCAGTGGTCAGTGTGCAGTGCGACATTGATGTTGTAGTGCTTGGCTGCTTCATAGGCGAAAGCCGCGAGTGCGCAAGCACCAGCAACCTTGTTCTTCACAGACAGGCCGGAGCCGAACTCAGCACCACCGGTGGAGAACTGGATAATACCGTCAGACTCAGCCTCGGCAAAACCGCGAAGAGCTGCGTTGATGGTCTCAGAAGAGGTACAGTTAATCGCTGGGAAAGCAAAGCCGCCTTCCTTGGCGCGATTGAGCATCTCGTTATATACCTCAGGAGTTGCAATTGGCATGTGTCATCCTCCAAGAATGGCTGTAGTTAGAGTTCGACCCAGCCTGATTAAGAATCCACCAAGAATCCATGACAGAATCGAACATTGTTAGGTTGTGCACAAGCCACGAAATGTGACTTACATTTCCAAGTATGCCAGCAAAACCATCCGCGTGGTTGGGTCCTTTAGGGTGAAAAGCCACACAGTCGGACATTTGCCTTCCGACAGCATGGTCAGCCGCGGTAGCCTGTCCCCCAAAATGTCACCAAAATGTCACCGAAATCCAACAAATCAGAAATATTCCGTCACAGTAGATGTGAGTTTTCACATGTGTTTTTCTAGCGCGGGACCCCAGTCGCGATGAAACCTTAAGCCGCCACTGTGAAATTCCTTTAGAATTAAACCCTATGCATGGGCACAACTTTGCGGCGGCACACCCAACACCAACGTTGATTACAGGCCGAGACGATGTTGAGTTTTTGGTGAATAATTTTCTCACCGCCAAGACACATCCCTTCCCAGAACCTGCGCTTGCATTCGCACCCTTGCTGTACCTCGACCCAGTTGATCTTCCTTCAGAGGTAACCGAGCATTGGAGTCTGCGGTGTGATGACTTGGTACGTATCCTTACTGCTAGTGAGGAAGAAAACACCAAAAACCGGCTGATTGATAATTACCTCCCAGTAGCAGCCACCGATGCAGAACTACTGTATTGGATTGGGCAACGGCGAATCGCCCACGGCATCTACTACGGCGAACCAGAAGAGATCATCAATGGTTATAACCACCAAGTAGAATCCCTGAC
>JBHACV010000002.1:0-4452 GCA_041854705.1 Corynebacterium sp.
CCCGAAGCAGCAACCCTGATCCAACAACTGATTACCTTCATGGCCTACGACATCGACCTACGCAGTGCCGCTCGGAACCAGTACTGGATCCACCCAGCATTACCAGAAGTCATTGAAAATGCGCTATTAGGCTTGGAGTTCGGCGAGCAATAAGTCAAGATCCCAATTCGCTTCAATCACATCCGCGATGAGATCTAGTTGCCGCATTCGCTCGGCAGCAAAACTCATCGCAGGATCAACCACAAAACCAGGTTTCGCACACAACTGTGCCAATTCAGCAAGATACTGTTTGCGGAACTCATCATTTTCCAATTGACCATGCCGATGAGTACCAAACAATGCACCGCGACGGCACCCCTCTGCTCCGATCCATGGATCTTCAGTGTTTCGGAAGACCTGCCCATGATGAACTTCATAGGCGCCATCTGGATGCCGTATGAGAGTTTTTTCTTCCTTAAAAACAATATCGGCATCAAATAGTCCCAGGCCAGACACAGGTTGCGTGCTAGGAGACTCTACCGGATCCACGATCGAGGCACACATCATTTGGAACCCACCGCAAATTCCCAGAATCGGACGACCCTCCTCTGCCCGATCAATCAGCACACCCGCAATCCCAGTACTGCGTAACCAAGCAAGATCACTGACAGTTGCCTTCGAACCAGGCAATACCACCACATCAGCCTCCGCAATAAAATCCGGATCCACCGACCACGACACACTCACCCCCGGCTCACAGGCCAACGCCTCAACATCAGTGGCATTGGAAACGCGCGGCAATCTTACTGCAGCAACCCGCAATCGTTGACTACCTAGAGCAGTAGTCTGCGGCCCCACCGATGCCCCCACCTGAGTCTGCAAAGAATCCTCGGCATCAACCCACAACCCAGTAATAAAGGGCAACACCGCAACAGTCGGAACCCCCGTGCGCTCATGCAACTCAACCAAACCCGGATCCAAAATGGCTTGATCGCCTCGAAACTTATTAACCACAAAGCCTTTAATCCGTGCTCGATCACTTTCGGAAACGATCTGATGGGTGCCATAAAAATGCGCCAAAACCCCACCCCGATCAATATCACCTACCACATACACGTCTAGATTTGCTGCTTCAGCTAGGCCGAAATTGGCTACATCTGTCTCTCGCAGATTAATCTCCGCAGGTGAGCCTGCCCCCTCACACACCACAAGATCAAAGCGCTGTTCCAAACCTGCCAATGTTTCAGCAGCCGCTTTACGCAGCTCACCGCGATGCTCTACATAGGATTTTGCACTGACGGTTCCGACCGCTTGACCATGCACCACCAACTGCGAGACCCGATCCGAACCCGGTTTGAGCAAGATGGGATTGAAATCAGTGCTCGGTTCCAAACCACAGGCGATCGCCTGCAAAGCTTGGGCCCGACCAATCTCACCACCATCAGGTGTGACCGCAGAGTTATTGGACATGTTCTGCGCTTTAAACGGTGCCACCTTTTTACCGCGCCGGGTAAGTGCCCGACACAAACCAGCAACGACCACAGATTTTCCGGCGTCTGAAGTACAACCGGCTACCAAGAAAGCTACCATTATCGGTTTCTTGTGCTTATAGCTTGTCGGTAGTTCTGACTAGTCGCCAACCGTCGGGATGGTGAGGATCTCATTGCCAGTCTCGGTGATAACAATGGTGTGCTCAAACTGCGCAGTAAACCGATAATCCTTATTCTGTACTGTCCAGCCATTTTTCCAAATGGTGTAATCCAATTCACCAAGATTAATCATTGGCTCGATTGTCAGTGTCATGCCTGGTTCCAGAATATCCGTGTAGAGATCTGAATCATAGTGCAACACAATTAATCCATTATGGAAAGTCGGCCCCACACCATGTCCAGTGAAATCCCGGACTACGTTATAGCCAAACCGTTTTGCATAGGCTTCGATCACCCGACCAATAACATTGATCTGTCGCCCTGGTTTAGCAGCTTTAATACCACGCATCATTGCTTCATGAGTCCGCTCAACAAGGAGGCGATGTTCTTCAGACACATTGCCTGCGAGGAAGGTGGCATTGGTGTCCCCATGAACTCCGTTTTTGAAGGCAGTAACGTCGATATTAACAATGTCACCATCTTCGATCACTGTGGTGTCAGGAATCCCATGGCACACGATTTCATTCAGCGAAACACAACACGACTTGGGAAAACCCAAATATCCCAAAGTAGAAGGATAGGCATCGTGGTCAAGCAGATATTCGTGTACGATCCGATCGAGTTCATCGGTGGTCACACCAGGGGCGACGGCTTTACCAGCTGCTTGCAGAGCATCAGCTGCGATCACAGATGCTTCCCGCATGGCTTCGATGGTTTCTGGGGTTTGGACCCATGGCTCGCCCACGTTTTCCCGCACTCGCTTTTTCCACACATATTCTGGTCGTTTAATGTGGTTAGGAACCTCACGAATTGGAGTTTCTTTTTCCTGCTTGAGCGGTAAACGATTAGTCATGCAGACAATCGTAGTGCATCTTCCATGCCGGATTGGTAACTGATCCTCATACCACCTTAACTATTGCTGTGCGGCGGTCAGCTCATCAAGTTTCAGGAAAAAACTGTCAGTAATACCAACCGCCGACTCAGACCCACCACCAAGCACAATGAGGGTGGCAAATGCTATATCATCACGGTAGCCAGTAAACCACGCATGCGAACCACCAGTGATTTCCGCTTCACCAGTTTTAGCAAAGATTTTTCCACTGGCCTGCATACCACTGGCAGTACCACCTGGGTCAGTGACAGCGGACATCAATGTGCGTAAGTGCTCAATTGCTTCCGGTGGTGGTGCTTCTGAGGTTTCATTTTGGGTGGTTTCAAAACCACTAACCAACGTTGGGGTTGGTGTGGAACCCCGAGCAGCAGTAGCTGAAGCCAAAGCTAAGCCAAATGGGCTAACCAAAGTCAAACCTTGACCATATCCAGCTTCAGTCCGATCCAAAGGGGTTTCCCCTTCTGGGACAGAACCTGTGATGGTGGTCAAACCGGGAACATCATAATCAATACCCAAACCGAATTGCTTCCCGACTCGTTGTAATTCACCTGGCTCTAATTGAGTAGAAATATCAGCAAAAGTGGTGTTACAAGATCGGGCAAATGCTTGACTTAACGGTACTTCTCCCAAACCAAAACTGTTGTAGTTGGTCACGGTCCGACCATAAAGATTCATAGTTCCAGGGCAAGGAACAATACTGGTAGGAGTGAGCCCTTTGTCCTCAATACCAGCGGTGGCCGTAATGATCTTAAAGGTAGAACCCGGCGGAAACTGCCCACTTAAAGCAAGGTCACCATCTTCATCTGCCTTATCTGTTTGAGCCACCGCAAGGATCTCACCAGTGCTGGCTCGCATGGCCACGATCATGGCTTTCATTTCAGGCCGCTTATTCACCGCTTCTTCGGCAGCAAGCTGCACATTATGATCGAGGCTGACTTCCACCGCAGGTGCGGCTTTGGGTTCGTGATAAACCACATCATCAACCAATGCCCCATCATGGGTAACAACTGCTACTTGCCAACCATTAGCCCCTTCCAGATCTTCATTAACCAAGGCTGCCACCCGGGAAATAATGTCTGGGGCAAAACTTGGGTCTTTGCTTACCAATGCGGCTTCCTCATTGAACGTGACCCCTGGTTCACCTGCCAGCTGTTCTTGGATTCCCATCCCAGCTTGCTGATTGACCGTAGTTACCGAATAAGTTCCTTCGGCTGCCTCCAAATCTTTAGTCAAAGTCGCAGCATCAATAGTGAGCACTGTTTCGTCTTGTTGATTAGCAGTAGCCAAGGCTTGGGAAATCGCCCTTGCAGTCGCCGCTCGGTCAGTGACTTGGTTAAGATCCACCAAGATGCGATATACCGTTCCTGGTGCGAGTATTTCCGCCCCATCGGAAGAAACCACACTGGCGCGCTGGGCATTGACTGCTCGAAGTTCCAAATGCTGATTTGCCCCCAGCTTGGGATGCAATGCGGTTGGTTGCCACCGAATCAGCCATTCCCCATTGACCTTATTTAGGGTCAATGATGTGTCATATTTCAGCGCCCGATCCTTGGGCAATTGCCAGTCAAGGGCATAGTTAGCGGTAGCAATCGTCTCTTTGGAGTCCACCGAGGTAATGTCTGCGGTTAACGTTTCGACTTGCAGCCCAGCCCAAGTTTGTTCCAAAACTGAAGCAACCTTGTCTTGTTGGTCGGTGAGCTGGGCAGCACCGACAAAATCTTGGGCGGCAAGCAGCGAAAAGAACTCCTCCACCACCGGTTCGGCGGATTTAGGTTTAGGAGTGCAGGCAGCCAAAAACACTGCCCCCAACATTGCGACGAGAACTGTCGCTATGATCTGCCGAGGAGTCTTGCCCATGCAGCCGACAATAGCACCGCACCGAACCGCTCAAAAGGTACCACACCGAAGACCGTGGGCGTCGAAAAGCTAGCG
>JBHACV010000003.1:0-19528 GCA_041854705.1 Corynebacterium sp.
CTACCCACTGACATTTTGTTTGGAATCACGCCGATTGGGGTGGCGATTGCTGTGCGTCGTGCGGTGGGGGCTGCCTTGGACTGGGACGATATTGAGTTTGAGGTTATTCATGGCCCAGCGGTGGATCCCAGCGTGAATGTTGCTATGGATGAGACTTTATTGGAGGATGTTGCTGCTGGTATTCGTAAGCCGTTTATGCGCATCTGGGAGTGGAATGCCCCGCAAATTGTGATTGGTTCTTTTCAGTCTTATGCCAATGAAATCAACCAAGCCGGAGTAGAAAAACACGGAATTACGGTTACTCGCCGCGCTACTGGCGGTGGGGCGATGTTCATGGAACCAGGTAATTGTGTGACTTATTCCTTGGTGGTGCCTACTGCTTTGGTCGATGGATTGTCGTTTGAGCAGTCCTATCGCTTTCTCGACGACTGGGTGTTAGAAGCATTGGCACAATGTGGTGTGGTGGCGCATTATGTGCCATTAAACGATATCGTTTCTGACCAAGGCAAGATTGGTGGTGCTGCACAGAAGCGGTACGCCAATGGGTTTATGGTTCATCACGTCACAATGGCGTATGACATCGATGCCCAAAAGATGCTGGAATGTCTTCGGATCGGCAAAGAGAAGATGAGAGACAAAGGTACCCGCTCCGCAGTGAAGCGAGTCGATCCTATGCGCTCCCAAACCGGAATGTCCAGGGAAGCAATCGTCGCAGTATTCTTGAAGCATTTCCAAGACAAGTATGACGCACGGCTAGCTGCTCTCGGCCCAGAGGATATTGCTAAGGCTGAGGTGCGGGTGGCGGAAAAATTCGGCACTGAGGTGTGGACCAAACGACTACCATAGCGAGGTCTGCTCAACACAAGTACTAGTAAATATGCTTTACTGCGTGAAGTTGGGGCGTATCAGTAGTTGAGGCTTCTGTAGGAAGTACTATTTGAGTGCCCCTTCGATAAGGGCATTATTGAAAACATAGTGAAGGTATGATTTTGCCACTGTGCTATCGGTAAGTGTAGGTTCTATTTTATTGATGGCATCGTGGACGACACTGCAGATTAGCCATGATTGACTTTCGCGCAAACTGTGGCAAATTGGTTTTTCGGGGACAACTGTATCCTCCGTCACTTTTTAACAGTTATTTGTGCCTTAATCGTTGAGTATAAGCTCCTATTGATACTGCTAGTCTCCAGTTTCTTTTGTGGCCTAAAATAGTTATTGGTAGTTGCCGACTGATCTGCCGTTTAACCTGATTCGGATGGGGAAATTGGGGAATCTGGGGATGGGAATAGGCGATTTCAAAGAAAAACACAAAAGGAATATGAGATTAATCAGGGGATTGCTTGAATAAAAATCCAGCCTTACGGCTAACCATGCAAGATGCTGGGGCTTTAGTGGGTGGCTTCTGATCGGTGGTGGGACATGTTTCTAAGGAAGCTGATTTGAGGTCTATGGGGTGTCGCTGCATGTGCATTTTATTATTATGGGGCATGACGGGGGAGGGGCAGGGGTAGTGATTGATATATAGGTCCGGCTATCTGTTGCTATTGTGCACAGCTGAAAAATCGATAATGATATTCGTGTCGAGACGGCAATGTGCTGCAAATATGCGAATGTGTGAAATTATGGAATGCTTGTGGGTGCTATACCCTGGGGGAAAGGGTATGTACTCAGGCAATATTTAAGAGTTTATTAATTTGATACTTCTGAGGTTTGAGTCTAGATTGGCCTCATGCAAACACAGATTGATAGTTGTTGCTTCAACATTTCGGACTTCTTGTTCCGTTCGGCTTTCCGTAGCCAAACAGGTAGCAAGGTCGGTTATCGGATTTTTGTGCCAGATAGCTTTAGCCGTAGCAATGACAATAAGCTCGTGCTGTTGGATCAGGATATTGAGACTGAAGAAGTCAATGACTGGCTCCAGCGGGATTACATCATGGTTATTCCTGATGATGCTGAGGCAGATGAGCGTGCCGAATTCGAGGAGTGGCTGAAATTCGCCTTCGCCGCTGAATTAGTCGATCCAGCTGATTATGAAAAGGAAAAAGCTATTGCCAGCACCGCGGCTTAAGTGACTCCTATAACGCAGAGGCGTTGTAGGGTTCGCTGTTTGGTGGCAGACATAATGTAATGGTTAGGTAACTGTGGAACAATTTTCAGTCATGATTGAAAAGGGGCCCACATGCTTGGCTCATCAGTTGTCTTTGCCTTCAGTTTGACCCTGTTTGCTGGGCTTTCCACGGGGGTGGGTGCAGCAATCGCGGTGTTATGGAAAAACCCAACTGAACGCTTTCTAGCGGTTGCTCTCGGGTTTTCTGCTGGAGTGATGCTTTATGTCTCTTTTATGGAGATTTTGCCTGAGGCGGTAGTTGAGCTTTCTGCCGACTTTGGTGAACCTAAAGGCGCATGGGCGGCAACTTTCGCGTTTTTTCTAGGTATTGCATTGATTGCAGTCATTGACCGAGTTGTTCCAGACGCCATTAATCCGCATGAGCCGGGGATGAACGATGCCCGACGACGTCGAGCTATGCGTCAGATGGGGGTGCTGACAGCTATTGCGATTGCGATTCATAATTTTCCGGAAGGCTTCGCCACCTTCCTAGCTGGCTTGGAAGATCCATCGATTGCTATCCCGGTGGCAGTGGCGATTGCGATTCACAATATTCCGGAAGGCATTGCGGTGGCAGTGCCACTACGGGAAGCGACTGGTTCGCGGAAAAAGGCTTTTGTTTGGGCATTTGGGTCGGGGTTAGCCGAGCCAGGAGGAGCGTTAATCGGGTATTTGATCTTATTGCCAATTCTGGGGCCAACAGCAATGGGGATAGCCTTTGGCATGGTAGCTGGGATCATGGTGTTCATTTGTCTCGACGAACTGCTACCAACCGCGGTGGCTACCGGTCGGCATCATTCGGCTATTTATGGGCTCATTAGTGGCATGGGGGTCATGGCACTGAGCCTGTTGTTGTTTTTATGAGGACATTAGTCCGTAATAGAAAAGTCGACGCCCTAGCGTGGGGAGCTGTGGGCGTCGAAAAGAGGCGGGTTTTAGGTTGGTAGCAGGGGGTGGAGAATTGCGTGGGCTTGCTCAGCAGTATCGGCGGTGACGAGATTCTGAAGCGTTTCCTGATTGCGGATAATCTTGATGACGCTGGTTAGAAGTTCCATATGGTATTTGCAAAGGAGTTTTGGCAAAATCTGTTTGCTATAGGGGTCGCCAATTACTGGACCACTGTGGTGGTGTTTGTAGTTAGCAAAAGGCTGTGATCGAATCTTTTGACGATTACTTTGAAAGTTTTACTAAAAGTAATGGCAGGTTGTACCAAACCGTAGGTCCAATTTTCCGCTCATCATGTCGGGAGTGCATTTTAGAATGGCGACATGGAAATTAACTGGAAGCGATTCATACATATGTATGGTCGGGCTACTGATACTCCCTACCATCTTGACGCATTAACAACCACTGATGCACGGCAGATTACAGCTGCTATCAATCATCTTAATAGTGCCATTGTGCATCAAAGCACTATTGTTATGGCAGCAGTACCGGTGCTGTCGGTGATTATAGAAAATATGTCCCAAGCTAAAATCATTGATCCACAAGCGCGCAAAGCAGTCATTGAATGGTTGGGGTACGTGGCGGAATCGGTGTCTTGTGTGGGGACGGAACCAGTACAGGAAGCAGATGATCTGCTATTGGATCAATTGGAAAATGCAGAGACGGAAGAGGCTGCTGAAACCTTTTTAGAAGGGGAAGGCTTCAGCTTGTATGAAGACACCTATGTATGGGCCTATGACAATATTCGCATGCAAGCTGATGCAGTTCTTCAAGTGCTAGAACAACCAGAGTGGTTAAAAACTGAAGGTGCTGAAGTTGTTCGTGACTGTTGGCAGAAAATTAAAAGTGAACAAGTAGGTCAATCTGCTATTGAAGTGCCTATCGAATTGCCTATTTGGCCTGTTATTGATGGGGTATACCAACTACATCCTTTGCAGCTAACCGCTGAAAAACCCGGCGACTTGGCAACCTTGGACTCGCTAGGAATTGAATACCAACTAGTTAATGGCGTAGCCGCGCTCGTTACTACTGGGGATCTGGAACAATTATGGTGTGGTTTAGCGATTGCTTTTTCTAAAACTGGGCTTTGGCCAGTGGTTACTTGTGGGGATGAGGGTGATGTGAATATTCCTTGGGGTGGCTCAGGAATGCTAGATGCACCGCAGGAGGTTACAGGTAATGCTTGGGATTATTTTCATAGGCAGGCTCAGCAACGTGGGGTGGAGTTGACTGCGTTAGCACCCAAGATTATTTCTGAAGGGCCATTGGAATTTGCCCCAGCAGAAGTACCAGATGGGCATGCTTTGCTCATTGTGCCGTGCACCAGACCTGCGGATGTACCGGCTATTGTCGGTTGGCAGGGCGGTAAAGGGTATGGCCTTGATGGGGCTACCATTGGTTCTGTCTTGCGCAGCTGGGAGGACCGCTTCGGCATGGTGCTGATGTACTTAGACACAGAGGATCTCATACTGCAAAGAGGTGGTGACACCGATGATGACCAGATTTGGGAAATGATTGTGAAAGAGCACGAAGTATTTTGTCCGTGTGTGCTCGTCGATGGCTTTGAGGGGGATCGAGAGGAATTCCTAGAAGAGTTTGTTAAAGATGGGTGTTGGGGCTTGTGGTGGTGGAATCAATAAAAAGAAGTGAGTAGGCATCGGTGGTTTTTACCTCATTTGGGGTAATAGGCTCTTTGGCTATACCCGCCGTAGCGTTGGGTTCTATAATTCATTACTTATTTGAAGTAAATTTAAAGCTAAACGTCAGCTCCCACTTATTTCCAAGTGTCAAGATAGACAGCAGGAAATAAAACTGCTGAAAGGATTGACATTAATGGGAGCTTCGGTTCAGGACTATCTCGGTGCCGATGGGATTGTAGAATCCACACATCCAGGAGTTGTCGAACTCGCCGCTAAGTTTCGGGCAAACACAACATCCGATGCGGAATTCGCTAAAGCAGCCTATGAATGGGTGCGCGACCACATAGGGCATTCTGTTGATGCTGGGGATTTCCGACTGACATTAACTGCAGGAGAGGTGCTCACCCAGCGGGTTGGATTGTGTTTTGCCAAATCTCACTTGCTGGTAGCCATCCTACGTGCTGCGGGCATACCAGCTGGGATGTGCTATCAACGCCTGCAGCAGGAGAATGGTTTTGCACTCCATGGACTGATGGCGGTTTATCTTGATGGCCGGTGGTATCGGCAGGACCCGCGTGGCAATAAGCCAGGGATAACCGCAGAGTTTTCACTTCAAGGCGAACAATTGGCGTACCAAGTGGACCCAACTAAAGGTGAAGTGGATTATCCAACAGTCTTTGCTCATCCAGCTCCGGTAATAATTCAAGCCTATGCTCATGCGCGAAATGCGCAGGAGCTATGTGACACTGGCTTGCCTGATTCTTTGCCGAGCTAAAGATCCTCGACTCGGCGCACCGGCCGACCGATTACTGCAGAGACTAGTGGTGCCCAAGGCAGAGTGAGGGAAGCACGTTCGACTAACTCGCGGTTGCATAATAGTTCTTCTGGTCGGCCAACGGTGAGCAAACCTTCATGTAAAATAGCTGCCTGATCTGCGCATTCATAAGCAAAGTTAACATCATGAGTGGCAAAAACAATAGCAGTGCCATTTACGCTGAGGGTCTCTAAAATCTCCACGATCCGCTTCGCTCCGTGCGGATCTAACCCGGCAGTAGGCTCGTCCAGTAGCAAAACTTTCGGTTGCATCGCCAGCGCACCTGCCAAGGCAACTCGTTTACGCTGGCCGAAGGAAAGATGATGCGGTACCCGCTCAGCGAGGTGTGTGATTTCGCACTGAGTGAGTGCTTGATTGACCCGTGCAGCAACTTCCTCGGAATCTAACCCCTGATTGATCGGCCCATAAGAAACATCGGCAGCCACAGTGGTGGCGAAGATTTGATCATCGGGTTCCTGCACCACCATTTGCACATTCTGGCGAATCTGATTACGACCCTTTCGACGGTAATCATAGGGCGTATTATACAAGAGCAGTTCACCACTTTCTGGTTGCCATGCTCCAGCTAATAGCCGAAATAATGTCGATTTACCAGCTCCATTGCGACCTAGAATCGCAATGCGGGTGCCTGGATGAATATCGAGGGAGACGTCAGATAATACGAGGTGGTTGTCATGCCGAAACGAGAGGTGCTGGGCAGAAATAACTGGTGAAGTCATAGCAAATTTATGGCAATGATAAGGGCAAAAAGAATGAGATAACTGCCGATACGTGGTAAAGAAGCGGGTCTAGTAGGGGTGGCTACCAGCATGGCGGTGGGTTCAGCACGCAGCTCAAGACCTTCACTGAGTCGGCGGGAGTGATCTAAAGAAATGACAAATAATCCAGCGGCTTGACCGGCAGCAGAGCTGATCCAACGGCGCATCGAGGTCCGTCCCAACCGCATACCTTGGGCTTCCCACATGGTGCGTGCCCGAATAATCAGTGTGTTTATCATCCGATACATGAGCATAATTACATACACCAAGCTCGTGGGAAGTTTGACCGTTAGACTCCAAGCAATTAACTCAGAAATTGGTGTGCACACCGCAAATCCCATGATGGTTGCGGTGGACACACTCGAACGCGCAAAAACGGTCGCCGCCTCATGCCAGTTGTGCGTATGAACTTCAATGCCGTTTGGGGACAGACTAATTACAAGCGGGATAATGCCAATAACAATGAAACTCAGCGGCGCGGCGCATAACCCAAAATACAGTCGCCACCTGCCACTGCACCGGGAAACGATAATGAGCACCACCACAGCTATTACCGGTAGCGTTGGGATAGGTGGCAATGACAAGCACAGTAGCACCAGACCTAAAAATAGCAGTGCTTTTTCGCCAACGTTTCGATCAGCCCATGGACTTTTAGCGGCGGCGATCTCTAGTGGATTCACGAAGCTTCAGCTTGCCGCTGCTTTTCGCTATTTGCTATTTGCTGCCGCCCACGGTACACGCCAAGCACATAGCCTAATAGCCCAGCCCCGAGTGCTGCTTGCAAGGCAAATAGTCCTGATTCTACTTCGCCTGGCAACTCACCAATGATAGGTTCGTACCACGGCTGATAATCTGGATTGACCTCTTCAACCACGGACTCCGCAGCCGCATCCGTGCCTGCGAATGGCTCTTCGGAATTGGGATCACCGAAATTAAAAAACATTGGGAAAACCGCGATGATAATCGCCAAGCCAATGAGTACGAGCGTGATTACTTTAGAGTTTTTCATGGGTCTTCTCTTTCTGCTACACCAAAGCTGCTTTATGGTCTGGTTGTGCTTCTGTCTTTGTGAGCACCCCAAGGGTGAGCAAATCTGCGGTGGCTATGCGTCGCAAAGTTCGGGCAATCAGCACGGTAATGATGGCCTCAACAATGGCCAATGGAATTTGAGTAGGAGCATACAACGCGAGGAAAGTGAGCAATGAATTACCCAAGCCATTTGCATGGTGTGCCAAGGCCAGCTGAACCGCGGTAACCACATAGGTGGAGAAATTGGCGGTCAATGCGGCACAGAAAATCCCAATTTCTAGTGAACCGCCCAAGCCACGTACCAACTTCCAAACCCCATACCCAACCCACGGACCAACGATTGCCATGGAAAAAACATTCGCACCCAGTGTGGTGATACCACCATGCGCCAGCAATAGTGCTTGGAATAACAACACCACTGTTCCCAAAAACGCCATGACTGGGGGTTTGAACAGCACCGCCCCAAGCCCCGTTCCAGTCGGGTGAGAAGACGAACCCGTCACTGAGGGAATCTTGATAGCTGATAACACAAACGTGAATGCACCTGCTGCACCAAGCAACATGCCGGTTTCAGGCTTTTCTTTAATTTGCTTGTTTACACTCATTGCGCCATGTACCACGAATGGTGCAGCAGCAACGGCCCAACCAATTGCTTGACCAACAGGCAGAAAACCTTCTGCAATATGCATAGTTGCACTCTTTCACCTTGAGACCTGAGTCCTCGCAGGTCTGCCAATAGTTTTTCACGCCTTAGCCGGTCTCCTGGCTGATGCTGACAATCCTTGGCCGCTGGCCTTCCCAGAAGCTAGTTTTCTTCCAGTGGCCATTATTAACGCGACGAAGACAAAACCCCCAAGATGAGGATTTACATCGGCATATACAGTGGCGAGGTCCGCTGCCGAATTCTCATCGGCATTCCCGTTCACTAAGACGTGTCTTTTAATCTACACGGTTCCAGCGCGCAAATCATCTGTTTTGATTGGTTATTGGGAAAGACTTTCACCGGCAGGTCGGTGGGTGCGGCGGGCTAGCTGACGCCCTATTTGAAGCCCTTGTGGTCTGTGACACTTATCGGGGCCGGGAGGGTATCAAATTTCAGACAGGCATTAAATTTCCAGGTCAGATTTTTTCGTGATAATGCTACCCCGATAAGTCTCGTGAGCTGCGGCGATCTAAAAATAGGAAAAATAATAACCCCGAAGAATCTAGGTGAAGATTCCTTGGGGCTACCTACTAAAACCAGCGTCAGTTAGCTTAGTGCTTTTTCTTCCTAGGGATTAAATGCATAATCCCCACCACAATCCCGCCAATGATGATGCCGAAGATGAGAGAGAAGAAAGTCTCAACGAGCCAAACCACCGCACCGCCGAGATGTTCGACATGATGGGCCATATCGTGTACGAAACCATAAAGCGCATGCAACCCAAGTTCATCAAGGCCAACTAATAGGATATGGCCACCAACCCACAACATAGCAAACATGCCAATGAAGGAAATTGCATTAAGCACCTTTGGCATGGCGGTAACCAAACTCCGGCCAAACGACTTCTTAGCATTAGAACCAGTGGTGGCCAGTTTCAGTCCTAGGTCATCCATCTTCACCAACAGGCCCACCGCACCATAAACCAGGGCAGTCACACCAAAGGCCACACTGATGAGCACCGCAGCCTCCATCCAGATGGTTTGGTCAGCAACCTCATTGAGCGAAATCACCATGATCTCGGCCGAGAGAATCAAATCGGTGGTGATTGCGCCACGCACCAAGGTATCTTCATCCTTCGCCCCAGCACGCTCTTCAGCTTCGTGTTGGTGCCCAGAAATTAGTTCCCAAACTTTTTCTGCACCTTCAAACGATAAATACACCCCACCGACCATAAGTATGGGAGTCAACGCCCACGGCGCTATTGCATTAAGTATGAGCGCTATGGGCAAGATGATGACAAGCTTGTTAAACAGGGATCCCTTGGCAATGCGCCAAATAATGGGCAATTCGCGGGCAGGTGTGACCCCTTCAACGAATCGTGGAGTAACAGCGGCGTCGTCGATGACCACGCCTGCAGCCTTTGCAGAAGTTTTTGCTGCGGCCGCTGCCACATCATCCACACTTGCTGAAGCAGTTTTGGCGATGAGGGCGACGTCGTCAAGTAATGCGGCTAAGCCACCGGGCATAGTTGTCCTAAAAATGATTGGAGGAACAGTAACGAAATCTAATCCTAGCGTGTCGGTATGCTTTAAGGGTATGAGGATAGTTGTTTTTGGCCCCGGTGCAGTGGGTTGTTGGTATGGCGGTTTGCTAGCACAGGCCGGTTATGATGTGACGTTTATTGCCCGCGGTACCACATTAGAGCATTTGCGCAAACATCCGATGGAGTTGCGTGATCCTAATGGAACAACAATGGTAGCACCGAAAATTGCGGCAAGTTTAGCAGAGATTTCGCAGGCAGATCTGGTGATATGGGCTACAAAAACCCTCAATAAAGTGCAGCTACCAGATGCCTTACCTGAAGGCGCAGTCGTTATGACAGTGCAGAATTCGGTAGAGATGCCGGTGCTGGCGATTGAAGCTTTTGGAGCTAGTCGAGTGATTCCCGCGGTGGTGCGTGGCTTTTTCACCAACGAAGGTCCCGGCAAGGTATTTCATGATGGAGGAATTCAGAAGCTGACGTTTGGCAGTGTTGATCCAGCGACAATACCACTGGTTACACAGGTGGAGGAAGCCCTAAGCCATACCCCAATTACCGCTGAAGTCCACCCAGACATTATGGCCGATATTTGGACTAAAGCGATGTTTGTCTCCACATTCGGAGCCCTAGGCGCCGCAGTTGACCAGCCGCTAGGCGTGGTACGAACCACTTATCGTGGCAGTCTGGAAAACCTCATGCGCGAAGTTGCTGACACCGCTCAGGCCACAGGCGTGAGACTACCGGCAGATGTGGTGGACCAAGTGCTGGCCTTTTCCGATCAGCAAGCGGGAACATCTACAAGTTCTATGCAGCGGGACCTCAAAGCTGGCCGCCCTAATGAATTAGATGCTCAAGTTGGCGCAGTGTTGCGAATGGCGCGCCGAGCGAAGTTGCGGCTGCCTGCGCATGAATTGCTTTTCGACATCCTCAGTTCTCGGCTGGCTTAACTTTGTTTAAGTGTTGCGGTAATCTTTAACTGCTCACAGATCGACTGTGGGATAATCAAATAACAATGCACGAGTGCTCACCCTGCTTTTTGGTGAGCTGAGATGACGCAAAACCTTTTTGCAGTTGCGTCAAATCGTCCGAACCTGATCCGGTTAGTACCGGCGCTAGGGAGAAATATTATGAATAAGTCGCGCTATTCGTGGCGAGTCATTGACATTATCATTGCCTCAGTAGTGGCAGTTGCCACTGGTTTAATCTTTGTAGTCTGGAATTCCATTGGCTATGCATGGTTTACTGCCGCAGATACTCTAACTCCAGGTTTGGGGGGCATCGCAGTCGGCATTTGGCTAATGGGGGGTGTGCTTGGCGGACTGATTGTGCGCAAACCCGGCGCGGCCATCTACGTTGAGGTGGTTGCCGCATGTGTTTCTGCTGGCATTGGTAATCAGTGGGGGATTGAAACCGTTTACTCTGGCTTGGCTCAGGGGATTGGTGCAGAATTGGTTTTCCTCCTCTTTGCGTATCGACGCTTCACCATTGTTGTTGCTGCTCTTGCTGGTGCGGGTGCGGCAGTTGGCGCATTTGTGTTGGAGCTGTTTTTAAGCGGAAATATTGCTAAGACCTTGGCCTTTAATCTGACTTATTTGTCCACAATGGTTCTTTCCAGTGTGGTTTTGGCTGGGGTGTTAAGTTATCTGTTGGTTACTGCGTTGGCGAGAACTGGCGCCTTGGATCGGTTTGCTGCTGGTCGGCAGGCCCGAGAACTCGTGTGATTAAGGCAGTAGGTTTTAGTTACCGGCACTCGGGGCGTAAGGATTTCGCATTGTCCGGGTTGAATTTTGAGATCAATCCAGGTGAGCAGGTGTTATTGCTTGGTGCTTCGGGTTCGGGGAAATCCACCTTGTTGGCGGCTATCTGTGGGGTGCTGGGTGATGACGATGGTGAGGCGAGTGGCATATTAACCGTTGACGGTACGGTAGGTATGGTGCTGCAAGACCCGGATTCGCAGGTCATTGCCTCTCGGGTGGGTGACGATGTGGCTTTTGGTATGGAGAATCTACGAATGCCGCGGGAAGAAATCTGGCGTCGGGTGCCGTGGGCACTGGAGCTTGTTGGGTTGGATTTGTCGCTGGATCATCCAACTAGCCAATTGTCTGGTGGGCAGAAGCAACGTCTCGCTTTAGCTGGGGTGTTGGCGATGGGGGCAGATATTATTTTGTTGGATGAGCCCACCGCGAATCTGGATCCTGCTGGGGTTGCTGAGGTGGTTGCGGCCACGCAGCGGATTATTGAAGAAACCAATGCCATCGTCATTATTGTTGAGCATCGGGTTGCTATTTGGGAATCAGTTATCAGTCGGTGTGT
Organism: Corynebacterium sp.; assembly: GCA_041854705.1. Taxonomy (GTDB): domain Bacteria; phylum Actinomycetota; class Actinomycetes; order Mycobacteriales; family Mycobacteriaceae; genus Corynebacterium. The sequence continues at coordinate 11,811 of JBHACV010000003.1, forward strand.
GGTTTTGGATGCTGTTGGGCAAATCAGTGCTGATGGTTCGCTTGGCCGGGTCGTCGAAAAGCAGGGGGAGCAGTTGGCTGCTGCGGGTATTTGGCTGCCAGGTCATGATCCGGTGGTAATGTCAGCGGCGAATCGGCAGTTGGCTGTGGGGGTGGATTATGCGTTGAAGCTGGATGGTGGATTGGTCGGTTGGGATCGGCCGTTGCATGAGCTGCCATTGGATTTGGCGTTTCCAGTGGGGGCTTCCACGGTGATTACTGGGGATAATGGTGCTGGGAAATCTACGTTACTTATGACTTTGGCTGGGCTATTGCCGCCGAAAGCGGGTACGGTTTCGGTTAGTCCGGCGATTGCACGTGGGATTGGGGTTAACCCGCATAAGTGGAAATCGGCTCAATTAGCTCACCGTATGGGTTATGTTTTTCAAGATCCGGAGCATCAATTTGTTGCTCCTACGGTGTTGGCGGAAATGCTGGTTGGGGTTCCTAAGGCGCAACAGCATCAGGCGGAAGATATCCTTGCTCGGTTGAATCTATTGCATTTGGCTAAGGCTAATCCTTTTACCCTTTCTGGTGGGCAGAAGCGGCGGTTATCGGTGGCGACGGTGCTGATTCATACACCGGATATTGTTTTTTTGGATGAGCCCACTTTTGGTCAGGATCGCACCACTTTTATGGAGTTATTGCAGTTGTTGCGGGATTTGAATCAAGCAGGTACCACGGTGATTTCGGTAACCCATGACGAGATTTTCCGTAGCAGCATGGCTGATTATCAGTTTCATCTGGAGAAAACGCATGCTTGATCGGATCAACCCTGTTGCCCGAATTCTGAGTCTTGTGGTTTTTAGTACTCCGCTGTTGCTTAGTGTTGATGTGGTATCGGCTGCTGTTGCATTGGCGATTACGCTTTTATTGGCGCCAGTGCTGGGAGTGAGTTGGGTTGTTTTAGCTAAACGCAGTGTGCCGATCTTGCTTGCTGCTCCGATCTCGGGTATTTCAATGGCTTTGTATGGTCGGCCTGAGGGGAAAGAATATTTCAGCTTTCTTTTCGCGCATGTCACTGATAATTCTTTGGAGTTGGCACTAGCGATTATGGTGCGAGTGTTAGCTATTGGTCTGCCGGTGATTGTATTACTAGGCAGGATTGATCCCACGGAGTTAGGGGATGCGCTTAGTCAAAATCTTAAATTTCCATCGCGTTTTGTTATTGGTGCGGTCGCTGGTGCACGGTTAGTGAGCCTGTTTCGAACGGATTGGCATTATTTGACCCTATCGCGCCGGGCCCGAGGGCTAGATGGCAATCGGCGGATTCGGCGCCTGTTGAGCATGACGTTTTCGCTATTGGTGCTTGCGCTACGACGTGGCAGTAAATTAGCCACTGCAATGGAGGCACGTGGTTTCGGTCGGTATCCTCAGCGTACGTGGGCAAGACCGGCCCGTTGGGGTTGGTCGGAAACTCTGCTGGTGTTTGGGGCGTTTTTGTGCTCGGGGGTTTCACTAGCGGCGGCAATTGCGGTGGGTAGTTTTCGGTTTTTGGGGGCGTAAATGACGGTTTCACCAATAGTGCTTATCGACGGCCCCGCAGGTTGTGGCAAAACTACCTTGGCACGTACTCTCGCGCCGAAGCTGGGCAAACAGTTGGTACATATGGATGATGTTTATCCTGGGTGGGATGGGTTGGCGGCAGGGAGTGAAATCGTTGCTACCTCGGTATTGGGGGCAATCAATCCGGGGTTTTATCGGTGGGACTGGGTAATGGATCAGCCGGGTGAGTGGCAACCAGTGGACTCGGGTAATTTGATTATTGAGGGGGTGGGTAGTTTGAGTCCGAAAGTAGTTGCAGCAGCCAACAATCAGGCAGTAGGGGTGTTACTGCAACTGCCGGAAATTATTCGGAAAAACCGTGCTTTAACTCGGGATCCCGGATTTAATACATATTGGGACCGGTGGGCGAAACAGGAAGCTGAACATTTTGCCCAAGTACCGGAGGTGATGTCACAGTTGCCGGTTTTCTCGATTGCGGTAGCAGAGCGTAGCCCACAGGAAGTTGAAGGGTTGGTTATTGCTTGGTTGGAAGAAGTGTCGTGATGTGTGTGATGGAAAATTGGCTGAAACCAGATTAAGGGGGGTGGTAAGAAAACACCCCCTTAATTTCCTACGTTGGTGCATATCGGGGTTGGTTTTCGTGGGAGGCTAGCGTGTTTCTCATGGTAGCGGGCAGTTTTATGAAATAGCTCATATTTCGACTGGGTAAATTGTGATCTAGCCCCAAAAGATCCCGGTAGGAATGATCTAGATCACCCACTAGTATTCCTATGCAGTATTGGAATTTGGTGCATACTCATTGCCAAAAACCATGCGTTGTAATCCATAAACTCATACATGGAGGTTCATACATGTTTTTGAAGAAGACACTTGCGGTAGGAACCGCGGCTGCACTAGTACTGAGCCTAGCAGCATGTTCTTCCTCCGGTTCTGGCGGATCAGCTCCTGAGGGCGAAAATTACATCATTGCGTGGAAAACCGAACCTCAAAACCCCTTGATCCCCGCCAATACCAATGAGACTAGTGGTGGTGACCTTGTTGATCTGATCTATTCAGGTTTGTTGTACTACGACGCAGATGGTGAAACTCACAATGAATTGGCAGAATCCATTGAACTAGAAGGGGAAAAGACCTACCGTGTCACCCTCAAAGATGGTATTACTTTTGCCGACGGTACCCCGATCAAGGCATCGAACTTCGTTAACGCATGGAACTATGCTGTTGAAAACGCCCAGCTTAGTGCCTATTTCTTTGAGCCAATTCTCGGCTATGAAGAGGGCAAAGAGAAGATGGAAGGCTTGAAAGTCATTGATGACAAGACTTTCACCATCGAGTTGACCTCCCCAGAATCTGACTTCCCGGCTCGGCTGGGTTACTCTGCTTTCTACCCGCTACCCGATGAGGCTTTTGAAGACATAAAAGCCTTTGGGGAGAAGCCCAATGGCAATGGTCCTTACAAACTAGTCGAATGGAACCACAATGAATCCGCATTGCTGGTGCCCAATGAAAACTATGACGGACCCCGCACAGTAGAAAATGATGGCATTAAGTTTGTTTTCTACGCTTCTCAGGATGCGGCCTATGCGGACCTATTGGCTGGCAACCTTGATGTATTGGAGCAGTTGCCTGATACCGCATTCGCCACCTTTGAAGACGAGTTGGGTGAGCGCGCCGTGAACCAACCAGCGGCCGTTATCCAGACCTTCACCATCCCAGAAAAATTGGAGCATTTCTCTGGTGAGGAAGGCAAGCTGCGTCGGCAAGCACTGTCAATGGCGATTAACCGGGAGGAGATTACCCAAACTATCTTTGAGGGAACCCGTACACCAGCTACCGATTTCACCTCCCCAGTAGTGCCAGGCTATACCCCAGATATTGAAGGTAATGAGGTGTTGGAGTACAACCCTGAAAAGGCCAAAGAACTATGGGCTGAGGCCGATAAAATCTCAAAGTACACGGGCGAATTCACCCTCGCCTATAACGCTGACGGTGGGCATCAAGCATGGGCCGATGCGGTGGCCAACCAGATTAAGAACAACCTTGGCATTCAAGCCTCAGGTAAGAGTTATCCTGACTTCAAAACCCTGCGAGACGATATCGTCAACCGCACTATCTCTGGTGCCTTCCGTACTGGTTGGAAGGCGGACTACCCATCGGTTGCTAATTTCCTACTTCCGCTATACGCAACAGGTGCTAGCTCGAATGATGGCGATTATTCTTCGGACGAGTTCGACACACTTGCCAAGGAAGGTAATGCCGCCAAGACCTACGATGAAGGCGTCCCATCCTACATCAAGGCGCAAGAGGTGCTATTTGAGGATCTCCCTGCTATCCCGCTGTGGTACCAAAACACGGTTGGTGGCACCTCGGAGAATGTCTCCAATGTGGTGTTTTCGTGGAAAGAAACCCCAGTGTATTACCAGATCACCAAGAATTAATACGGCGTTTTCAATGATCTGATAGTCCCAATTAACCCCGCGTGTAGTGCTCACGCGGGGTTTGTGGGTGGAGATCTCAACTGAAGGAGTTTCAAAATGTTGCGTTATGTTGGGTCCCGCCTGCTCCAACTGATAGTAGTGTTTTTCGGCGCAACGCTGCTGCTTTATTTATTGGTGTTTTTATTGCCAGGTGATCCGATCGAAGCACTTGGTGGGGATCGTGGCCTCACCGATGCCGCTCGTGAACGTCTCACGGCAGAATACAACCTAGATAAACCGCTCTATATGCAGTACTTTCTGTATATTAAGGGTGTTTTGACCCTTGATTTCGGCACCACCTTCTCCGGTCGGCCAGTAGCTGAAGCTATGGCTAGCGCTTTTCCCGTCACCATTAAATTGGCATTGATGGCCTTAGCCTTCGAGGCGATTTTCGGCTTAGTGTTTGGTGTGATTGCGGGTATTCGTCGCGGTGGCATTTTCGACAGCACCATTTTGGTCCTGTCCCTGCTGGTAATCGCAGTGCCTTCCTTCGTGATCGGTTTTGTGCTGCAGTTCGTCATTGGGGTGAAACTGAAATGGTTGCCCGTGACTGTTGGTGCCAATGAAAGTTTTGAATCATTACTCATGCCAGCAGTAGTGCTAGGTGCGTTATCATTTGCCTATGTCGTCCGACTAACCCGCCAATCCGTGAGTGAGAACCTGCGTGCCGATTATGTTCGCACCGCACGGGCCAAAGGCATGTCGGGTCCTGCGGTGACCGTGAGACATGTGTTTCGCAATTCACTGATTCCGGTGGTGACTTTCCTCGGGGCAGACCTTGGCGCCCTAATGGGTGGTGCAATTGTCACCGAGGGCATCTTCGGCATCAATGGGGTTGGTGGTGCAATCTACCAAGCCATCATCAAAGGCGAACCCACCACCGTGGTGTCATTTGCCACCGTATTAGTGGTCGTCTATATCATCGCCAACTTGGTCGTGGACTTGCTCTACGCCGTACTTGACCCAAGGATTCGCTATGCCTAATGACGAAAATAAGAAAGTGCTTCCCGGCCAAGAACGCTATGTTGCCGAAACCGATGAGACGGGGCTCGGTGCGGTCGATGCAGTCGCCGATGAGTCCGCTCCCACCAGCGTGTGGGATGAGGCCTGGATTTATCTACGCCGTCGGCCCCTGTTTTGGGTCTCGGCTACCCTCATTCTCATCGCTTTAGCGCTAACAATAGCACCACAACTTTTCACTGCCACCGATCCGAAATACTGTGATCTAGCCAATTCATTGGATAGTCCCAGCGAAGGGCACCCTTTCGGTTTTGATCGGCAGGGCTGTGACATTTATGCCCGCATGGTCTATGGTGCTCGGGCGTCAGTGCTTGTGGGGGTATTTACCACCATCGCAGTGGTCGTTATCGGCACCATTTTCGGCGCTTTAGCTGGGTTTTTCGGTGGTATTATTGACGCAGTTCTATCGCGGATCGTCGATGTCTTTTTCGCTGTGCCCCTAGTGCTGGCAGCGATCGTGGTTATGCAGATGCTCAAGGACCACCGGACCATCGCAACCGTGGTGATCGTGCTGGCCATGTTCGGTTGGACCAATATTGCCCGTATTACCCGTGGGGCAGTCATGTCTACTAAAAACGAAGAATTCGTTACTGCTGCCAAAGCAGTGGGCGCTTCTAAGTGGCAGATTCTCAACCGGCATATCCTGCCCAATGCGGCAGCACCGATCATTGTTTATGCCACTGTTGCTTTAGGTACCTTCATTGTTGCTGAAGCTACTTTGTCTTTCCTAGGTATCGGTTTGCCTTCGGACATGGTTTCGTGGGGTGGCGACATCGCGCGGGCACAAAAATCTCTGCGTACCCAGCCAATGGTGTTGTTCTACCCAGCACTAGCACTAGGAATGACAGTGCTGAGCTTCATCATGATGGGTGACGTGGTGCGTGATGCCCTAGATCCCAAAGCCCGGAAGAAATAGCAGGGGAGAAGAATACTAATGACAACAACGACTACCCCTCAACCATTACTGGAATTGAAGGATCTGAAAATCTCCTTCGAATCCTCCACCGGCACCGTCGAAGCGGTGCGTGGGGTCAATATGACCATCTATCCCGGCCAATCCGTGGCGATCGTAGGGGAATCTGGTTCTGGTAAATCCACCACAGCCATGGCGATTATTGGTTTGTTGCCAGGTACTGGCAAAGTAACCGGCGGGCAGATCATTTTCGACGGCAAAGACATTACCGGCTTATCGGATAAAGAAATGGTGGCCTACCGGGGATCCCAGATCGGTCTGGTTCCTCAAGACCCCATGAGTAACCTCAATCCGGTGTGGCGAGTGGGCACTCAGATCAAAGAATCTTTGAAAGCCAATCAGGTGGTGGACAAGGATCAAATGAACACCCGAGTGGCAGAGCTACTGGAAGAAGCGGGGCTGCCAAATGCAGCCGACCGAGCGAAGCAATATCCACATGAATTTTCCGGTGGTATGCGCCAACGCGCCCTGATTGGCATGGGCTTGGCGGCGCGACCGAAACTATTGATTGCCGATGAGCTGACCTCCGCGCTGGATGTGACGGTGCAAAAGCGCATTCTGGATCACTTGGACAATCTCACTGACGAACTCGGCACCGCTGTGTTATTTATCACCCACGATCTTGGGTTGGCTGCGGAGCGGGCCAGCCACCTAGTGGTGATGCATCGCGGTCGGATTGTGGAATCGGGTCCAGCTCTTGATATTTTGCGTAACCCTTTGCATCCCTACACCCAACGTTTGGTTAAGGCAGCACCATCGCTGGCTTCTGCTCGGATCCAGTCAGCACAACGCGCTGGAGTAACAACTGAAGAGCTACTTGCCAGAGAGCATAGTAGCGAACATGACATAGAAACCGAAGAGATCATTCGGGTGGAAAACCTGACTAAGGTCTTTAAAGTCCGCGGAAAGAAAGGGGGTAAAAGCCAGTTTAAGGCCGTTGATAATGTCAGCTTCGGTTTACGAAAAGGCACAACCTTAGCACTGGTGGGGGAGTCTGGTTCTGGCAAATCCACCGTGGCTAATATGATCCTTAATTTGTTGACACCGACTTCCGGCACGGTCTACTACAAGGGCACAGATCTTTCCACTTTATCCAAAGCTGAACTATTTGATATGCGGCGAAAACTGCAGGTGGTGTTTCAAAATCCCTATGGTTCCCTCGACCCTATGTATTCCATCTATCGGTGTATTGAAGAACCGCTGCTAGTGCACAAGGTAGGAAACCGAAAAGAACGAGAACAACGGGTCAGTGAGTTGCTCGACATGGTTGCCATGCCGAAATCCACAATGCGACGCTATCCCAATGAGCTTTCCGGTGGACAACGCCAACGCATTGCCGTGGCCCGCGCACTAGCGCTCAACCCCGAGGTGATTGTTTTGGATGAAGCAGTCTCTGCGCTGGATGTATTGGTGCAAAACCAGATTCTGCAACTGCTTGCCAATTTGCAATCCGAATTGAACTTGTCCTATCTGTTTATTACCCACGATCTTGCGGTAGTGCGCCAAACCGCCGATGAGGTGGTAGTGATGCAAAAAGGCACGTTGGTTGAACACGGCAGCACTGATGAGCTATTCCTAGATGCAAAAGAAGAATACACCCGAGATTTGATTAATTCTGTTCCCGGGTTGGGCATCGAACTTGGAACCAATATTTAGTCACTGCATTGCTAATCTAATATTGCCGCCAGCGTCTAATGCTAGAGC
>JBHACV010000004.1:0-12363 GCA_041854705.1 Corynebacterium sp.
AACGAAGCCTTCGCCTGGCACCCAGAACAAGGTGGCTGGGACCAATCACGACTAGACAAAGCCCGCGATACCAACTGGTTTAGGGAAGAAGATTTTCTTACCTTCTGGGATGGGGCACAGATGATCGGATTCCACTGGACCAAACGTCATGGTGACCTAGCTGCTGGTGCCGATGGCGAAGTCTATGTAGTTGGACTAGCTAATGCTGGCCGTGGCAAAGGACTAGGCACACCACTAGTCGCCGCAGGTTTGCGCCACCTTGTTGGATTGGGAGCACAGCGCATTATTTTATACGTGGAATCAGACAATAAGGCAGCTGTAACAGCATACGAAAACCTTGGGTTTACTACCATAGAAACGCACGTACTCTATAGCTAATGCGAACTAGGGATGGCTGGATTTCCTACACCAGCCACCAATTAACCACCCGAATGCATAATCTCAGCACCCTCGGGCACAGTCTCATCCTCAGGATCATCCAACCAACCTTCCGGCAACACCACCTTAGCCGGAGAACCTTTACGGCCCCGCGCACCATCAGAATCTTCAGCTAGAGCAGTCGAATCCTGCCAAGGGCTAAGAACCGCACGTAACTCCGCAAAAGTAGAAATCCCCGACAACTGGCTACGAACCTCACCACCAATCGGGAAACCCCGAAAATACCACCCCATATGCTTACGCAGGTCACGGCACCCCTTTTGCTCACCATCGTGTTCGATCAAAAGCTCAGCATGCCGACAAACAATCTGCACGACCTCACCCAAGGTGGGCGCCAACGGCACTGGCTTACCCCGCAACGCTGCCGATAACTCCGCAAACAACCAAGGACGCCCCAAACAACCACGACCAACCACTACACCATCACAACCAGTTTGAGCCATCATGGCAGCAGCATCAGTTGCTTTAAAAATATCGCCATTACCCAACACCGGAATACCAGTATCAGCCAAATGCTCCTTCAACCTTGTGATCTCATTCCAATCCGCTGACCCCGAATAACGCTGCGCCGCAGTGCGAGCATGCAACGCCACCGCCTGCGCACCCTCTGCTACTGCAATGCGACCTGCATCCAGATGAGTGTGGTGCTCATCATCAATACCGACCCGAAATTTCACCGTCACCGGAATATTGGTTCCCTCAGTCGCACGGACTGCCGCTGCGACAATATTGCCAAACAACCGTCGTTTATAAGGAAGTGCGGAGCCGCCACCGCGCCGGGTCACTTTTGGAACTGGACAGCCAAAGTTCATATCTATATGGTCTGCGAGGTTCTCATCCACGATCTTTTTTGCAGCTAAATAGGTATATTCTGGGTCGGTGGTATAAAGCTGCATAGAGCGAGGGTTTTCATCTGGGCCAAAGGCAGTCATGTGCATGGTTTTTTCATTGCCCTCAACCAAAGCTCGTGCGGTAATCATTTCGCAGACATACAAGCCAGAAACGGTTCCAGTTTTTTGTAGTTCCTGCTCACGGCACAGCGTGCGGAAAGCGACGTTAGTTACCCCAGCCATAGGGGCAAGCACGACGGGGGAGGCTAATTCGATCGATCCAATGCGCAAAGTCACGCAGGTAATTGTGCCATAGCTTGGGGTATTCCGAATGTGGGTGGTGGGAGGTGGAATATAGCAAATATCTAGAAGGGATGTAGGTGGTTATTCGCCTCGCACTGTAAATTTGCTTGCCAAGACCAGTCAATCTTCCCTAAAATTTTGTAATAAGTATACATATCTCTAGGTAGATGGAAAATTATGATCAAAAGTAGTGTCACGAGACTGGTTACAATCTTTTGAAAATTACGTATTCCAGCGCTAAGCTTAAAAAGCAATGTACACAAACCAAAGCAATGCAAAAAGCTTTCCCGCAATTGGCGAGAAAGCTACGTCTTCGGATCGCAGCTCTTGAGGAAGCGCAAAGTTTTGAAGATTTGAGAGAGTTTGATCCGCTAGGGAAATGGCATCCACTCAGCGGTGACCGATCTGGACAATGGTCTGGTCGGCTATCTGCTAATTGGCGGATTATTGTCATCCCGCTAGGTGGCTCTGATGAATTGGAGTGCGTGGTGGCGCTAGTGCACGAGATTACTGATTACCACTAATCGGAGGTGAGAAAGTTGAAGGACTATGCAGTTGCGCCAGGTGAGTTCTTGCAAGAATGGCTTGAAGACGAGGATGTTACCCAAGAAGAGCTGGCTCATCGTACCGGGACATCCCGTAAGCGGATTAACGAGATCGTTAATGGAAAAGCGCGAATCACTGAAGATTTTGCTCATGTACTTGGCTTAGCAACTGGTATTCCAGCTGCTACATGGTTGCGGCATGAAAACCGTTATCGACGAGAACTTGCTGAACTGGCCCAGTTACAAAATTTGCGGGATGCAGGTACGAAAATATCATCAAACCTTGGGACCTATCTTCGTGAGCAAGGTGTAACTACAGCAACCCGACGCTATCCAGAGCAGATGATGGCTGATTTTCTGGAGTTTCTTGGGTTTGGTTCACCACAAGTTTTAGAGAAGTCTTTGGAAAATGATTTTAGTGGTGCCTTTGCATTGGCAGCCTTGCGGGAATCAGGGTCAGGATACGATCTATTTGCGCTAAAAGCCTGGCTGCGAGTGGGAGAAAAACTGGAGACATCAAAACAAAGAGTTCTGCAGGACTTTGATGAGGCCAAGTTGCAGGCGATACTTCCGGCATTACGCACACGATGTGCCGCACCTGATTCTGAGCTCATCGATGATGTGGCAAACCTCTTGGCTTCGGTTGGAGTTGAGTTTCGAGTTGTGGTGCCGCCCAAAAAGTTTCCACTCTATGGAGTTACGCAGTGGGTAGGGAACCGTCCCATTATCCAGCTAACCAATCGACGCAAAAAAGACGGACACTTGATTTGGACGATTTTTCACGAGATCGGTCACATCCTTAATGATCCACGGGAAGGCTATCGCTTTGAACTAAAACCAAATGGCGAGGCAAAACACAATCAAGGAAACGAGAAAGCAGCAAACAAGTTTGCCGAAGATGTCCTTTTTGCTGGTCAGGGCTTAAAGCCTTTTCGTGGGTTACGACGTGAAGATGAAATCATTTCTGCTGCGCGTGCTCTTGGTATTGCTCCGGGAGTAGCTGTATTTCTGATGCAGCGTCGGCGGCTGATCCCGTATAGCGCATGCAACTCGCTGTGCATCAATCTTTAGCGGATTAGCCAAAAACCATAGTGAGGTACCACCCCAGCTGTGGGCGTCGATAAGCGTGGGGATGGCAGGCTTAAGGGGCGTTGGACTTTGACCCATGCTTCCTGACCTACTGTCCACATTTTTCTGCTTGGTTCTTGTGAATCTTTTTGGTTTTTACCACCCACTAACCCCGTTTTTTGTGGATTTTGCAGCAAATTGAGGATTTTTCCGCTAAAGGGAAGAAAAACGAGGGGGTATGCATTATTGTGGTCTCCGTAACTTAAAAGCGCTGTTTTGGGCCGCTTCATTGTGGGGCTTTGAGACAGTGGATGCTTTCCCAACTAGGAGGAAATTAATGTCTGAGCGCATTGCAAATGCCAAGCTTGCCAGCAAGGTCATGACCGCCGAGGAAGCTGCACAGTTTGTCAACCACGGCGATAAAGTTGGCATCTCCGGCTTCACCGGTGCGGGTTACCCTAAGGTTCTTCCCACCGCTATTGCTGAGCGCGCCAAAGAAGCACATGCCCGTGGCGACGAGTACATGATCGACCTGTTCACTGGTGCCTCCACCGCACCTGACTGTGACGGCGTACTTGCCGAGGCTGACGCCCTTCGTTTCCGTACCCCTTACCAGTCCGACCCGATCCTGCGTTCCAAGATCAATGACGGCACTACCCTTTACGCTGATTACCACCTGTCCGAGTCGCCTATCTATGTTGAGCAGGGTTTCTTCGGCCAGATGAATGTTGCCATCGTTGAGGCGGTACGCATTACTGAAGAGGGCCACATTATCCCATCCTCCTCCGTGGGTAATAATGTGGAATACCTCGACAATGCCGAGAAGATCATTATCGAGGTCAACTCTTGGCAGTCTCTAGAGCTTGAAGGTATGGCGGATATTTACCGCATTAATCGCCTGCCAAATCGTCAGCCCATCCCAATCACCGAGCCAGGTCAGCGCATCGGTACCACTTATATCGATATTGACCTCGACAAGGTTGTTGCTGTGGTTGAGACCAACCTGCCTGACCGCAATGCGCCGTTCAAGCCATTAGATGACCAGTCCCGCCAGATCGCCGGGCACTTCCTCGACTTCCTCGAGGGTGAGGTTGCTGCTGGTCGCCTATCCTACGACAACTACATCATGCAGTCCGGTGTGGGTAATGTTCCTAACGCTGTGATGGCTGGCCTGCTTGATTCGAAGTTTGAGAACATCCGCGCCTACACCGAGGTTATCCAAGACGGCATGGTCGATCTTATCGACGCTGGCAAGATGACTGTTGCTTCCGCTACCTCCTTCTCGCTGTCACCGGAATACGCCGAGCGGATGAACAATGAGGCTTCGAAGTACTCCAAGCAGATCATTCTGCGTCCACAGCAGATCTCCAACCACCCTGAGGTTGTGCGTCGTCTAGGTTTGATCTGTACCAATGGTCTGATCGAGGCGGACATCTACGGTAACGTCAACTCCACCAATGTCATTGGCTCTCGGATTATGAACGGTGTGGGTGGTTCTGCGGACTTCACCCGTAATGGCTTCATCTCCTCCTTCATCACCCCATCCGATGCCAAGAATGGTGACATCTCCGCCATCGTGCCATTCGTTTCGCATGTGGACCACACTGAGCAGGACGTCAAGGTCATCATCACGGAATTTGGCTATGCTGACCTGCGCGGTTTGGCACCACGCGAGCGTTCCCGCAAGATCATTGCCTTGGCTCATCCAGACTACCGGCCACTGCTGGAGGAATACCTCGAGCGTGCCGAGGCTTTGGCCAAGGAGCGTAAGACCATGCAAACCCCGCATGATCTGGACACCGCCTTCTCCTTCCACCAGCGCTTTGCCGCAACCGGTTCGATGAAGAAGAAGTAGTAGCTTCCTAGCTGGGAGCATAAAACCCACGTTTTGGTCTTTTACCAGGGCGTGGGTTTTAGTTTTGGGCAAGTGCTTGCTGCACCAGATCAGTCGGACCAGTTTGCCACACAGGCCGCATGGTCATAGCTGTTACCTCCCAGCTATCATTGTGGTGAATTAGTTCAAACTCATAATCACCGCCCAGCGTCCAAGTTTGTTCACCAAACTGGTGGGTGGCAATAAAAGTGGCTACGACCATAGCCGTGGTTGCAGGCTCAGCTAAGGTGACTAAGTGATTACTTACCAGATGCTGATGTGCGTCAAGTGCCTGAAATACCGGTTGCCACATAGCGATTACCCCATCAGGGTCGAGTTGAGTGGGCTGACCATAATTGAGTGTTATTTGCTTGGAAAACACCTTCTTTAGTAATTCCCAATCGTGATGGTCGGTTGCCCAGAATAATTGATTCAACGTGGCAATAATATCAGTTCTTATATCCACAATGCTTCCTATCTATGTGGGATTAAAGTGTGCGTTGGAAATGAGCAACCACTGCGTCTAGCGCTTGGGTAACTTGGGTTGGTTGGTCGTAGAAATCTAGTTGATTTCCACTGATCCATAGCAGCTCTTTTTCGCCTGCTAGTTCTTCATAAAATTGTTGAGCACCGTCAGGTACTGCACCATTATGAGAATGAACCATGAGCACCGGAATGGAAATCTGGCTAGCAACTAATAGCGGATTGAACCTTAACCATGGTTCCCAGGACATTACGGCTAGGTGTTTATCCCATTCGGGTATATCACCGCGTAGTGGGTCGAGGTAATAGTCATAATCGCCAAACATGGCTGCATCGGGATTTGTGGTGGAAATAGCAGGGACGAATTCTACCTTCTGCGTGTGTTCAAAGAGTTGCTGTGCGCGTCGAGAAGCTTCAATCTTTTCTGCCACACCTTTGGGCCCACCATAGTATGGCTGCACTAGCTCTGGGGTGTGCAGCCAAGGCGCAATCATAGCTAGCGATATAATCCGGTTATCCTTAGCGGCGTTAACTGCCTGATAGCCAGAAGAAGCACAGATGCCCAAAGCGCCGATGCGCTGCCATTGTCGTTCTTGGAGAAAATCTATAGCAGCGTGAATATCAGCTGACTTACGCTCTGGGTTTTCCCAGCAGCGAGGCGTACCTTCACTTTGCCCGAAGCCGCGGAAGTCAAACGTTAAGGTAGTAAAACCGGCACCCGCTAATAAGCGGGCATAAAACTCGGCTTGTTGCTCTTTTACGGTAGTCCATGAACCAGTTACCACCACGACTGCATCTGATTGTTCAATGGGCTGGTGGAGATTGCCAACGAGTCGATTGCCGGATGAAGAAAATCTGACGCGTTCGGTTAAAAAAGGAATAGACATACTGGCTTCCTTGCTGTCAATCGGAAAAGCAGTCGATTTGTACTGCCCGTATCCTCGACGCTATGGGAGTCCATAGTTCCCGTCCAATACTTTTTGTGATTACAAAAATGCATCACAAATTAGGGCTATCCAAAGCTGGTATTGGGAATATTATGTGAGTTCCTGCACTACAATATTAATAGCGGGATTGATATTGTCACGATGCCATAGAAAGGCGAAACGAGCAGGAAGCAGCCCAGAAACTGGGATAAAACGTATGCCAGTGCGAGCGTAAAGTTCGGCATTGCCCTGCGATACTAACACTGAACCATTGCCAGAGATGACGTTTTCTAAAGCCTCATCAGCAGAGGTGGCTATCCCACCAATGGGAACCGGTTCACCGTTGCGGAGATACTGCGCCAACCAAAAATCCCGCAAACTACCAGCCTCTAAGGGAAGTGCGATGAGTGTTTCTGTTGCGATTTCTGAAAACACGCAAGAGGAACGTTGCGCCAACTCATGATCCTCCCGCACCGCAATAAGCACTGGTTCTTCTGCTACCACAATATGGTTGCATTGTGGGTCAATAGTGGTGCCTAGCCACGCGAAACCAGCATCACACTGTCTTGATAAAACACCTGCTGTGGGATCAGTCCATGGAATGTGACGTAACTGAATGCGCCATTCAATTTTGTCGAGGGCCTGTGCAAGGCGCTGCATAAGTCCTCTGCCAATTCCAGTTTGTGCGCCAACAACTAGGGTTTTATGCGCGGTACGATCCAGTAGTGACAGCTGCTGGTAAAGGCTATCAATCTGTGAAAGTAATGTTGGTGCCTGTTGCAAAAGATACTCGCCAGCGAGGGTGAGCCGCACTGTTTGCCGATCCCTGGCAAATAATTGAACCTGTAGCTCTCGCTCAAGATTCGCTATAGTACGTGACAGCGCAGGTTGGCTAATATATAGACGTTCGGCTGCGCGTCGAAAGTTCAATTCTTCGGCAACCACTATGAAGTGCTCCATATCCCGTAAGCGCATATCCATAAGGTTTAGTGTACGTAGGCTTGCAGTTAAAAGCCGTTTGGGGTGCATGGGCGTATGAGCCAAAACTATGGGGCAAACCCCAATGATAGAAATGACATGATTAAGGCGCTGCGTTCAGCACTGGATTCTGGTGTGACGTTTTTGATACCGCTGAGGTCTATGGTTCCTATGGCAATGAGGAATTAATGTGGGAGGCGCAAAGTTTTGCTGAAAAGACATTCTCGCTAGCATCTCGCGCTTGAACAAGGACAACCTTGCCGCAGACTGTGTTCTTGTTGAGCAGGTCAAGGCGTTGGCTGCGGTAGAAGACTGCACGCTAGGCCAGATTGCGCTTGCATGATTGCTGGCGCACGCAACATTTATTGTTCCGATTCTGGGTACCCGCAGTACCAATCGCATTGCGGAAAACGCAGCCATTACCACAATTGCACTTTCTGCTGATGAACTTGCTAATCTCAACACTCTTGTGCCCCGTTTTGGTGTTCACAGTGAACGCTACAATAACTTCCACCTGAAACTTGTGAATGGTTAACTTCAGACAAATGCTTTTCGACGGCTATAAAGCACCTGCGGAATATCACGACGCTGTCGTGGTGTGAGACTGAGCTTTTCTAACAGTTGTGCGGCAAGATGCTCTGTTGCCTTTAACGCAGCGTCCGCTACTTGGTGGGAAATCATTTCTGGCAGGCCGATGTCTTTTCCAAAAGCAATAAACCGTTTTCTGCTTAGCCCGGTTCTTTTACCACCAATCGGGAGTGCTAGGTCATTGTCGCCATACACAAGTGTGGCTGGAATGTCATAGATCGGGGTTGGTTCAAAACCAGTGCCTTTGTCATAAAGGGAAAAGTTTTTTGCGTGAAGATCACCGTTGCCACTAAGCCACGCCAATGCCACTTGGAGTGCAACAGAGCGCAGCGTCACAATTGGTGTTGCGCTCACTTTTGCCATTCCAACAGCGATTTCTTCATAAGATACGTGGTATTTATCCGCTGGGTAAATACCTAAAATTTGTGCTGCATCTTCTACTGGAATGCGATTGCCACGGAAACTATCAAAACGGTGCACCAATAACCCAGCGCGACCAGTAACATCATGTACTAATTCCACTTGAACAAGCTCATGCCGCAGATGACGAGAATATGGTCGAATAGTTTCAATGCAGGTGTACTCGTTTTCCACTAACTGTGGGTATTCCGGTGGTGAGAGTTTCAAGATTGCATCTGTATCAGTAGTGCCAACTGGAATAGCGATAGTGCGTGCTGATGCTTTATCTTGCACGCCTGCAATAGCAAAAGGGTCGGGGATATGGGATTGTTCCAATGCAAGACTGAAATTAATTTCTGATCCCATGCTGAACACTGGGGGTGGAGTTGGTTCTGG
This sequence comes from Corynebacterium sp., assembly GCA_041854705.1. Taxonomy (GTDB): domain Bacteria; phylum Actinomycetota; class Actinomycetes; order Mycobacteriales; family Mycobacteriaceae; genus Corynebacterium. The sequence continues at coordinate 8,828 of JBHACV010000004.1, forward strand.
TGTTTTCGTTGCTGAAATCTGAATATTGCCCACAGGGGCAGCTCCTACACCAAGTAGTAGTGTGAATTCATCGTCAGTGGAAGCTTTGAGGTGGCGCTTGAGGGCTGAAAGCCTGCGACTTTCCGGCAATAGTCCGGTGAAAAACGGTGGTAGCGCGCCACCGCTAAGAAATAGTGGTGGCGCATCTAATGGCAATGTTGTTGCAACAGGTTGACCTGTATATTCCGGAAGGTAGGAGAATTCGGTGCCACCATTGGTCTTGGTTAGGGTTGCAGCTAATGTGCCAGAAACAAAGACATAAGCGTGGGTCACGACTGTTCACCTTGCTTGAGGTAATCAGGGACTCGTTGGCTAACTGTTAGCGTTAGTCCAAGCGCGTTAATGAGGGCAAGAAGTTTGTCAAGCTGTAGTGTTTCTTTTCCTTTTTCGGCTTCTCTGACAAAGCGTTCGGAAACCCCAGCATATGCAGCAATTTCAGCTTGGGTCAGGCGTGTGATTTTCCGTTTATCACGGATTACTGTTGCGATCTCTTCAATGTTCATGCGCCCTCGACTTCGGAACGATCGTGCCGTTTTGGTTGATTTTAGCTGCCCAGCTGTGCGATTTCAATCTAAAACGGCACGATCGTTCCGAAATTGTTCTCTGAACTAAGCGGAAAGAGCGCGTTCAACGAGGTCATTAGAGCTGGTTTGCTAGGCGATGGAATTCGGTTACTGCTAGTACGATTTTTCTTCTGCGACAACAGTAAACTTTAAATATGTCGTGAGATAGATCATTTCCCCCTAACCAAACAAAACCTACATCGCATTCACCAGTTGCTACTCCAGCTGTTGGATCATTCCATGCCACTTGCTGAAGCTTAGGGTCCAGCCATATTCCGCTAGCTTTAATCCAAATTGTTGTAATAAACCACGCCCTACGCTGGTTTGCAGTCCAATTGTCAGATTAGAGTTTTTGGTATGGGTTAGTTGCAGTAGTTCATTTTCCTTTGTCGCCCAAGATTCTAGTAGTTCAGATGCCTTTTCTAGTAATAACTCGCCAGTAGCCATTAATGTGACTGACCAGCGATCCTGATGAAAAAACTTGTGCCAAGTGTTCGTCCCAGTTGCGCGATTTACCATGATAAAACCGGCTGACTCACATACAAACGTTCTGCTGCTCTTCAGAAGTGTAGCTCCTATGCAACTGCTGCAAAATAATGTAAGCTTCGCAAACGTACCTCCATATTCAGAAAGTACATTAGGCGTTCGCTTTTCGACGCTGGCAATCTCACAAAACCCAGTTTCACGTGGGATTACCAAGCGGTTTCCATTGCCACGTACTTTAGGCTAAACTGCATAGAGTCAAATCCTACTTTTGGAAGTGGCAAGGGCCTTTAGCTCAGTTGGTAGAGCTACGGACTTTTAATCCGCAGGTCCCGGGTTCGAGCCCCGGAGGGCCCACAAATAATCCTGCTTGCACAGTGCAAGCAGGATTTTGTTTTTTGATTAAGGGAAAATTTGTGTGTCTGGGGGTGGGTTTATGCTAACCTATGTGGTCTTTTCGGATGCTGGCTGAGTGGGGTTGTCCGTAAGTTGTGGGCAGTTAGTTAAGCTGCTTTGGTGGTAATTGAGTTTCCGTTGGTGGGATTGTGGTTGTTATGTTTTTGAAGACTTTGGGGTTTGCATGCCGAGTGTGGAGTGTAGCCGACGGTGGTTGTAGGTCACTTCGATCCACGAGGTGATAGTTTTACGGGTCTTTTTGTGTGTGGCCCATTTTTTCGCTCATAGAATTTTCTCGCCCTTTAACGTCGACTGGAATGACTCTGACATCGCATTGTCAAAACACACACCCATGCACCCCACAGACTGTGTAATACCTAGTTTCTGACAAACCTGCCACAGTTGATCACTGGTGAACTGCGATCAGCGTGAAACACCACACCCTTTAGGCACGACACTGCGCAGTGTGTATGCCATCTGAAGTGCGCGTTTCACCAGATCGGTGGGTCTAGGGTTGATCCATCGGCTCAGCCGATCACTCGACGGGAATGCCCGTCCTAGATTGCACACAGGTATAACCAGTCTTCACTGGTAGGCAAATTATGTAATCTCACTCATCCATACCTGGTTGAGTCCCCTTGGTATCAAACTGTTGTTTAACAAGATCAGGCAGTGTTGACTTCCGCTTCGATGAAATCGTATCGTGGTCACAGGGGTATATATCATCAGGAAAATCTCCTCGATCCCCATGACCCTTCATACGCTTGACTATGGTCTCCTTAATTGACCTTGATGCCTTGTTCAGCAAGTTTCGCTGTGATTCGTAGTACCCCATAGACTTCGTCGGAGTCTTCCCCAATCGCATAAATCCACTGGTCGAGATCGCCGATGAATACTTGGTGAGGATCTCCTACCTTGCCCTATGCAATGTTGACCGAGTCGAGGAAGTCTTCATCAAATCAAAGTCCTAGGCGCCATCGACAACGACCTTCACCCGCTCCTACACTAGACTCATCAATCAAATGCGATCCGCATTGATCGGCACCTATCCGGGATTTGAACGATTGCTGCAAGGCCAAGTAATCCACCAGAAATGGATCCTACATCTGCTGGCCAAATACGGCGGCCTGACTAAAATCAGACGCCTAGGCAAAGCTTGCACCATCGCTTTCGCTGTCAAGCACAAGGCACGCAACCCTTGAACCCCTAGTCGACGCTCTCTTTGCCGCTATCGCAAACCAAAAGGTTGAAAATACCAGGAGTTCAATACACAGAACTCGGCGTCGCAATAGCGGCATCAGACGCACTACTCAAACTGACTCACCACAGTGATATCCAAGCAGAAGTTCTCGACCTCATCACTGAGATACCCCAGACTGAATTACTGCTATCAAAGCCAGATATCGGGCCGAAAACCGCGGCGCAAATCCTCATGACGGTAGGTAACATGTCTAATTTCCCAACTGCAGGACACCTAGCGCCGTATGCGGGATTGTCACCACAAACAAACCAATCTGGCACGTCAATCATGTCGAATTCACGCAACCAGGCGGGAAATAAGAAATCAAAGAACGCCCTTTAGCAATCAGCTTTTTCATCCACCAGATTCCACAAGCATTCACGGCAATTCTACGAACGAAAAAGAACAGCAGGCAAAAACACATAACACTGCCGTAGTCGCGCTAGCACGTAGACAAATCAACGTCATTTCCACCATGTTCACAAACAACGAGTACCACCGAGACTCCTCCGAACAACAGCAGCAAGCAGCCTAAAACACCTAGATCACCCAGCTGACTGGAAAACAACCCAGCCAGCTACCAACCATGCACAAAACCAACACCACCAGTAAAAGAAATTCGGAGGAACCCCCTCGCCACCAACCCCAGCAGGTTAACAAACTATACAGGAACACCCCCTCAATAAAAACATCCAAACAATCAACCCCAATCTGTCTTCTACGAACCATCCCTGAATAAGTTTCATCAAAGAAAAATAAGATTAACCTGAGGGAGTGAAAGTTATACCGATGAAGTAAATTAGCTGATAGATAGA
>JBHACV010000005.1:0-6311 GCA_041854705.1 Corynebacterium sp.
CGACAAAACGTTCGAGATGGCGGTCAAGATTGCAGACTTTTTGTCCCCGAATGAGCAGCGTTTCAAAAATTCCGTCGCCGCGAGTAACCGCAGCATCATCGAAAAATACGAGGGGCAGATTCGGGTTGTGATTGCGCACAGAACCACCAAAGGGTTCTACCGACAACACCAGCGGTTGAGATGCCATAGAGTTGAGTTTATCGCGCTACCATCGTATTTCGTGACAGAACTGCAATTAAACTCCCCTCTCTTGGGGTTACCAGGTGCCGCCACCCAATCAACCACCAACCCCCCAGGCACCACCGCAGCACATTACGGTAACCCACTGAAAGAACAACGTAACTTCGCTACTGGGGCATTAGTCGACCGCAGCGATCGCAAGGTCATTAAGGTCGCTGGCCCCGATGCCCGCACATACGTCAACACTTTGTTTAGCCAGAAGCTTGACGACGCCCCACCTGGTTTCACCGCCCAAGCATTAAATTTGGACGCACACGGGCACATCCTGCACCTCATGGACGTACTGGTGACCACAGATGCGGTTTATCTCGACGTCGAACCGGCAGGCTTCGACACCCTGATGGACTATTTGCAGAAAATGGTCTTCTGGTCCGATGTAACCATTTCTGAAGAACCAGTCGGAATCCTCAGCGTAATCGGACACCCAACTTCACTGGACTACCTTTCCCGAAACCTGCACCACCGAGTGGACTACTTCATCCCACGCGCCGAATTACTCCCCGCAGCCCTGCACTTGATTGACCAAGGTGCAGCCCCAACCGGATCCATGGCCTATACCGCCGAACGAGTCAAAGCACTAGCGCCAGAAGTAAGTCTTGACCTTGACGCGAAAACCATCCCCCACGAGGTACCAGGATTGATTAACCGCGATGAACTACGCGCAGTCCATTTAGAAAAAGGGTGCTATCGCGGACAAGAAACAGTAGCTCGAGTCGAAAATTTGGGCCGCCCACCCCGACTACTAGTCATGCTCCAAGTAGACGGTTCCGCACCAGAATTACCAACTCCTGGCACCCCAATTGTCAGTGGACGACGCACAGTTGGACGCTTAGGCACCATCGTGCACGACCATGACTACGGGCCAATAGCACTAGGGCTATTAAAGCGTAGCGCCTTAACCGCAAAGGACCTAGTAGCCGGGGAAGCCGCAGTGTTGGTGGATGTGATACCGCAAGAGGGACAAACCCGAGCAGGCAGGTCTGCTCTTGATCGGCTCAAAAGTCAGGGTGACCCCAGTTAAGGGGTGCTTGATTTTCTATTTTCCGAGGTCACAGCCTCAGTGCGACAAAACACCTCATTTCAGGCTATTGTGTCATACAGGAAACATACTTAATTTGATTGAAAGCCCACGGAGCATTCCAAATTCCCAGGGATGCTCCGCTTAGTACCAAGGGGGTCATGCCATGGGTCGCGGTCGCGCGAAGGCAAAGCAGACCAAGGTTGCACGCCAGCTGAAGTACAACACGCCGAATATGGACTTGGATTCGCTGCAACGAGAACTTGCAGGCCAGTCCCCGAGCCGTCACAACAACGAGGACTATGACGACTATGAGGACGCATATTCCAAGTGGATTGAGGACGAGGACGACGAAAAATAGTTTAAAACCGATGAGCCTTCCACTCATCGGTTTTTTGCTTGCCCACCAACAGAGGTGGATCGTGCCTAAGGGTGATCGCCGCTTACGATCACTTTGCCCTCACCGCTGCGAACAGTGCCGATCTCCCACGCATCAATGTGCCGAGCAGTCAACATGGCTAACGCCCGATCACGATCCTGTGGTGCCACTATTGCTACCATCCCGACCCCCATGTTGAAGGTCTTCTCCATTTCCTCCAACGGCACCTTGCCCACGGTTTGAATAAGCCGGAAAATCGGACCTGGGGTCCACGTAGCACGCGATAGCTCCGCAACCAAACCATCAGGGATCACCCGTGCTAGATTGCCAGCCAATCCCCCACCAGTGACATGGCAGAAAGTATGCACATCGCACTCGTCGGCAAGCGCAAGGCAGTCCTTAGCATAAATCTTGGTCGGCTCTAATAGCTCCTCCCCCAAGGTACGGCCTAGCTCTTCACTATGCCCATCCAATGGCAGACCAGCTTTTTCCAACAAAACATACCGGGCTAATGAATAACCATTGGAATGCAACCCAGAAGAGGCCATGGCGATAACCACATCGCCTTCCCGCACCCGATCCGGCCCCAACAACTCATCAGCCTCAACCACCCCCACCGCGGTAGCAGAAACATCATATTCGCCAGGTTCCATCAACCCAGGATGCTCAGCAGTCTCCCCACCCAGTAGTGCACAACCTGCTTGAATACACCCCTCAGCGATGCCAGAAACGATCTGAGCAACATGTTCTGGTACTACCTTGCCAATGGCAATGTAATCCTGTAAAAACAGCGGCTCCGCCCCACAGACCACAAGATCATCCACGCACATTGCCACCAGATCAATACCGATGGTGTCATGCTTGCCCATTGCTTGGGCCACGGCCAGCTTAGTGCCCACCCCATCAGAGCCCGCAGCCAACAATGGTTGCCGGTACTGCCCCAAGGCAAACAGCCCAGCAAAACCACCAAGTCCGCCGCGTACCTCTGGGCGGGTGGCTTTCTTAGCCAAAGGCGCGAACAATTCCACGGCACGATCGCCCGCTTCAATGTCCACCCCAGCCGCCGCATAGGAAATGTCGTCTGTCATCAAGGTCCTTTCGTTAACGTTTTCTCTCGGCTATCATCGATGCTTAATCAACACCACCGCAGGCCCCACGCTGTAACGCAGAAACCAGCTCGGCATTAGCATTGCCCTTGGGCAACCCTAAGGGGTAAATCCCATCAAAGCAGGCACAGCACAATTCTTCCCTAGGTTGCATAGTGGATTCCACCATTGCTTCGGTAGAGACAAAACCGAGCGAATCTGCACCAATGGCACTACAAACACTTTCCACCATTTGGGCCTCGTTATCGCTGGTAACAGCGTTAGCAATCAACTCACCCGGACTAGCGAAATCAATGCCATAAAAACACGGCCACTTCACCGGGGGTGAGGCAATACGCACATGCACCTCAAGCGCACCAGCTTCCCGCAACATCCGAATCAATGCCCGCTGGGTGTTACCACGCACAATAGAATCATCAACAACCACCAGCCGCTTGCCTTGCAATACCTCCCGCAACGGATTGAGTTTGAGTCGAATACCCAATTGCCGCAACGTTTGAGAGGGTTGAATAAAGGTTCGACCCACATAAGCGTTTTTTACCAGTCCCTGGCCAAAAGGGATACCAGATGCTTGAGCGAAACCAACCGCCGCAGGAACCCCAGATTCCGGCACCGGAATCACAAGATCCCCCTCGACCGGATGCTCCTTAGCTAATCGACGCCCAATCTCTAGGCGGGACTCATTGATATTACGCCCACGAATGGTGGAATCTGGGCGAGCCAGATAAACATATTCAAACACGCACCCCTTGCGCCGCGGCTTAGCGAACTGTTCCGACAGCACTCCTCGCTCATCAATAGCAATCAGCTCGCCTGGTTCAATGTCCCGCACAAACGAGGCACCCACAATATCTAAAGCACAAGTCTCCGAAGCAACAACCCAGCCTTTATCCAACCGGCCCAAACACAACGGTCGCACCCCTTCTGGATCACGAGCAGCATAGAGGGTATGCCCATCGGTGATTGTCAGGCAGAATGCACCTTTGACCTTAGGCAGCACCTCACGCGCGGCCTGCAACAAATCATGTTGGTCGGTGATTCCATGAGCCAACAAAGCAGTCATCACATCAGAATCCGAGGGGTGTGAGTCCTTATTAACCAGCTCCAGATTGGTGGCTTCATCAAGAAGCTCTAGGTAATTAACCAAATTGCCATTGTGTGCCAATGCCACATCGGTGCCATTGGGAGACACCCGATACATGGGTTGAGAGTTCTCCCAAGTAACACCCCCAGCTGTGGAGTATCGAGTATGCCCTACGGAGACATTGCCACGCAGGGAATCGAGAGTTTGTTCGTCAAAAATCTGGGAAACCAACCCAAGATCTTTATAAACTACAACCTGATCGCCGTCACCAACGGCAATGCCAGCAGCTTCCTGACCCCGGTGTTGTAGTGCAAATAGTCCGAAATATGTGAGTTTTGAAACTTCTTCGCCTGGTGCCCACACGCCGAAAACGCCGCATTCTTCGCGGGGAGCATGCTCGATTTCATCGTGGGCGAAGGCCTGCGCGTTTGATGCCACCTAGTTGATTCTAGTCGATGACAAACAACGGAAGGTAATGCGCAACCTCTAATGCCCGCGTCCCAGAAGCCACAACCTGTGGATGCTCTGCTAAAGCACTCAGACCTATGGCTAATTGCAGCCACGTTTTAGGATCGGTCTCCACCACATTCGGCGGGGTACCACGAGTATGCCGTGGTCCCGCTAGGCACTGAATAGCCGCAAATGGCGGCACCCGAACCTCAACAGAATTGCCCGGCGCGATCTCTGCTAACAGATACAGACTCCCCCGCACGGCTGCCGCAAGTTCGTGGCGATCAGGGGCTAGATGAGCATCATCAGTTAGCCACGGCTTTAAGTTAATCAGGCTGGCACGAATTGCCTCTGGATCTGCTTTTCTTTTCATCCATTCATTGTATGGTGATTTCATGAGCACACGTTCCCCTGAATTAATCCTTCGTTTTATGGCAGCCCCCACCGACATCATCATGGCTGGCAATCATGGTGTAAACGGTGGTCGAGTTTTGGAATGGATCGACAAGGCGGCCTATGCCTGTGCGGTTAGCTGGTCTGGAACCTATTGTGTAACCGCGTATGTTGGCCATATTCATTTCACCCGTCCGATTCCTTCGGGCCATATGGTAGAGGTACGTTCGCGGATCGCTATGACCGGTAGAAGTTCCATGCATATTGTTAATGAGGTGCTTTCGGCAGATCCAAAGGAAGGGGTATTCACCCGAGCCTGCGATTGCTTAGTGATTTTTGTGGCTAAGGATCCAGAAACCGGCAAGTCTACTCCTGTGCCCTCCTTTGAACCGCGCACTGCGGATGAAAAACGAGTACAGGATGCGGCGAAGTCTCGAATTGGATTACGGAAAGCCATTGAAACCGAAATGGAGAAGCAGAGCTACGACGGCCCTTCGGATGCGCCTCGGCTTATTACCAGATTTTTGGCTAAGCCAACTGACATTAACTGGGGTGGGAAGGTCCACGGTGGCACTGCAATGGAATGGATTGATGAAGCTGGTGCGGCCTGCACCATGGAATGGTCTGGGGAACATACTGTTGCTGTTTATGCTGGTGGCATCCGTTTTTATCGGCCGATTTCGATTGGTGATCTCATCGAAGTTGATGCTCGTTTAATGCGTACTGATGCCCGCTCCATGCAGATGAGTATTCATGTTCGTTCTGGGGCGCCACGAGGTGGACGGAAGTCCTTGGAGACCGCAATCCACGCCACCGTCACTTATATCAGTGTTGATATTGATGGTATTCCGTTACCCGCGCGCCAGTTCCGGCCCCTGACGGAAGAAGATGTCAATTTATGGGAACATGCGGCTACTTTGCGGGAATTACGCGCAGCCTATGCTCCGAAGCCATTGATTGCTAGGCCAAGTATTGAGCGGTTAGATTAGCAGGCCCCTAGCCAACTCGGCGGGTTGCAGTCGAAAGTGCGCCCGCTAGGTTTGTGGGAATGACGATGAGTGAGCGGCAAAACACAGTGTGAGGGCTGACACAATTCGGTTATTTGGGTTTTATTACACTTGCTTGCTGGGCTTTTATGGATTTTGCAGCAAAATAACCGAATGAAGTCTCAGACCTTGACTACACTTTCCCAGTACTTGTGCCGCACTATTTCTCGGAATCGTGTTGGTGAATGCTCAGGGTTTCCTCGCCGTCAGCGGATTCGATTGGTTGCTCACTAACTGGGCGTTTGCGGTTTTTAAACCAGCCAGAGTCGCGTTGGTGAATGCTCAGGGTTTCCTCGCCGTCAGCGGTTTTATTCGGCTGCCTGCCAGTTGGAGTTTTGCGGTTTTTAAACCAGCCAGAGTCGCGTTGGTGAATGCTCAGGGTTTCCTCGCCGTCAGCGGATTCAGTTGGTTGCTCACTAACTACTGGGCGTTTGCGGTTTTTAAACCAAATGGAAATAAACATGTAGACAATCAACACAAGGGTGATCCGCATGACGTATTTGTCAATGACTTCTAGGGTGCTGCGGACTTCCTCGCCGAAGGTGAGGCCTAGGTAGAGATAGAAACATTTGAGCATGGCGGCGAAAATGAAGGC
>JBHACV010000006.1:0-4355 GCA_041854705.1 Corynebacterium sp.
TACCGATTTTGTTGCGATTTGAGACATCTCAAACGCAAAATCCCTCAAAGAGATTTTTAAGAACATTTGTAGAACCTTCCTAGTTTCGTCATTTCGAGTGGCGATAGAAATCCTCAACAACTTTGCGTGTTACATGGAAAGTCGTCTTTATAGCAGATTTAATATTCTTAGTGTTGGTTGGCACTTCGGTGGCGGTCGATACAGGCGGGGGATTGGTGGGGGCGGGGGTGCTGGTGGCGTCGATAAGTGCATTGTTAGCTTGCCGGTCGGCGCGAAGTTTTTTGCCCATTGCCTCACCAAGGGCACCGCTGATCGTGCCAGCTGTGGTGACAAAGGTGATTTCGGCTGCAGTTTTTTCGCCTGCACGCAAGGCGGTCATGTCGTGGATATAGCGGAAAAGCACTGCCATCATTGCGGCGAAGGGGACAGCGAGGAAAGCTCCGATGATGCCAAATAGGGAGCCACCAACGGTTACCGAAATCAGCACAATCACTGGGTGCAGATTTACTGCACGGGATTGCAGGATTGGTGAGAGGATATTGCCTTCTAGCTGTTGCACAATAATCACGATGAGCAAAACGATAATAGCTTTGGTTATGCCAAGCGATACAAGGGCCACCAAAACTGCTAGTGAGCCTGCCACAAAGGCACCGACAATTGGGATGAAACCGGCAATGAAGGTGAGTGCAGCGAGCGCTGGGGCTAACGGAACACCAAGAATCATCAAACCCAATCCGATGAAAAACGCATCAACTGCCGATACGATTGCTTGGGCGCGAATGAAACCACTGAGGGCAGTCCAGCCGCGGGTAAGCAGTTCGGTAAGATGCCATCCAGCTCGTTTACCGACAATACCTCGTAGCCATGGCAGGAATCGGTCACCATCTTTGAGGAAGAAGAAGGTCAAAATCAACACCACACCAAAGGTCACCAATACGTTGGTAGCGGCCCCTAGGCCGGAGAAAATTTCGCCAGCTATGGCCCCAGCGCGGTTTTGTAACCATTGCACACCGTAGTTAATGCGATCATTGAGTTCATCAGGATTCAGATTGAGCGGTGGGCCTTGTAACCACAATTGCATCCGTTGCACACCTTCAAACGCCTGAAAGTACAGCGTTTGCGATTGTCTGCCAATCGCAGGTGCAATCGCCCAAATGATGAAGCAGAAGCCACCAAAAAACCCTAGGATAATCAGTAATGACGCCAGACCGTTGGGCAAACCTCTACGTCGCAGCCATGCTACTGGTGGCCACAACACAGTGGAAACAATAAGGGCCAAAATAATCGGTAGCGCACCCTTCCAGACCTGTTTGATGCAGTACCAGATCACAAACGCTGCGGCGGTGATAATGAGCATCCGCAAGCACCAAGCAGCCAGCCTTCTGATGCCGTCCGCGATGATTTCCGCGCGATCAATATGCTCGGTGGTGCTGCCCGGTTGTAATTGCTCAAAAACCTCAGTAGCTTCGGAGAATTCAAGCGAGGAAGGCTGGGAGTCGTTCACAAGTGCCATTTTTACAAAAAATAGGGCGCTATGGTGGGAGTGCAGCCTTTAAACTATCGTGTTTAACCGTGAAGCAGGCAGCGGCATGGTTGGAACGATACCAAATCCCCCTATATGCGCTGGCGGTGATGGCAGCCTTATTAGTTGGCCGTTACCTGCCCAAAATGCACCTAGAATCAGCGGTAGATCCTATGGTCATAGCGCTGATCTGTGCCACCTTCTGTGCTGTTCCCTTTGGCCAATTGTCAGCTGGACTGCGCGATAAACGTTTTCTTAGGGCGGTGGCAGTAGTTAATTTAGTTTTCGGTCCAACTGTGGTCGCACTACTGTGCTTTTTGCTTGTCGACGATCCAACCTTGTTGTTGCCTATCGCCTTAGTATTGCTTGCGCCCTGTGTCGATTATGCCATTGTGTTCTGTCGCTTGGCGCAAGGCGCATGGACATCGTTGCTTGCTGCAACACCTTTGGTAATGCTGGCTCAGATGGTGCTGCTACCGCTGTATCTTTCAGTGTTGCCTGCTGCTAGCGGCTTGGAGTTGCAGTGGTTGCCGTTTTTACGAGCCTTCGGTTTGTTTGTTTTATTTCCATTGATAGTTGCACTTATTGTGCAACGTTTTGTCCCACAGCTTTTGGCAGTTGTGGATCTGCTCATGGTTCCATTATTGATGTTTACCTTGTTTGTGGTGGTAGCCGCGTTTTCTGGAACGATTTTTAGCAGCCTCATTGATATTGCTGGCGTTGTGCCAGTGTTTGTTGCCTTTGGTGTGATTATGCCAGTCGTAGCTAATTTTTGGGGAAGCTGGTCAGGGCTGCCGACCACACAACGCTGTGCCTTGAGTTTCAGTGCTACAACCAGAAATTCACTGGTGGTGTTGCCTTTTGCTTTGGCAATGGTCTCGTCAGTGCCATTGGCGCCGGTTGTAGTGGTGACACAAACCGTGGTTGAGTTGGTTGTTTTGGTGGTAATGGTGGCCTGGTGGCGTTCACCTGCCTAGGTAATAGGTTTGCCAAAAACTAAAACCCCAGCTGTCGTGGGTAATGTCTACTCTTACTTACGCTAGCTGGGGTTTTAGGTGAAGTTAGTCTCCGTTGTTTTCGCGGATTTCTTGGGCGATGAGTACTTCATCGGTGGCGAAATCAGCGGTCCCGAAGTGTCCAGACATCTCATCTGGGTGGCGCTGAAGGTGAATCAGCGTAGCGGCGAAGCCGCCCCAAATGACGACGATGAACAGGACCATCATGAGGATAGCGATGCCAGTCATTACTTCAGCTCCTCCTTGGTGTACTGCTCAATGGCAAAACCAGCGACACGGGGTGGCCGGTTATTGGGATCGTATTGCTTGGGTATGTGCAGGGTCCGCTCCAGTTCGGGTTCAACGCCGAAGTCGGAACCGGGTGGACCATCCAGTGGTAGACCACGCGGCCACGCCAGACCAGTCATGATGGCAGAGATGACGAGGATAGCTATGATTACTCCCCAGCCATATAGATTGACCTGGGCACTGGTGTATCCACCATAAGGTTCCCGGAACAATGAAATGAGCTCTTGGACCAAGGTGAAACCAAGCACCAAGGTGGTGACATTGACCACGCAGATGCGCCAAATGGTGCCAACCTGGAAGGACGAAACCACATTAAGGTGGGTAGAAAACTCATCAATCCGGCGCAGAGTCCAGTCCACAACAATGATGATGATTAGTGCGATAGCAACAATGCCAACATTATTGGTGAACTTGTCCATAATGTCTAAGTTGGCCAACCCGCCAACCGAAGCAAACAGTGCCAATGAAAGTACAGCCATGAGCACACCCACGCTGATGGCGGTGGTTTTGCGAGGCAGGTTCAGTTTGTCCTTCACTGCGGAAACCACGACCTCAAATAGTGAGAACAGAGAAGTGAAGCCCGCAATAGCTAGGGAGCCGAAAAATAGGACACCGAAAATTCCACCAAGTGGCATTTGGTTAATGATGGTTGGGAATGCAACGAATGCCAGACCAATGCCTGAGGTGGCTGCTTCATCCACGGCCACACCTTGTTGCAGCGCCATGAATCCCAAGGCGGCGAAGACGCCGATACCTGCCAACACTTCAAAGGAGGAGTTGGCGAATGCTGTAACCAGACCGGTGCCGGTCAGGTTGGTACGAGGTTTGAGGTAGGAAGCGTAGGTCATCATGATGCCGAAGCTCACCGATAGTGAGAAGAAAATTTGGCCATAGGCGGCGACCCACACCGTGGGGTTGCCTAACTTGGACCAGTCTGGAGTGAAGAAGGCGTTGAGGCCGTCAACTGCACCATCAAGGAACAGAGCTCGGATGACCACGATGATGAATAGGACAGTCAGGATTGGCATGAAGATTTTTGATGCCCGACCGATGCCAGAATCCACACCCATTGCCAGCACAATGATGGCGGCAACCCACACGATAGCCAATGCAATGACAATTTCACCAACATATTCGGTGGAGAAGGTCTTGGAGCCATCGAAACGTAAGAAAGTTTCGAAAAAATAGGTGTCTGGATCATTGCCCCACGCTTTATTGAAGGACTTTACGGTGTATAGACCAGCCCAAGCGATAATGGCGGCGTAATAGATGGTGATGAAGAAACAGATGCCAACTTGAATCCAGCCGACAGGTTCGGCCCATTTTTTGAAGCGACGGAAAATGAGCGGATCAGAACCCCGATACCGGTGACCCATGGCATAGTCTAGGAACAGTAGTGGGATACCAGCAGTCAACAGGGCGATCATATAAGGCACAAGGAATGCGCCACCGCCGTTTTCGTAGGCCACATAGGGGAAACGCCAGATGTTTCCGAGGCCAACTGCGGAGCCAATTGCCGCAAGGATAAA
>JBHACV010000007.1:0-4402 GCA_041854705.1 Corynebacterium sp.
CCTAATCCTGACAGTAGTCCTGCTCCAACTACTGGGCTAACCGATGAACTGCAATCGGCACCAGTTCCAGCAGATCTACCAGGAATGTTGCCAGCGTCTGTGAAACTTCTACCTGATGCCTGTTATGTGGATGAGCTGACCAAACAGCAGTTTGATGCTACTGGTACGTTCACAACCTGCAGTTTGGATTCGTTTAGCAGTGAAGTAAATACCATCGACTATGGCGTGTTTTCAGTGGTCTATGCCGAAGGCTCGGATGCTGTCAATCAGTTACGTGATCCAAACACTGACTGGATCACGCCAGTCGAGTTACCAGTGCAACCCGCAGATGGGCATGACCTTAAAGCATATGAAGCGGCCGTTTTCTCCTATATTGTCGATTTCCGTGGCTCTGATAAAGCAGTGATTTACGAAATGATAGGTGATACCACCATGATGAAGGATTTCCTCATCGCAGCCGGTCTTGCCAAGTAATACAAAGCAAGAACGCTAATATGTGATGCCCTGCTTTGAGTAGTACACCAAGTAGGTCGCGGCCAGTTTTTGGGTAGGTGTTGACCATATCCATGAAAATAGGCCACGTTTGGGGTGACGTGCAGACCTTAGTGTTGGCACTAAAAAGTGCACTGTACTACGGTATCTGCCGCAGTACAGTGCAGTCTCTCAGCGATGTTGGCGCTAGATTTCTGCTAGCGCTTCTTCAATAATTTCTAGACCGGCAACGAGCTCTTCCTCTGTGATATTTAGTGGTGGCACGACATGCAGGCGGTTGAAGTGGGTGAATGGCCACAAGCCGCGTCGTTTGCAAGCTGCCGCTAGTGCCAGCATAGGGCCATTTTCTTCTGGGGTGGGGTTAAACGGAACCAGTGGTTCTTTCGTTTCCTTATCCTTGACCAATTCGATTGCCCAGAATAGTCCTAGGCCACGGACGTCACCAACGATGTCGTATTTTTCCTTTAGCGATGCTAGGAAGGGGGCAACGACTCGTTCACTCAAATCTGTCACATGAGCCAGGATTCCTTCGGCTTCAAATACCTCAAAGGTGGCTACTCCCGGCGCGCAGGCTAGTGGGTGACCAGAATAGGTGAGGCCGCCAGGGAAAACATTTTCGCCAAAGGTAGATCGTATTGCGTGCGACATTAATACCCCACCGAGTGGGACATAACCGGAGTTCACGCCCTTAGCGAAGGTGACAATATCGGGGGTGATATTAAAGTGTTCGTAGGCAAACAGTTTGCCGGTTCGGCCGAATCCAGCCATGACCTCGTCGGCGATGTATAAAATCCCATACTTGTCGCAGATTGCGCGCACGCCTTCTAGATAGCCTGGTGGAGGTACGAGAATACCATTGGTGCCAACCACGGTTTCCAAAATGATTGCGGCAATTGTGTTGGCGCCCTCTAGTACGATCAGATTTTCCAAGTGCTCTAAGGCGCGTTCGGTTTCTTGTTCTGGGGAATCCGAGTGGAATGGTGATCGGTATGGGTAGGGGCCGAAGAAGTGCACGACTGAGTTGTCACTGGGTTCGTTTGCCCATCGCCGTGGGTCTCCAGTCAAGCTGATCGCGGTGGCCGTGGCCCCATGGTAGGAGCGGTAGCACGATAATACTTTACGACGCCCAGTGTGTAGTCGTGCCATCCGTACCGCGTTTTCATTGGCGTCTGCGCCTCCATTGGTGAAAAACACATTGGCGAAGTGTTCTGTTCCAGCAGCTTCGACGATAAGTTGTGCTAGTTTGCCGCGGGTTTCGTCGGCAAAGGCGGGGGCGAGGGTGCATAGTTTGTCAGCTTGGTCTTTGATGGCTTGGACCAGTTTGGGGTGTTGGTGGCCGAGGTTGAGGTTGACCAATTGGGAGGTGAAATCGAGGTAGCGGTTGCCCTCAAAGTCCCAGAAATAAGAACCTTCGCCGGACTGCACGGGTAACGAGGTGATTTTGTCTTGGGCGGACCAAGAATGGAACACAAAGTCTCGATCTAGTGCGACGATGGTTTCGTTGGTGGTCATGAAAGCTCCTTATTAGTGGGTGGGGAATCCGAGGTTGATTTGGGACTCGTCGGGTAGCGGCCAGCGGCTGGTCACAACTTTGCGACGGGTATAGAAGTTGAATGACTCGGGGCCGTACATGTGGGTGTCACCGAAGAGTGAGTTCTTCCAGCCACCGAAGGAAAATGCGCCGATTGGTACGGGGATGGGGACATTAATTCCTACCATGCCAACCTCAATGTCGAATTCGAATTCTCGGGCGGTGCGGCCATCGCGGGTGAAGATGGCGGTGCCATTGGCAAATTGATTGGCGTTGATGAGTGCGACTGCTTCGTCGTAGGATTCGACGCGCATGATGCATAAGACGGGGCCGAAGATTTCTTCGTCGTAGCAGGGCATGCCGGGTTGGACATGGTCGATGATTGATGGGCCAATGAAGAAGCCTTCACCCTCAAGTGCGCTGAAATCCCAGTCGCGGCCATCGACGATTAAGCTACCACCAGCTTCCTCGGCACCGGCGACGAAACTGGTGATCCGTTCTAGGGATTCTTTGGTAATCACGGGACCCATTTCGGCAGCTGGATCGTCAAATCGTCCGACTGTGAGTTTGAGGGTGCGTTCTTTGATCTTGTCCACTAGGTCATCGGCGATGGAGCCAACGGCTACCACTACTGAGACTGCCATGCAGCGTTCACCGGCGGAGCCATAGCCAGCCGAGACTGCTGCGTCGGCAGCGGCATCAAGGTCAGCATCTGGCATGACGATCATGTGGTTTTTTGCACCGCCTAGGGCTTGGACTCGTTTACCAGCGGCAGCGGCGGCGGTGTAGATGGCTTTGGCTACTGGGGTGGAGCCAACAAAGCTGATCGCTTTGACTCGTGGGGAGGCGATCAAGTGATCGACTGCTGATTTATCGCCATGGACGACATTGAGTACCCCATCGGGTAGGCCTGCTTCTTTGAAGGCGGCTGCTAACCAGTTTGCGGCTGAGGGGTCACGTTCGCTGGGCTTGAGAATCACGGTGTTGCCAGCGGCAATGGCGGTGGTGACCATCCACAGTGGCACCATTGCGGGGAAATTAAATGGGGTGATACAAGCGACTACGCCGACGGGTTGGCGTACTTGATGCACATCGATTCCGCCAGCGGCTTGTTCGACGAATTCGCCTTTCATGTGGTGGATTAGCCCAGCACAGAATTCCACGTTCTCGAGGCCGCGGATGATTTCGCCACCAGCATCGGAGAGTACTTTGCCATGTTCTTCGGAAATCAGTCGTGCTAGTTCTGCGCTGCGCTCGGTGATGATTTCCCGAAGTTTGAACATTACGTTTGCGCGCTTGGCCAGCCCGGTTTTCCGCCAGCCGGGCAGTGCGGCTTCAGCAGCATCGATGGCGTTTTCCAAGGTTGTGGCGCTAGCGAAGCTGACGCTACGTATTTGAGCGCCGGTGGCGGGGTTGTAAACGGCGCCAACGCGATCGTCTTCTGGGGTGGTTTTACCATTGATGAAATGCGGTACAAGCACGAAATCCTCCTTGACGGATAGGGAAGTGGACATTGTGTGTAACTTAAGGTGTAGTTTGATGGTCGGGAATATTTTTCCTGCTTAATGACCATATGGTTATTAATTTAGTAGCGGTCGAGCTCTGATTTCGGGGAAAAGTGTTGTAAATATTCCATGAATCTTTACAGATTGTTCACCTTAGAATTTGTTGTAGCGTGGAACCCTAAGAAAAGTAGAAGGAAGGTGGTTGGTTTCAATGACAGAGTGGGAACAAGCCCTGACGATTCGTGATGTCCTAGCCACCGCACCGCTTAGTGGTGCACATGTGGAACCTCTTTGTCCACCAGAAGACCTTGATCGTCTGATTAGGTGGGTACATGTGGCCGATGCTAAGCGCACTGGCGTGTTACTCAAAGGTGGTGAACTGCTGTTGACCACTGGTATTGCTTGGGGGAATGACCCAGAGCAGCGTCGCGGCATTATTGCCTCGTTTGCTGAGCATGGGGCTGCGGCCTTGGTATTGGAATTAGGAACTCAGTTTTCTCAGGTGCCACCGGATGTGGTTACGGCCTGCACCGATTTTGACCTGCCGCTATTGATTTTGCATGAAGAGATCCAATTTGTGCAGCTCACTGAGGCAGTTCATACTCTATTACTAGAGCGCAAAGTCCGGCAAATTACCGCCATGCATGATGTGACCGAATCCTTTAATTCGTTGATTGTCAATGGCGCACCAGCTATGCAGATTCTTGCTCATGCGAGTCGGCAACTAGGGTGCCCAGTGGTTTTGGAAGATCTTAGCCACCAGGTGGTTGGTTACGTTGAGGGGCATACCTTGCCAAGTACCTTGTTGGGAGACTGGGGACGAAAATCTCGGAAGTGGACCGCTCAGATTGGTACTTATGGTTCTTTGACTCAA
>JBHACV010000008.1:0-13344 GCA_041854705.1 Corynebacterium sp.
CAGGCTGATGTGGCAGTGGGCAACGTAGCTAATGACTATCCCGAGCTTATCGAGAGCAGATCGTTGTTCTGAGATGCGGAGCTCGATATGTCGCTTGGTGTAGTTTCCGGAATCGAGCTGGCATTCTGGTGTTCGGTGGACAGAAAAAGGGGCGTGAGCATAGAAAAGCAGCTTGATTCTTTGAATAGCTTTGAATAGCCGGAAATTATTGTCCGCCGTTGTGTTGTCGAGCTGCCATTCCTGTTGTAAATGGGAAAAATGAAAGCTGGAAGGCGAGAAAAGCAGCTTGATTCCGAAAACTGGTACCCCAAATCCGACTCAGGCGAGGAGATCGGCGAAGTGGGCGTTGGTAAGTGAAAGGAGGTGGGTGGGAGAGAGCTCGATGTCAAGACCACGGCGACCACCAGAGACAAAGATGGTATCCCATAACTGTGCGGTTTCATCGATACAGGTAGGAAGCGGTGTTTTTAGAGCGATGGGGGAGATGCCGCCAGGGATGTAGCCGGAAGCACGAGTGGCATCATGTGGGTCAGCCATCGTAGCTTTGGGGACACCGAACGTGGTGGCAGCTTTCTTCAGTGACAAGTGGAAAGCGACTGGTAGGCAGCAGACAGCAAGGTGCCGTTTTGGTCCTTTGCCAGCGCTTAGATCGATGATCAGGGTCTTGAAGATGCGCTCGGGTTCGACAGCAAGTGCCTGAACTGCATGTTTGCCAAAGTGATCGGTGCCAGATTCAAAGGTTTCGACCGAGTGGGGGATGTTATGGGCTTCGAGAAGCTTGAGAGCGGGTGTCGCTGAGTGTGGCCTGCGTCGTGGCATGGGTACGATTCTCTCATACCTATTGTGATGGAAAGGGCATGAATGGATCTGGAAAAGCGCTTCGAGCAGGAGGCGTTGCCGCTTCTTGATCAGCTTTATGCTGGAGCTTTGCGCATGACTCGGAATCCGGCTGACGCTGAAGATCTGGTGCAAGAAACATATATGAAGGCTTTTCATGCCTTCAGTTCCTTCAAAGAAGGCACCAATCTCAAAGCATGGATGTATCGGATTCTTACTAATACCTATATCAATACCTACCGTAAGAAAAAGCGTCAGCCGCAGCAATCATCCACGGAGGGGATTACTGATTATCAACTGCTAGATTCCTCGACCCACACGGCTGTTGGCTTGGAATCAGCCGAAGTAGAGGCATTGAATAAGCTGCCTAATGAGACGATTTCCGCTGCCATGAATGCACTACCAGAAGACTACCGAATGGTAGTTTTCTACGCTGATGTCGAGGGTTTGCCGTATAAGGAGATTGCCGAAATCATGGATACTCCAATCGGAACGGTGATGTCGCGTCTACATCGGGGAAGAAAACAGCTGCGGGAAGCGTTGAAAGATGTGGCACAAGAATATGGAATTGTAACGGGCGGAAAATAGGAGATAGCAATATGGAATCTGCAGAAACCGAGCAGCTGGGGGCCCGACCAGCTAACACCGAAACTATTTCTTGCTCAGAACTGCGCATTTACCTCTATGAACTAGTCGATGACTCCCTGGAGGTCTCCTTGTGTGAGCGCCTCCAAGCTCACGTATCGACGTGCCCAGCTTGTGCAGAAATCGTTGCCGCTGAGGCCTCATTGCGGAAGCTACTTCGACGGTGCAGTTGTAGCAGTGCCCCGGTAACATTACGGGAGCGTATTAGCATCCAACTTCGAATCAGTACTGTTCGACGTCAGCCCTAGAGCTGCGAATGATCAAGCTGCGATGAGGTAGTGGAATGACTCCCAGTCGGAGGTATAGTCGCCCCGCTCGAAATAGGCTAAGTCTAGTGGTGGTTTATAGTGTTTGCCTGGTGATTTTCGCTTAGGACACAAACTGCGACAACGGTGAATCAGGGGAATTAGCTGGCTGCTAATTTGGTTCGGACTTAATCTTAAAAACTGGTAGCCCATGTTTTGGATCTGGGTCTCGCGTTGTCGCTCATCTTGGATGAACTCGCCAACTGTCATGTCATTTTCCTCGGCTATGGCTTCGGTATATTTCATGCGGCCATCGATCTCGATCCCTAACCAGCCAAAAAGCAATAAATCCAAGCGGCGAGCCTTGAGTCCAGCATGGGTCATTGTAGGAATGACCGCTTGAGGAATGACTTCTGTGCCACGCAGTTCTGGCTCCTTAAGGATCAACCACCGTGCTAATGTTTCATATGGGCTTTGAATGCTGTACAACGCAAGGTCCAGGACTTTTTGGGCTTTAGCTATTCCCCATGACCCTGCATTTTGATCGAGGTACCGTTGGTAGTAGCTCTTATCAAAACCTTTTCGTATCAGTTCTTCCTTATTGAGTGCTGCCTCCAAGAAGGCGAGTCCCTCTAGTTCGCCGTGCAAACTGACGATGTCCACAAACAAGCGGCGTAGTGAAACCGTGCGACTTTCTTCAACTTCGCTAATTTCTTCGGTAGGTAGATAGCAATTGCGGTAGACGATCCAGTTGGTCCACTGGGTGCGGCTTGGGGGCTTGTTTGCTTCGGGTAACACTAGCTCAACTTGTGCGCTGTTACTCAGATTTAGTGTGGCAATCCCATACAAGTCTGCGGCGGCGTAACCAGTGATGATGGCAGTTTTAGTGGAATCAACCACCGCATTGGTGATGACACCACGCTTTTGCCAGCTGGGCAGGCGATTGAAGGCACGTCGGTTGACATATCTACTTCGAGTCAGAGCGATATGCTGGTTGCGCCATATTGGATCGGTTAAAAGTGTGGCGCGTCGCTTGCCGTTTTTTG
Organism: Corynebacterium sp.; assembly: GCA_041854705.1. Lineage (GTDB taxonomy): Bacteria > Actinomycetota > Actinomycetes > Mycobacteriales > Mycobacteriaceae > Corynebacterium. The sequence continues at coordinate 2,774 of JBHACV010000008.1, forward strand.
GAATCTTAATGAGGGGGATCATGGGGTGTTTTCTGTTACTTTCATTCGTTGGTGAGAAAACCGACCGTCGCGATCCCCATCGGTGGCCAGTTTCATTGTGGTTACTTCCAGAATCTCAGAGAACTGCAACGAAAGCTAGAGGAAAAACTGTGGGAAATTCCATGCTGTTTCGATGGAACCATAATCGATATTGGGGAGTCTAATACTTATAGGAGTGTGTCTTCATACTGGGGGATGGATTGTTGAGATTGCTAGGGTAAGCGCTTTGGCTTAAGTCATTCTCGGATGGAGTTTCAGAACAGGATTTTAGAATCAAGCTGTCATTCTGGCTGAGGGATTGATGGTTTGATGTCAGGGGAGAGGTTTAGCAGCTTGATTATGGATGGCTAGGATACTTTGTGTTCTAGCTGCTGTCTTATCGGCACATAACTACCGTTTAGCGTGGCAAAAATGTTGTGATCTGGGGGTTGGGCCTATACGATCTGAGCTCCGACCTTGCTAACACGTGTTCCTGTGCCTGGAGCTCTAAGAATCGAGCTGTCATTTTGATCTACAACCGGTACTTTCCCTTGCTATCTCGGCTTTTAGTAGCTTGATTTCGAATTCCGCGCTCCTATCCCGCCTAGACTGACCGTGCCCACTCCAAAAAACGACACCGGTTGTGTGCAACTGTTAAGGGTCTATACCGTGAAAGGTGGCCATTTTCTTTTCCCGGTGAAACTTTTCTAGTCTGTAATAAGCTGCTTGAAATGCGCGAACGCACCAAACTTGAAAAGTGGTGACGTATTTCACACTTGATCCAACTTTAAACCTACGCGCAAGTAACCTACGCTACCGTAAAGATGTTGCAGATCTTTTTGCATGCCAAAATGGTGCGCAAAACCAACCCCTTGTAAAGGATGTGGAATGAATCTCTCCCCACTGCACGAAATTACCAATGTCGGTGTTCTTTTCGGCGGCCAAGCTTCAGTCTGGCAGCCCAATCTGGCGGGCTACCAGGCTGAAGCCTATGCCCAAACCCAGTTGAACAATCTGATTGATGCGGCACAGCGCAAGCTAGCCCCGTGCGCAAGGGAAGTTTCGCAGATTGTGCCGGGCGGCGTCGCACGGCTCCGTGAGCTTATCAACAGTGGTGATGCGCAGGCGAAACCTATCGATGCCGAGCCCGCAGTCAGTGTCCCAGGTATTGTCCTGGGACAAATCGCATCTGTGGTGCAATTGGCGCAGCTTGGTCTGAAGCCGGAAAACTACCAAGCATATGGTCATTCCCAAGGCATTATCGGTTCGGAGCTGTTGCGCGAATTGCCAGCAGACAACTGGGCTGAGGATGAGAATGTCGTCGATCATGTGGCTTTTGCTTTCTTGCTGGGAGCAGCTACCTCGCAGGCAACCTTTGGTACCATGCTTGCTGTTCGCGGTGTGCCAGTGGAGTTACTGCCTGGCACGCCCGCGGTGATTAATGGCCCAACTCGTGCAGTGTATTCCGGCACAAAAGAGGAGCTCGCGCAGGCGAAGCGAGAGATTACGGCGATTGTCGATAAGCACAATGCGGCGATTGATAGTCATGAGCGTGGGGGCGAGCATGTGGATGTTAGCTTCACCACGTTGGAGGTGGCGGCTGCGTTCCATCATGCAGGTAACCGTGAGGCAGCTGACCAAGCAGTTGCGTGGTCAAAACTGTGCGGGTTGCAGGTTGATGCCAAGCACTTCGCAGACTACATCTTGGTTGATCCGTGTCGTTGGGAGGTTGGGGAGCATGATTATTTACTCAGCCTAGATCCAGCATTAATTGGGATCACTGCTGATTTAACTGATGCTGTGATTTTGGATGCGACGACTCCAGCGAAGCGGGATGATCTTGCAACACCAGGCACCGAATTGCCGAAGCCAGTGGATTATGGTCAGTTCGCGCCAAAGGTGGTCAAGCTACCAAATGGTGAGCAGAAGGTAGAGACTGCGTTTAGTCGGCTGACTGGCTTGTCGCCCATCATCTTGGCAGGCATGACCCCGACTACTGTTGATGCTGATATTGTTGCTGCCGCCGCAAACGCTGGTTACTGGGCGGAAATGGCCGGTGGCGGTCAGTATTCGGAGGAAGTTTTCAACTTCAATAATGATAATCTGCAGGCTCAGCTGGAGCCAGGTCGTAGCGCGCAGTTCAACTCCATGTTCTTCGATCGCTATATGTGGAACCTGCAGTTCGGGGTGCAGCGGATTGTGTCCAAGGCACGTGCAGCAGGTGCAGCGATCAACGGTGTGACCATTTCTGCTGGTATCCCGGAGCTAGAGGAAGCTGGTCAGCTGATCCGTGATCTTAACGCTGAGGGCTTCCCATTCATCGCGTTCAAGCCAGGCACCGTGGCGCAGATTCGTAGCGTCATTGAGATTGCCGATCATCACCCTGATGCAGACATTATTATTCAGATTGAAGATGGGCACGCTGGCGGACACCACTCTTGGGTGGACCTTGATGATCTACTGTTGGCTACCTTTAAGGAGCTACGTCAGCGCGCCAATATTGTTGTCCTAGTTGGCGGCGGTATTGGTACTCCAGAAAAGGCTGCGGAGTATATTTCCGGTAATTGGTCAGTCAAGCATGGCCGCAAGCCAATGCCAGTTGATGGCATCCTCGTGGGTACTGCCGCTATGGCAGCCAAAGAAGCCAAAACTACTGAGGCCGTTAAGCAGGCGCTGGTTGACACACCCGGTATCAAAGAAGGCTGGGTTGGTCGCCTTAAAACTGACGGTGGTATGACCTCAGGTCAATCTCACCTGCTTGCAGACCTATATGAGGTGGAGAACGACTTCGCTGCCGCCTCACGGCTGATTACCAGCCTCGATCCTGATACCTATGCTGAGCATGCGCCAGAAATCATCGAGGCAATCAATAAGACTGCTAAGCCCTACTTTGGTGAGGTAGAGCAGATGACCTACGCGCAGTGGGTCGAGCGCTTTGTCGAATTGGCTTATCCATTCACCGATCCCACCTGGGATGACCGTTTCTTTGATTTGCTACACAGGATTGAGGCTCGTCTCAATCCAGCCGATCATGGCGAAATCGAGACCCTGTTCCCGTCCTTAGCCGAGCTGGAGGAAGCACCAGCAGCCGTCGAGAAGCTGCTGGCAGCCTACCCTGAGGCGCGCGAGATCACGGTACGTCCAGTCGATGCTGCGTGGTGGATCACACTCAACCGCAAGCATCATAAGCCAATGCCATGGGTACCAATCATTGATGGTGACCTCAAACGCTGGTTTGGTCTTGACTCCCTGTGGCAGGCGCAAGATGCGCGTTACCCTGCTAATGCGGTGCGCGTGATTCCAGGCCCAATCTCGGTTGGCGGCATCATTAAGGTGGATGAGCCGGTGGCTGATATTCTCGGCCGTTTCGAAGAGACTTGTGTAGCTACTGTTGGCGGTGCAGCTGAGGAAAAATTCTCCCGCCTAGGCGCCACTGCGGAAGAAACCATCCGCAACGCTCGCACCATTTCTTGGCATGGACATTTGATTGACAATCCAGCCCGTCACCTGCCCGAAGACGCCTTCGAACTTATCGACGCAGGCAACAACACCTTCACCCTACGTATCCTTGCTGATTCTGCATGGGAGCACCTGCCTAAAGAAGACCGTCCATACCACGTTGAATATGTGGACATTCCACTGGAGCTACCAGAATCTGTGAGCACCGGTGCCAGCCCTGTTGTTTCCTACGACCTATTGCCTGATGCTGTGTTTGCCCTGCTTGCGGGCGTGGCTGGCGTTGGTTCGACCTCCGCAGCGGGGGATAAGATCACTGGTCTGCCGGAAGTCGATGCTGATGGTGAAGTACACGATCACTTCCACCTGCCTGCATCCCTGCCCCGTACCCATGCGGGAGTTTCTGGTGGTAATCCCGCCGAAATCACCCCAGATGTGTTGGTTGGTCCCTGCTGGCCTGCGATCTATACCGCGCTGGGCACCGGCCGGATTGCTAATGATTACCCAGTTATCGAAGGCCTGCTCAATGCTGTTCACCTCGATCACTTGGTTGATCTGCGTGTCCCACTGGCAGAGCTAGCCAACGGACGTCGCATTGACGTGACTTCCCGCTGCGCCTCCATTGCTGAGTCTGCATCTGGTCGCATTGTCACCGTTGAACTAGAGCTGTACTCCGAGAAGCAGCTGGTAGCTACGATGGTCGAGCGTTTCGCTATTCGCGGTCGCCAGTCTGGCACCAACACCCCAGTTCCAGCACCTGCTTATGGCGGTGCTGATGTGGAAATTGAGTCCACTCCACGTTCTTTCATCGATCGTGTGGTTGTGACCGCTCCATCGGATATGACTCCATTTGCTACCGTTACTGGTGACTACAACCCGATCCACACCTCGTATAACGCCTCTCAACTGGTGGGGCTTAAGGCTCCACTGGTACACGGCATGTGGCTGTCTGCCACGGCGCAGCAAGTTGCTGGTCGCCACGGCACGGTCGTGTCTTGGACCTACTCCATGTACGGCATGGTGCAGTTGGATGATGCAGTTGAGATCACCGTTGAGCGGGTTGGTCGAGTCGGTCTACGGGCTGCCTTTGAAGTCACTTGCCGGATCGGCGGGGAAGTGGTTTCCCGTGGGCAAGCACTGCTGGATGAGCCGCTGATCGCCTATGTTTACCCAGGTCAGGGTATTCAGGCTAAGGGGATGGGCAAGGGCGATCGCACTGCCTGCCCTGCTGCTCGTGAGGCATGGGAGCGGGCGGATCGCCACACCCGTAAGTCGCTGGGCTTCAGTATCGTTGAGGTCATTGATGAGAACCCCACCGAGCTCACCGTGGGCGATGTCACCTTCCGCCACCCCAAGGGTGTGCTTAACCTGACCCAGTTCACTCAGGTCGCACTGGCTGTGGTGGCTTATGGACAGACCGAGCGTCTACGTGCTGCGGATGCTATCTCCTCGAAGACCATGTACGCCGGGCACTCCCTTGGTGAGTACACTGCCCTAGCTTCGCTTGGCAATATCTTCGATCTGGAAGCTGTGATCGACATTGTCTACTCTCGTGGCTCGGCCATGCACTCGCTGGTCCCGCGGGATGAACAGGGGCGTTCCAACTACGGTCTTGGTGCGCTTCGTCCGAATATGATTGGTGTGGATGCCGCTGAGGTAGAAGCCTATGTTGCAGGTATTGCCGAGAAGTCTGGCGAATATTTGGAGATCGTCAACTACAATATCGCAGGTCAGCAGTATGCCATTGCTGGTACTTTGGCTGGACTGGATGCACTACAAAAAGCTACCGGCCATCCCAAGGCATTTGTGATGATCCCCGGCATTGACGTGCCATTCCACTCTGCAGTCCTGCGTCCTGGCGTACCAGCTTTCGCTGAGAAACTAGATGAACTGCTGCCACAGGAAATCAACATCGAAGAGTTGGCAGGTCGGTATATCCCGAACCTTGTAGCACGCCCCTTCGAGCTCACTCAAGATTTCGTCGATTCCATTCTTGCGGTTGTTCCTTCGGAGCGGCTGGCCAATGTCGATGTAGCTACCGCTAATGAGCACACGCTAGCCCGCGATCTGTTGATTGAACTGCTCAGCTGGCAGTTCGCCTCCCCAGTGCGCTGGATTGAGACCCAGGAACTGTTGATTAACACCGTTGATGAGATCGTTGAGGTTGGTCTCGCGGCCTCTCCAACGTTGACCAACCTTGCCCTGCGTAGCATGGACATCATTGGTCTATCGGTACCAGTACGCAACGTTGAGCGTGATCAAGACATTGTTATGCTGAACGACGCTGCGCAAGCCCCAGCTGCTGAGGTAGCAGAACCAGAAGAAGCCCCAGCTGAATCGGCTGCCGAAGCTCCCGCAACCTCGGCCCCTGCCGCCCCAGCACCTGCTGCTGAGCCAGCACCAACCCCAGCTGCTGAACCTGCTGCAGGTGCTGGTGGTCCGGTTACCGATCTGCCGTTTGCTGCTGCCGATGCCATTGATGTGCTCTTTGCCTTCCAGAACAAAATCCGGGTGGACCAAATTGTGGGTAATGACACCACAGAAATTCTCACCGGTGGGGTATCTTCACGCCGCAACCAGCTTTTGATGGACCTATCTGCTGAACTTGGTGTTGCTGCTATTGATGGTGCTGCCGATGCGGAAATCTCGGTATTGCACCAGCGCGTCAATGTTGCTGCTCCTACTTACCAGCCTTTTGGTCCAGTGATATCTGACGCATTGACCACAAATCTGCGTCAGCTTTTCGGTGCCGCTGGCATTAAGCCTGCGCAAGTGGGTGAGCGGGTGACCAACACTTGGTCGCTGCCAGCTAGCTGGGTGCCACATGTTGAGGCCGAAATCCTGCTTGGTACTCGCGAAGGTGAATCAGTACGCGGCGGTAACCTCGGTGATTTGCCGCAAAAGGCAGCAAACAAGGCGGAAGCGGAAGCACTGATCGATGCCGCTATCCAAGCGGTAGCTGCCAAACATGGACAGAGCGTTTCTCGTGGTTCCGCTGGTGGCGCTGGTGGTGCTGTAGTGGATTCGGCTGCTCTAGACGAGTTTGCGGAGAAGATCATTGGCTACGATGGCATCTTGGCGCAAAATGCTCGTAACGTCCTAGCTAGCCTCGGTCACCTTGCTGATCCAGAGGTCCCTGAGCTCGACGACCAGAGCGTTTATGCGGCTCTTGATGCGGAACTGGGCTCCGGTTGGTTGCAGTCTGTCGAACCAGTTTTCGAAGAGCAGCGCACTGTCCTATTTGACGACCGTTGGGCATCCGCTCGCGAAGAAGTTGCTCGGATTGCACTAGGCAAGGCTGAATTCCAAGCTGGCCGCTTCCTTGGAACTGGTGAAACCGTGGCTAACCAGGCAACTTGGTGGGCTGCTCAGCAGCCAGAACGAGCTGATGTGTTCCAGGCCATAGCTGCTGAGGCGCGGGAGAAAGCTATTGAGCCATTTGCTAATGACGTCGCTATTGTCACGGGTGCAGCACCGGATTCGATCGCTACAGCGATCGTCGAAAAGCTGCTTGGTGGCGGTGCAACCGTCATCATGACTGCCTCTCGGGTGGATCAACGACGCAAAGAATTCGCTCGCAAGCTTTATGCTTCTGCGGCTTCAGCGGGCGCCAAGCTGTGGCTCGCTCCGGCTAACTTGACCAGTTTCCGCGATACCGATGCGCTCATCAACTGGGCTGCAAATGAGCAGAAAGCCTCCGTTGGTGGTGTGACCCAGGTGACCAAGGAAGCCCTCGTACCGACCCTGCTGTTCCCCTTTGCTGCACCACGTGTGCACGGCCTGCTTTCCGATGCCGGTCCCGCCCAGGAAAACCAAGCACGACTGCTGCTATGGAGCCTGCAACGACTGATTGCGAAGGCTGCCGAGGCTCAAGATGGTGGTCGGGTACACGTGGTGCTGCCAGGCTCACCAAACCGCGGTACCTTCGGTGGCGATGGCGCTTATGGCGAAACCAAAGCCGCGCTTGACGCGGTGGTGAACAAGTGGAAGGTGGAAAAGGGCTGGCCAGAGCGGGTCACCTTGGCACACGCTCACATTGGATGGGTCGCTGGCACTAACCTCATGGGTGGTAATGATGCGTTGATTCCGGCTGCCAAGGCTGAAGGTATTCACGTTTACCGCACCGAGGAAATCGCCGACGAACTGCTGAGCCTAGCCACCGCTGAAGCGCGGGCGCAGGCAGTCGAGGCACCACTCGATGCCGACTTCACCGGCGGTTTGGCTACCGCGAAGGTTTCGCTGCCTGAACTGGCTAATCGCATCGCAGTGGAAGCCGTCGAAGAGACAGAGGAACCGGCAGCTACAATCAAGGCCCTGCCCACCCCGGTACGTCATCGCCAGGCTGCTGCTATCGAAACTGGTGAGATCACCCAGTCGCTTGATGACATGGTGGTTATCGTCGGCGTCGGCGAAGTTAGCTCTTGGGGATCTGGCCGCACCCGCTATGAAGCTGAATACGGCATCCAACGCGATGGTTCAGTGGAACTCACTGCCGCTGGCGTGCTGGAACTTGCTTGGATGACGGGTCTGGTCACTTGGAAAGAAGACCCAGCTCCGGGCTGGTATGACGCTGATAACGTCGAAGTCGCCGAAGAGGACATCTACGATCGGTTCCGAGATGAAGTTGTCGCCCGTGCCGGTATCCGCCAGCTCACGGATAAGTACTTCCTAACCAACAAAGGCTCCATCGATGTGGCCACTGTCTACCTCGACCGTGAGATCGAGTTCCCAGTGGACACCGAAGCTGAGGCGCTGGATTACGTTGAGGCTGATCCAGACAACACCAAGATCTTCCCAACCCCAGATGGCGAATGGTTGGTGCGCAAGCTCAAAGGTGCAATCGCTCGGGTACCGAAGAAAGCAACCCTAACCCGCACTGTCGCAGGTCAAATGCCAGATGATTTTGATCCAGCTCGTTGGGGAGTGCCCGCAGCTATGCTCGATGGCCTCGACCGGATCGCGGTTTGGAATCTTGTTACTGCGGTTGACGCCTTCCTCACCGCTGGCTTTAGCCCTGCTGAACTATTGCAGTCGATTCACCCCGGCGACGTGTCTTCTACCCAAGGCACCGGTATTGGCGGTATGGAATCCCTGCATAAGGTGTTCGTCACCCGCTTCCTAGGTGAGGCGCGCCCGAGCGATATCCTGCAGGAAGCACTACCCAACGTAGTTGCAGCACACGTCATGCAATCCTATGTTGGTGGCTATGGCCAGATGATTCACCCAGTTGCTGCCTGTGCAACCGCCGCGGTTTCTGTGGAAGAGGGTGTGGACAAGATTCGTCTTGGCAAGTCTGATGTAGTCATCGCTGGTGGTATTGATGATGTTCAGGTCGAATCTTTGACCGGCTTCGGTGACATGAACGCTACTGCCAATACCGCCGACATGTTGGCCAAGGGCATTGATTCGCGCTTCATCTCCCGCGCCAATGACCGGCGCCGTGGTGGCTTCCTCGAAGCCGAGGGTGGCGGTACCGTCATCCTTGCTCGCGGTAGCGTTGCCAAGGAACTTGGTCTGCCAGTCTACGCGGTGGTCGCACATGCCCAGTCCTACGCCGACGGTGCACACACCTCCATCCCAGCACCGGGTCTTGGTGCTTTGGGCGCAGGTCGTGGTGGTGAGAATTCGGCACTGGCGAAGTCTCTACGTTCGCTGGGCCTCACACCTGACGACGTGCGGGTGCTCAGCAAGCACGACACCTCCACCAATGCCAATGATCCGAACGAGTCCCAGCTTCATAGCTTGCTGTGGCAGCATCTTGGTCGCGATGTGGCCAACCCGATGTTCGTGATTTCACAGAAGACTGTCACTGGACACTCCAAGGGCGGCGCGGCATTGTTCCAGATCGGAGGTCTGATTGACGTATTCAACCACGGCAAGCTGCCACAAAATGCGGCGCTGGACTGCGTAGACAAGGCTATCGAACCAAAGGCCAGCTCACTGGTGTGGTTGCGTCAGCCGCTGGAGATTGGCGAGGTCAAGGCCGGTGTGCTCACCTCCCTAGGTTTCGGTCACGTCGCTGCCGTAGTTGTGCTTGCTCACCCAGGTGTTTTCGCCGCAGTTGCAGGCGAAGAATGGCGTGAACGAGCAACCAAGCGCCTACGTGATGGCCAGCGCGCCTTTGAAAAAGGCATGCTCGGGCGTGGTGACCTCTACGTCCAACCGAAGGACCGCAGGCTACCAACCCAAGGCACCGATGCAGCCGAGATTCAGCTGATCCTCGATGACAGCATTCGACTTGGTGCAAACGGAGTCTACCCAGCAGCTGAATAAGTTGCGTTTGAAACAAGGTCTGGAGCTGCTGACTTGGGCTGGCCCTAGAGTCTGGTAAGACCTTGTTTGTTACAACCTCGAAGGTGTGAAAACCTTCGAGGTTTTGTCTTATCTGGGGATGTGGCGGATGTTGGTTACTTTTTGATTCTTAAGTTGGTTTGGGGTGGCTGCGCAGCATATCCCAGTGAGTAGATCATCAAAGCTCCGGATGGGTGATTGAAAATCAAGCTGCTTTTCTGGGGTATGGCTCATTTCCATCAGCCTGGTGAATAAAGGTGAACAGCTTGATTCCGGCGCAGGGAGTGTGGCGCCGCTTAACTTCGGCCTGGTACTGGGGTTTTCGAGCCTAAGTTTATAGAATCGAGCTGCTTTTCTGGGGTTGCAGAGGTGGTTGTAGGGCGCTACGGGGTGGGTGAGCAGCTTGATTCCGATGCCAGCTGTAGGGTGAGGGCTGATAACACAATGTGATCTTGGCATGAGTCCCCATCTCAACCCGGAGAATCGAGCTGTATTTACTGTTTTTGGTTTTGTGGTTGGTGGAATCGAGCTGTATTTCTTATCCGGTAGTGTCTGTGGTGGCCTTGCATGGGTGGGAATGGCAGCTTGATTCTTACAGGTGCTCAACCATAGTTGGGAATCGAGCTGCTATTTGGGTGATGTGAGCTTGTGTGGTTGGCTGTGGGGCTGGGAATGGCAGCTTGATTCTTGGTATCGGTCTTGTAAGGTACTGAAAGCTTTGTGTAGTCCTTGGTGTTGGGGTGGTTTTGAGCTGCACTATGGTTGCTTGGTTGGGAATCGAGCTGCTATTTGGGCCTGGTGGACAG
>JBHACV010000009.1:0-4673 GCA_041854705.1 Corynebacterium sp.
ACTAGCCCTTTATAAGAATGCAGCCTGACTTTTACTAAATTCTCCTCAAAATAATTTCAGTTAATTAATACTAGTTACATAAGTGTAATTTATGTTACTTGTGGGGCTAAATTTAAATCTGAGACTTTTGTCAGTTAAATTCTATGCTCGGTTTAAACGTGACGCACGAGAAAAACCCGTAAAAAGGTTAACCACCCCCTTGTCGAAAAGTCAGTTACTCAGTAATCTTCAAAATAAGTTACTCAGTAACTAAGTTATCTTCCCATGTCAGTACGGCACTTCCCGATACTTTGGAGCCCTGTTATGGCTATAAAACACGCACTTTTGGCATTGCTTTCCAAACAGTCGAACTCGGCGAGCGGTTTGCAGCAAGCTTTCCATGACCTTTTTGATAGCACCCAGCCACTGAATATTGGCCAAGTTTCCCAAACACTACATAGGCTTGAGCGTGATGGATTAATCTCTGATACCGGCCCAGTCGCTCGCCCTACTGGCCATCAAACAAGTCAGTATTGTTTGACCAAGGTGGGGACTGATGCCCTCAAACAGTGGTGGTCCGCTCCGGTACTTTCACCGCTGACCGATCGCGATGAGTTAGTCACAAAGGTGACCCTCGCGGCGGTTGATGAGACTATCGATCTCATTGATATCTTGGACACCCAACGCGCCACCATTTTGAAGCAACTTCGCGAGCTCAATAACCAAGCTCGTAATCTTCCTGTTGAACGCACCGCATCTCGGTTGCTTATTGAACGCCGCATCTTCGATTTAGAGGCTGAAGCTAGATGGTTGGACCGCATTGAAGCACTGTCTCCACCCAATTACAACCCCGCCGAAGGAAAACAATCATGATCCCCAATCCTGTTGAACTAATTGATGTCTGCTGTGTCTTCGGCCAAAAACCGCATCAAATCCTTGCTTTGAATAAAGTCTCATGCCATGTTGCCCCTGGCGAATTAGTCGCGGTGATGGGACCTTCTGGCTCAGGCAAATCAACTCTTCTCAATGTAGCTGGTCTATTGCAGCGACCGACTAGTGGATATGTGCTTATTGACGGCGGGAACGTTATCAACATGACCGATGCGAAAACTGCCAAGCTTCGTCGTACCCACATTGGGGTCGTATTCCAACGGTTCAATCTCATTCCCACCTTTACTATTGGTGAGAATGTCGCACTGCCATTGGAACTAGATGGACACGATATTAAAAAGCTACGCCCCGAAATTGAAACCGCGCTAGCCGAGGTTGGTCTAGTGGACATGTTTGACCGTTTTCCTGAGGAGATTTCTGGTGGTCAGGCCCAACGGGTGGCGATCGCACGGGCATTGATCGGGCCGCGCAAACTTTTATTGGCTGATGAACCTACTGGTGCATTAGATACCAATACCAGTGACGATGTAATGCGAATCTTGCGGGATCGCATCGACCGCGGTGCTGCTGGCATGTTAGTCACCCACGAGCCACGGTTCGCTAGCTGGGCGGATCGAGTCATTCACGTTCGTGATGGCATGATTTCCTCCTGGGAGGTGTAGAAATGGGACAGCTCAAAGGGGCGATTCGCCCCACCATTCGGGATGTGCGATTGCACCCATGGCGTAGTCTCGCGGCCATTATCCTCATTATGGTGCCGGTGGCGATCTCGGCCTTCGAAACGGTGCAGTCCGATTCACTCAAGCAGTTCACTGCTATCAATAGCCACGCAGTGACTGCGCGATTTTATGGCAGCACCTGCGAACAAAATCACGAAGGATCAGGCTTCTCCTGTACCAATGGTTATGCCAAGCTAGGTCACCGCTCCGATCTGGAAATGCCAGGGGCTGATGTGACAGAAACGATTTCGACAACAGAAATGAACGAGGTGCTAGGCTCTGACTTCACCGTAGATACCATTGTCGATGCTCATGGGGAATTGAGGTTGGGAGATCGAATGGTCTCTCAGCCCATTACACAAATCTCTGGTTCCCATTTGCTACCCGGCGCGTTCGAGTTGCATGCCAACGAGATCATTCTTGATGAGAGCACTGCTCAAACGCTTGGGGCAAAGGTCGGTTCCATAATCACAGCTACCATTGCTCCCTTCAATGAGCAACAGATTTCTACGGAAACTAAGCAACTAGAACTAACCGTTGCTGCAATCAGTCCGGCTTCTGGCAATCAGATAGTTCAGCCAACATTACTATCGGAAGATGCGATTCGTAATGATTTTTTGGTGCAGTTTCTCATTGGCGGTAATCGGGATATCACTTGGGATGATGTAAAGAAACTCAATCAACTTGGTTTGGTGGTTTTGGCACAGAATCTGCAGAATCATCCGAAAGACATCGATGTAGATCAGATGTACCTGCGGTACCGCAATGCACTGATTGCGGCACAGGAGCAGCAAACTACTACTAGTAGTAGTGCTGTGCTGCAAATTCCGCAGAAAGCTCTTATGTTCATTTTCGTTTTTATGTTAGTGACGTTGGCTTTATCAGTGATTAGTCCAGTCTTTACTATTGCTACTTCTCGGCAGACAAAGGTGTATGCCTTGATGCGCACCCAAGGTGCTTCAAAGTGGCATATTCGTTTGGCGGTGCTTACCTATGGCACGATTTCTGGTCTTATTGGTGCCACACTAGGTGTGGTGATCGGCACGATCGCGGGTATAGCAGCATGGAAGTTAAAATATCCGATTTGGCCGATGAATCTTGGGCTGAATGATTCTATCTTAGCGATCCCACTAATAACTTTACTAGCGACTGGCGCTGCGTTTTTGCCTGCCTTTTTGTCTTCTTATGGCTCCATCATTGCTGGGGCGGAGGGAGCACAGCCAGATCGCATCCGACGGTGGCATCCATGGATGGCCATCGGTCCGAGCGTATTTGTATTTTGTGCAGCTATTTGGATTTTTGAGAGTTACTTTGCTTGGTTGAACCTGTATTTCGGAAATACGTGGGTAATGTTATCCATTGCTACCCTCGCTAGTTTGCCTGGTAGTGTTCCAGCGTTGATTTTTCTTTCTGGGAAAATCTCGCGGCCGCTGGCAGCGAGGATTGCCGGTCGGTTAGTGCGTCGGCAAGCAATCAGATCGGTTTCGATTGTTACGGCTATCCTTGCGGCGTCATTCATAACTATTGGCGTTACTGTTACAGATAATACCGAAACTGCTGCCTCACAGACGATCAATGCAAACACGTTTAATACAAAAATGGTCTCGGTTTCCACCTACGATACCCGCTTTTTTACAGCAGAGAGTTTCCCTGCAGCAGAGTTTGACCAACATAAAACCGATGAACCCTCCGCTCAGCTTCGAACAGTGGCCGAGCAAATCAAAGCGAGTACTGGTGCTACTAAAATGATTCCGGTCTATGCTATTGGTGACAAGGATCAGAATATTTCGATTAAGTTACGCGACGACTGTGAGCATGAATACTCTAGCACCGGTGGAACGGGGTACTCATATTTCTACCAGGGTAAGGATGCTGCTTTCGACCCAGTTGCAGCGCAGCATTGTTACCACTTAATGAAGAGATATCATAGGCCAATTGATAACCTGGCCAAAGACAACGATATTTATATTGGTGGCCCAGAATTATTGGAGCTGTTTGTCATGGATCAGACAGCGAAGGAACAGGCCACCCAGGTGCTAGAAGCAGGTGGAGTGGTTGGTAGCTCTGCGATTATTGGCGCTAATCCACAGCAATTGGTTTTCACAACGACTAACTACCAGGATTCCGATGAGGGTGAAACAATGACCAATGAGTTGACCGTGCCATTTGCTGCTGCTTTACCTATGAGTTTATCAATGTGGATTGTCAGTCCAGAAGCAGCAGCGAAAGCCGATTTGCCGGTGCAGTTTGGTGGCTATGCGCTATTTGCCGATGAGGAACCTAGCGGGGCAACTGTTCGGGAGCTTCAAGCAGTGGTGGATGAAACTAGTCCTGGTATTAAGATTGCTTCGGTCCGATCGAGCCAGCGTTACAATTATCAGTCAACGCTGATCCTTGCTGGAGTGTTGTTGTTGATTATTACCTTGGTGGTAGTGCTGTCTGCTGAACAAATCAAACGGCAAAATGAGCAACTATATGCGATAGGTGCCGATCCTTCGCTGATCCGCATGATTGGTTTCTTTTATGGTGGTATAACTGCAGCTTTGGGTACATGGTCGGCGCTGTTTGTTGGGCATCTCAGTGCGATCTGGCTTTTAGAAAAGACTGAAACCAACATTACGGGTCAAGTTTTATGGTCTGGCAGTCTTGATTACTACCGAGTTGACTGGTTGAGCATTGGGGTGCTCGGGATCCTACTGCCACTGATTTCTGCTGGACTGGGGTATGCCGTGACTAGAAGCAAGACTCTTATTGGCTACCGTCAAGATTAGTTGGAGTGGAGTTTGCTACCATTACGCGACCTAGCATGGAACCCCTGTAGGTCGCGATTTTTATTGGGGTTTTTCTCATCAGAAGAATCAGCTTGCTGTTCTGTCCATTGATGTATTTGGCGGCATGGGTCCTGCCGTAGCCAATAAAAGAAACATTGCCCTAACCATATTTCTTTAACGAGGTCATGAACTGCCCCAGGTTTTGTTCCGTTTGAGTAGATGGGAAAATCTGGAATATGCCAAGAAAGTTTGATCAAGATGCCAAGGACCGTGTAGTTCGTCTTGTTGAGGATCGTATCCTAGCGGAGAATCT
>JBHACV010000010.1:0-12243 GCA_041854705.1 Corynebacterium sp.
ACGGCAAACTCTCTGGACTACGCCCAGAATCCTTATAAAACGAAGGAAAAACCGCATCAGGATGATCGCTTAAAGCCCCATCTGTTGCACTGACATCATAGTCGCCATAACCACGCACCCGCCAAATACCAAAAGTTGGCAACCGCCAATGATTAATACTCTCATCCAAACCAGCCAGCTCATCCATCGGAGCAATGAAAAAAGGCCGATCACCAGCTAAAAACTCAACCGAAACCTCAGAAAACAACAAATGCCCCTCAGGCTCTGCAGGCCCAGGCTCCTCATCATAAACAGTTAAACTAACACCAATAGCCTCATCGATCGCAATTGGCCTGATCTCTACTACCGAAATACCCGGAAGCAACAACGCCCCCTCAGGACCAGCAGGATCCTTTAAACCACCAAACGAACCATCCTCACGATCATAACTTTCCCGTAACGAATCAACCCCCACACGAATGTACTCATGCGGCCCAGGAGCCAAATAATGCAACGGAATATTCTCAACATAAAACGCAAACGCATCAGTACCATCAACCGCACCACAAACCATATCCACCATCACCCAACAACCGCCTCTACAATAAACTGATCGCCCTTCTGAACCTGATTCCTCATCAAAAACTGCACCATAACTCCACCTTGTTTGCTATTTTCAGAACGTGGTACCCATGCCACCCGAGTGTCACTACCTCCCTCTTTGGTGGAAGCAAATGGATACTCGTCACAAGTAGCATCCTTCATTACATCATTGCCAGGTTTTTTACCCAGTCTAGCTCTACCACTTCCACTACATGCAGCAAATCGGTGCGCTCTGACCTGAGTGTTATCACGAGTCAACACTGACGGCTTGCCTTCTGCTATGGCTGCATGGATATTCTGTGCAATATGCGGAAATCCATCGTTGGCATCAAAGGTAATGGTGGGAGAAGCCTCTGGGTTAACACAATTCAGAGTCTTGGATGTTGCCCACGCTTTACCACATCGTATTTTCCCTGTTCCTTCGGTATATTGATCTAGAGGTACAACTATCGCAGAAGAAGTCACAGAGGAATAGCGTATTGACTGCACAATATGCCTTGTATCATTTTTTGATGGTGGAGGGATTGTAATACCTTCATTGCTAACTGAGCTTTCATTGATCAAATCCAACTTGGCAGAATATATGGTAAAAGTTGCTGTTAACGGATCTTTATTCTGATCTGTCAGCCTTGCAGTAATAGTCTCTTCTGGCACTCCCGGGTCGTTTCGAAGAAATTTAGCTGTAATGATTGCTGTGATATAAGTGCCTGATTGTTCGAGAAGATTTTTTACCTTCACATGAATGACCCGATACTTTGGCGGTTGATTTCGAGGTGTATATACAGATTGATAGATGAATTCAGAGCATGTCACAAACCGTTCTGGATCACAATCTTTCACCACTGCTTGTTCTGGTGTAAAACCCAACTCCTCGGGAGATCCTGCTGTTATGGATGTCTTTAGTATCCCATGTTGTTCAGCTTGCTTCCATAGCAGTTTATCGTCCTCAGATAATGTGTTGATCTCCTCCTCAGTTGGATTTTTTGCCATGAAATCTTCCAACGTCATTCCAGCACTTTCGAGATAAAGTGGGTTATCGCCATCAATTGGCTGTGCAGCTGATTGATCTTCCAAGATTTCTGACTGAACTTTGACCGTTTCGCCACTTATATCCTGTTGCTCAGTTACTGATTCAGTATAGGTTTCTTCATTTTCAAATGATGAATCAGCTGGGGTATCAACAGGTACTAGATCAACTGATGATTGTTCTTGGGCATGTGCTATAGGCCAAGGGGTGAGTATTAGTGTCAAACAAAAGACGAACCCCATTGTTGTTCTAGCGAACATAATGTTGCCTCTCTTATGTAGATAGTGCTTTAATATCGCAGCATACCCATAATTGAACAATGTACTAGACGATTATTCTGATAGTTTTACTAGAAAAATTGAAGTTCATTCAGGATAGGGACCTTTAAATAAGACCGAGGCTCGGTTCAAAACTAAAAGAATGATTTTTACCCCTGAATACCGCATCATTTCTACTTTTAATAAAGCCCAGAAATACTTAATAACCAATAGTAAAAATTCTTATATAAGATACTTCGTATAATTGCCCAGTCTGGGGGTAGTTCAACCGTCACATGCGAAATGCTGAAGATAACTATCACCAATCCCCCTAAACTGAAGCGTGGGGTTATTCGCAAATTGTGGACACTAAATTAAGTTATTTTCTTTGTTTTCTGGTTGTCTGTGGTGTGCCGCGCTGCGAAATCACAGGGGCTGATGTAATCCAGTAAACAGTGGCACCACATCTCAAAAAGAACAAAGCACACTAGCCCTAAGCCCGCGGATGACTAGTCGCCCACACCTGGCGAAGACTATCTGCTGTTACATGTGTATAAATCTGTGTGGTCGTCACCGAGGAATGCCCCAGCAGTTCTTGCACCGACCGGACATCCGCCCCACCTTCAAGCAAATGCGTGGCGAAACTATGACGCAATGTGTGCGGTGAGATTTCCTTCGCAATCGCCGCACGCTGTGCAGCACCTTTAATAATCCCCCAAGCACTTTGCCGCGATAATGGCCCACCTCGTTTGTTCAGAAACAATGCGTGACTTTTCCCTTTTGATAAGCTCGGTCGCCCCCGCACCAGATACTGCTCTACCGCAGCTAGAGCATGACGACCTACCGGAACAATGCGTTGTTTATTTCCTTTTCCAGTAATCCGCAGCAAACCAGTACAGTCAGTAAGATCCGTAACCGTCAAACCAATGACCTCGCTAATCCGAGCGCCCGTGCCATATAGCATTTCTAATAGTGCTAGGTCTCGAAGATCTATACTGGTAGCTTCCTCCCCAGTTGGCACTGCCTCGATCAATGCCGTAACCTCAGCAATGCTCAGCGTATCCGGCAGCGTCTTTGCAGTTGATGGCGGCGCTACATCAGCTGCAACATCAACGTTAATCACACCTTCTAATAATGCGAATCGATGCAAACCACGAGCCACCACTAATGCTCGCCCTGCAGAACTAGCTGCCAATGGTGCAATCCCTTGGTCTTTATCGCCCCGACGCAAATCAGCAACATAATTTTCCACATCAGCAGTGGTCACCGTAGCCAAATCGGTAATGCCTTTAAGCTCTAACCAGGATAGATACCGAGTAATATCCCGTCGATAATTGCTCAGTGTATGTGCACTTGCTGCCTTTTCAACAGCAAGATGTGTCAACCATTGGGAAGAAATCGCCTGTAAATCTGGCATTGCTACCAATTACCGCTTCTTCATATCGCCGACAAACCCCTCCGCTTGGCGTCGCGCAGCCAGTGCCTGCGGCCGCAATGTGAACGGCGTATCAACAGGCCGGTCCGAATGACCCAGCTTCACAACTGCATGGGCAGTCATAATACCGGCAATAGCAATAGAATTATGCACCTGCCCGTCTAGCACCATCGCAACAGCTTCGTCAATCGGAACAAAAAAGTTCTCAAGGTCGATCTCTTCATGTTCTGGCTCCGGTTTTTCTACCACTGATAGGTTCTGTGCCAAGTAGATCCGGACTGCTTCATCCGAAAAACCTGGACTGTTGACTATATCCACAAGCACTGACCAGTTTTCTGCTGCAAGTCCAGCTTCTTCCTGCAGCTCCCGCTTTGCGCAATCCAATGGATCTTCATTAGCGAAATCCAAGATTCCGGCAGGTAATTCCCATAATCGTTGGTCCACCGGCCGCCGATATTGTTTAATAAGTGCAATCGACTCGCCATCGAAGGCTACAACCGCCGCTGCTCCGAAATGCTCCACTACTTCCCGTGCAGCCGTGCCACCTTCGGGCATGGTCACGATGTCGCGCCGCATAACCAGAATAGGACTATCAACCAAAAGTTCAGAGTGGGTAGTTTGAAACTGAAATGCCATAATCTTATATCTTATTACTGTGCGCTGCCGCTTGGTTATTTAACCGCAGGTGACACCGCATCTGCACTCGCAGCGATACCATACGCACCCGATTTTCCTGCCAATTGGTCACTGGCGGCCAACACAGTAGCAATCTGTCCCCAACTGCGATCGACAGAATCAACCGTGGAAATAGCATCCCGTGCCTTTTCATCAGCACGGATCTTACCGATTACCCCTTCTGGGCTGGTGGTATGGATCTGTCCAGCAACAACCAATCCCCCACCATGACTATCCATTGCTTGAGAAAAAGCAGCCTGACTGGTTTCAGCAAAACCATTATCCTGATTTCCCGCGGAATCACCAACGACCAGAATTGCCACATCAGCTGGTGCTACCGTCGTGGACACAGCCTCAATATAGCCACCGTCAGCAAGCGCATCCAACCCCAACGTACGCTCTTGCTCTGATGCTTGCGGTTCTGCTGACTGCGGATCCAACATCACCAAAGAAGCCATATACTCCCCAGAATGTGTACCTGGATCTAGCCGATTCTCTGATAGCTTTGCCCCTGCAGGCAACGTGTTAGTTACTAGCGTCTTAAGCCCATCCGCCCCCGATTGATCAAAAAACTTCTTTGTTAATGAAATGGTGCTCGATCCACTCACACCTGCAGCTTTGACCAACCCCTGCACCGCGGTGACATCCTCGTTGAGGGCATCCTCCGTGCGGATAATCACTACCGATTTATCCGCAAGCACCCCTGAAACAGCAGTGCTGGCAAATGAATCGATAAACGTGTCTGCGCCCTTGACCTGTGCCGCCTCAATTTCTGCTGTTGCTTGTGCTTGATCCCGTTCCTCAACAAGAGACTGCCCTTGTTCGGATATCCCACCAGGTAAATTCGGTGCCAATACATAGGTACCCAAGGCCATGCCCCCAGCTAGACCCAGCCCCAATCCTGCAATGACGACATTTCCACGCCCACCTTTCATCGCCACCTATGCTCCTTCCGACCCAAACAATCGCTGAACCGCCAGAGCGATATTATTCCAAGTAGTAATGAGATTATCGACGAATCCACCATTACCAGCTGTACCAACGATCAGCACCACCGTTGCCATCGCCACTAATACGCCCAATAATGCCCACAACCAGGTTAAATTAGTGTTACTACGAATGGCATACAAATTCATGATCGCACTAGCATCAACCAACCGCGGTCCTAGCTTCGTTCGGGTTAATAGCGCAGACGGGCTGGCCTTATCAGACTGTACAAACAACTGTTCAAGACTCAATGGCGCCCCCACATTAATCACCATTTCAGCCTCATGGTAATCAGCCAATAACAGAGCCAAATCAGTCGCAGATTCCACAGCCGAGGGGAAAGTCATTGCGCCGACGCCCAGATCTTGAATCCGTTCTAGACCAACCGCATGACCATCAGGATCCGCCGGTAAAATCACCCTCGCGCCACTACGCAACGCATCCGCACCAATCTTCGCGGGATCGCCAACAATAAAATCGGGAGTATAGCCCAGATCCACCATCGTATCCGCGGCCTCATCCACCGTAATCAGCGCTGGATCAAATTCCCGAATGAAATTCCGCAGGTTCCGAATCTCTTCCTTATGTCCTGATCCTGGGCTAAGCACAATCACCTTACGATCTGTTAGACTCTTGCCCACCTCTGGGACACCCAAACCGTCGATAAGTAACGGTGCTTCCGAATGAATAAACTGGATGGTGTTACCAAAAAACGCCTCCATATGATCCACCAAATGCTGTTGGGCATCCACGAAGGTCATCTCGGCTACTTCTGAAGTAACAACCGAACCAGAGGCAATCAGCTTTTCTCCATAAAAAAGCTGTCCCTCATTGGTCAGCCGAGCCTTCTTTCCGTCTTTGAGTGGCAGCCATACTTCCGCACCAACACTCTCGACAAGCAGAATATTGGCATCAAGCAACATCTGCGGTCCAAAATTAGGGATTGCCCCTGTACTGAACTTCGCAGCATTAACAACCGCGGACACCCGTGCGTCAATGAGCCGCTGTGCCATAACACGGGAAATATCGGGTGCGTCAATAACAGCGATATCACCATCGGACAGCTTCTTCATACCTTTACCAGTGGCCGAAAGATCACGAGTGACACCTTGAAGGCCAGGCAAATCGGAGGTGCGGGAGAACAGACTCATGGGCACTATTGTGTCGGTATTTTTGCTAGTGATGTGGAAGCCACGCAGAACGAACAACCAAAAACGACCTGAGGCCGCAAAAACTCGCCACCCGTACTGCAGGATTTTGATTCGCAAGCCCCACTGGGACGCCCCCAAAAAACCGGGAAACCAAGGCTGAGCACAGCACCACTTAAGCTTTTGCTGTACGACTGTGCCACTGTTGCAGCCCCTAGATCACGCCCGCAGCTGCTGCACCTCCGTTTGTGCTTTTTCCAACAATTCGGCGGCATGTGCTCGACCAGTGTCGGTATTATCCAACCCCGCCAGCATCCGTGCCAACTCATCTATCCGTTCCTGCTCAGTTAGACGCGAAACCCCAGAGGTGACTTTTTTCGTACCCACGTCTTTGGAAACATGCACATGCACATCAGCAAAAGCCGCCACCTGCGGCAAATGCGTAACCACAATGACCTGATTATCCACCGCAAGTTTGGCCAACCGCCGACCAATCTCCACCGCAGCTCGGCCACCAACACCGGCATCAACCTCATCAAATACCAAGGTCATTCCCTTCGTACCCCCTGCGAGAATGACCTCTAATGCCAACATCACCCGCGAAAGCTCACCGCCAGAAGCCGAGGAGGCCAATGGCTTCGGCTGTTCTTCAGCGTTAGCAGCCAGTCTAAACTCAACCGAATCGATCCCGCTCTGCGAGGGCGCTGATAGGGTGAGCTCAACATGAAAAACCGATTTTGGCATGGCTAAACCCTGCAATTCTGCAGTCACCGCTTTCGCCAAATTTCCAGCAGCCTTCTTCCTCGCCCGCGATAGTGACTGTGCAGTACGTGTCATCTTTTTCTCTGCCATCTGCACCTTCAACTGCAAATGTTCCAATGCCTCTGGAGAGATGTCAATACTAAGCAATTTCGCTTCAGCTTTATCCAACCACAGCAGCACCCCATCGATATCTGGTGCATACTTTCGAGTCAAGCTTTTTAGCTCCTGCTGCCGTGTTAAAGCAGATTCCAGCTCTTGGGGATCAACCGGCAAATCACTCAAAAAGCTTCCGAGCTCCCCAGAAATCTCTGCCAATTCTGCAGTGATACCCATAAGCCGCGTGTACAAATCACTCAGTAATGGTTCTGCACTATCACGTAACGCTGCCGCAGCTTGGCCCAGCAACGAAGCAGCTCCTTCTGCATCATCAGAAGCAGACCCCCCGAAATCTACCAAACTCCCAGAACCATCAATAGCTGCAATTGCGCTCACAGCCTGCTCACGCAATTCATCAACATCTTGAAGTCGCCGAACAAGCTCCTGCAGTTCCTCATCCTCACCAGGTTGCGGATCAATCGTGCGAATTTCGTGAATCGCAAACTGTAACCGATCAACCTCTTGGGCTAATTCCCGCCGAGATTTCATTCGTTGCTGGAAGTCTTTGTCTAATTCCCGCCACTGCGAATATTCCTTTTGATACTTGCTTAATAAAGTACCAATCTTTGGATCCATTCGATCCAAAGCTGCCAGTTGTTGTTCTGGAGCCAACAACCGTAATTGGTCATTTTGCCCGTGAATCGTCAATAACTCAGCGCTAAATTCCCCCAATACCGAGGCAGGAACCGAACGACCCCCTAAATGCGCCTTCGACCGGCCGATTGCGCTGACAATCCGCGTGGCAATGAACTCACCATTTTCGTCTTCACTCCCACCAGCACGATCTACCAGCGCTGTAACTGATTCCGCCACCGCTGGATCTAACCGGGATAAGTCAAACCGGCCCTCCACCGCAGCCTGCTGTGCTCCAGTACGAACCCGACTCGCATCAGCACGACCACCAACCAACAATCGAAGACCAGTAACCAGCATGGTTTTACCAGCACCTGTCTCACCAGTAAGAACCGTCAACCCTTCAGCTGGCTCAATCGCTGCTTGCGGAATAACTCCCAAGTTTTCTATTGCAAATTCGGCAAGCATGGTCAGTATGCTACAACAACTGTATAAATTAGGCGAACATTTGTACCAAATTTTTGATGTACTGCTGAGTTTTTCCCTGTCATTGGGAACTCCGTTTCTTACTCGGACCACGCCAGCCTTCAACCGGCAATCGCAGCTTAGAAACCAGCCGATCTGTAAAAGGCCGATCATCTAAGCGCACCCACTTAATACCGCGTTTGCCTCGGACAACTTCCACCCGTGAACCAGCAGGCATCGCAATCCGACGAAAACCATCGAGCACTACCTCAGCTGGGTAAGACTGGCTGCGTGATTCAATCGCCACCACCGATTGAGGGCTAACCACCAGTGGCTTAGTAAACAAAGCATGGGCATTATTCAATACCACCAAAATAGCATCCAATTCCGGCCACAGTATCGGCCCACCAGCCGAAAATGCATAGGCAGTCGAACCTGTAGGAGTAGAAACGATAATGCCATCACAACCAAAGGAATTCACCGGACGACCATCAATTTCCAAAATGGCATCCAACACCCCAGAACGATTTTGATTCTCGACACTAACCTCATTCAATGCCCAACCAGTGCCAATCAATTCACCACTGGGGCCGTGAACCTCAACTTCGACCGTCATTCGCTCTTCAATTCGGAAATCCCCGTCAATTACTCGGTTGACTGCCTCATCAAGCGATTCTTTTTCCCACTCTGCCAAAAACCCAATATGACCAAGGTTAATGCCTAATACCGGCAAATCTGCATCGTGAGCCAAATCTGCTGCCCGCAAAAATGTTCCATCACCACCCATGACTAACACGAAATCAACACCATCGACCGCACCTTTTCGATGGGTAGTAGCTTCAAATAATCGTAAAATTGGATGTCCTGAGACAATCGTGTCGTTCTCTCTCACCAGTACCCGAACGTTGATTCCTGCGTCGTAAAGCAATTCAGCAGCCAACGCTGCGGTAGCAACATTGGATTTCCGACCCGTGTGTGGTACCAACAGTACGGTACGGGGTGTTTCCTCTTGATGGGGAGTCATTGGGGTCCTTCCGAAACGGCTGTAGCAACCATGTCTTGAACCTCATCATGTGAAAGAGCTGCTACACCGCCATCTTTCACCAGCCATAAAAAATATTCAACATTTCCACTCGGTCCGGGAAGTGGAGATGCCACGACTCCTTTTAAGGATAAACCCAGACTCTGGGCGAAACTAGCAACTTCAACCGTAACTTCCGCTCGTAGCTTTGGACTGCGAACCACGCCTCCCTGACTAAGTCGATCCTTACCTACCTCAAACTGCGGTTTTACCATCGGTAATAGATCTGCGTTGGGACTCATGCAAGCTACGATTGCCGGTAATACCAGCTTCAAAGAAATAAAAGACAAGTCACCCACCATGAGATCACACGGCCCATCACACATATCAACTGTGAGATTCCTAATGTTTGTCCGGTCGAGGACTAACACCCGCGGGTCGTTGTATAATCGCCAGATCAATTGTCCATAACCGACATCCACTGCCACGACTTTTTCAGCGCCACCACGCAACACCACATCTGTAAAACCACCAGTGGAGGCACCAGCATCCAAAACCTTCTTGTTAGCTATTGTTAAGCCTAACGGTTTGAATGCTGTCAGTGCTCCAAGCAACTTATGTGCACCTCGGGAAGCCCAATCATCAAGGTCTTCACTGTTTACCCGAATGGAAACATCAGCTGTCACCTGGGTGGCCGGCTTCGAAGCTACGATTCCTTGGACAACAACTCGGTGCTGTTTAATTAGCTCCACTGCTTGCTCCCGTGAACGGGCCATCTTCCTGCGCACTAATTCTGCGTCTAGTCGGCTCCGACCAGGCATATCCGTGTTTACTCCTTATTGCAGTGCTTGTTGCAGCACTTCGTGAGCCAAATCTAACTGTGCAGCTTCTTCTGTAAGCGACACAGCCGGTTTTTCTAAAATCTGCTCCAGTTTTTCGGTTAACTCCGCCGGTGTAATAGATGGTGCCTGCGGATCATGGGGTTTTGGCGGTTGTTGCAGACTACCCATCTAACACTCCAAACATGATACTACTTCCACTCCGCTAAAGCAGCAGTAGCTCCATCACTGCCAGCAATAACCACACCATCAAAAGGATCATCACTGGCCCATGCCAGTGCTAATGCAGTCCGTAGCGCCGCCATTGGGTCACCATCACCACCTGTGAGCAGAATATTCGCACCTTGCCGCTTGGCTTCAAACCCACCATGTGGACCAGGCAGTAGCTGTGATGCAGGGGTCTGCAAGTCACACAATCCACGTCCCAAATAGGTAGGACGCTCATGCTTTTCCGCACGAATCAGCGCCCAGTGCTGAGAAACACCAGTACACACATGAAAGGTATCCATGTGTGCTGCGACTCCACCAGCAATATCAGTATTGAGTCGATCCCCGACTGCTAAAGGCCGATTAGACCGAAGCTTACGTGCCGCCGAATAAAACATGGCAGGCTCTGGCTTGCCTGCCGAAGTTGGTTGTACCCCGGTAGCACTGACCACCGCAGCGACCATTGAACCATTACCGATCATGAACCCGCGTTCCATTGGCAGAGTTGAATCAAGATTAGAAGCGAAGTACAACGCACCTCTTTGAATACTCAATGCCGCCTCGGAAAGTTGTGCCCAGCCAGTTTCGGGATTATGCCCTTGCAGCACTGCTTTAGGGCCATCATCAGCCGAGTCGACAACTCGGAACCCACCGTCTCGAGCAAGTTGTTTAAACGATTCCGAACCAAGCACATACACAGCAGTTCCTGGTTCCAATCGCTGCTGAGCAAATTCCACAGCCGCCTGTGCCGAGGTGAGCACCTGAGTGTCTTTAGTAGGGATCCCCATGTCCGAAAGCATAGATGCCACAATTTCTGGACCACGTGAGGCATTATTAGTGATATACATGATTGGCATTCCAATCGTGTTCAGTACCTCAGCTGCGTCAGGAAGAAGCCTACCCCCCTCCCAGACGGTGCCATCAAGATCGAACAACAGGCTGTCATATTGTGCACTTACACCCAAAGTCATGATCACTAGTGTACAAGCCTTGAGCTATCCCAATTCCGCAATACGGTCATTGGCATCTAAATAACCATCAACATCTTGCGCCGCTGCTTGAGTAAACCAATGCCGAGCCTCATCAATCCTGCCAGCACTGATAAGCGCATCAGCATAGGCATAAGATAGTCGAGCCCAGGACAAATCAATCTTGGTCGCATCAGGACGCATATCTTCCAATGCGGCCAAAGCGGAATCAATCTGGTCTAAGTCCTGCCGCGCGCCAGCAACCACAATTGCTAATTCGATCCGGGTGGCAATATCCAGACTTATGTTATCTGCACTTCGGGCTAACTCAATGGCTTTTTCCGGCCGACCTAGTCCACGCTCACAATCTGCCATGACTGCAATCATCCCTGGACCACCACTCATACGACGAGCAGCGCGCAATTCTGAAAGTGCTTCTTTCCACTCCCCTGCATGATAAGCCGCAATCCCGCAGGTTTCCCGCGCTACTGCAACTCGACCTGCGCGATCTTTTGCCGCCCGGGCATGTTGCAACGCCAATTGCGGATCATCCTCCATTAGCAATGCTGCCATTAACATATGCTTTGCCACTGTCGTAGCATTATCTTTTGACAACACTTTAAGATCTTGCAGCACCAATGGATCAAGATCCTTAATATCAAGGTCAGTCGGCAAATCTGGTTCACTGGTACGCTTATTCAGCCGTTCTTCCCGGAACCCAGGACGCTGCGCATGAATCGGACGAGAATTACGTCCAGAGCCAGCCCGAGCTGCGTGACGACGATCGGAGCCGCCACGATCATAGCCCCTACGATCACCTTGGCGAGATTTGTGGCCTGTTTTCCCCTCTTTCCCCTCACCAGACTGACGTTCGAAACCGCCCTCCCCTGGTCGGTTCTCACCACCACGCTGCCGTGAATCTGGATTGTTACCGCGTTTTTTGAAGTCCCGATTTTTTGGGTTCCGATGGGAGCGGTAATTATTTTCAGTCATGGTGTCCTTGGTGGTTATGTGTTTAAAGCGTGACACTGTGGGTGTCACGCTTTGTTGTTGAGTTTTGGTTGTCGGCGGTGTCTTACTTTCCCGCATACTTCCGTGTGCAGTATCATGAGCGCTGTCGGGCTTAGCTTCCGGGTTCGGG
>JBHACV010000011.1:0-6831 GCA_041854705.1 Corynebacterium sp.
AATCAGTCATCGGGAGTTATTCCCGTGATGAAGCTTTTGGAGGATTCTTTCTCTTATGCCAATCAGCTTGGTGCGCGGCAAGGTGCTGGGGCGGTGTATCTCAGTGCGCATCACCCAGATATCCTTAACTTCTTAGACACCAAGCGGGAAAACGCTGACGAAAAAGTCCGAATTAAGACCCTGTCTTTGGGCGTAGTCATCCCTGATATTACTTTTGAGCTGGCCAAAACCAACTCAGATATGTACTTGTTTAGCCCCTATGATGTCGAGCGTGTCTACGGCAAAGCTTTCGCTGATATTTCAGTAACCGAACATTACCAAGAAATGGTAGAAGATCCACGGATTCGCAAAAAGAAGATTAATGCCCGTGAGTTCTTCCAAACACTGGCAGAGATTCAGTTTGAATCTGGCTACCCCTACATCATGTTTGAAGATGTGGTCAATCGGGCTAATCCCATTGCCGGTCGAGTGAATATGTCCAATCTCTGCTCGGAGATTCTGCAGGTCAACACCCCAAGCTACTATAATGACGACCTGACTTATGCCGAGGTTGGTGAGGACATTTCCTGTAATCTTGGTTCGCTGAATATTGCGATGGCAATGGATTCACCAAATTTCGCTGATACTATCGAGACCGCTATTCGGGCGTTGACGGCGGTATCAGAACAGACAAGCATTGACTCGGTGCCGTCGATCCGTAAAGGTAATGAGGCGGCACACGCCATTGGCCTAGGGCAGATGAACCTGCATGGTTATCTTGGCCGAGAGCGCATGCACTATGGTTCAGAAGAAGCTTTAGATTTTACTAATGCCTATTTTGCTGCGGTACTGTACCAATGCCTGAAGGCATCCAATAAAATCGCTCGGGAACGGGGTACAACATTTGCCGGTTTCGCCGAGTCTGAATATGCTTCAGGTGCATATTTCGACCGCTTCAACCCAGCAGACTTCGCACCTAAGACCGAGAAGGTACAGGCATTGTTTGCGGCCTCTTCCATTCATACGCCAACCGCGGAAGACTGGGAGCAGCTCAAGGCTGATGTCATGGCAGATGGTATTTTCAACCGCTATCTGCAAGCAGTGCCGCCAACCGGTTCCATCTCGTATATCAACAACTCTACATCTTCTATTCATCCCATTGCTTCGCGGATCGAAATCCGTAAAGAGGGCAAAATCGGCCGTGTTTACTACCCCGCGCCGCACATGGATAATACCAACCTAGAGTACTTTGAAGATGCCTATGAAATTGGTTTCGAGAAGGTCATTGACACCTATGCAGTAGCAACCAAGTATGTCGATCAAGGATTGTCGCTCACCCTGTTTTTCAAAGATACGGTGACCACTCGTGACATTAACCGTGCCCAGATCTATGCATGGCGTAATGGGATTAAGACCCTGTACTACATTCGCCTGCGGCAGGTGGCATTAGAAGGTACCGCGGTGGAAGGCTGTGTAAGCTGCATGCTCTAGCTTTTCGACGCAGACCTTAGGGCGCACGAATCACGTTTGCTTGGCGTGCTTATTATCGCGAATTACAGCAATAAAAAGCCTATCGTATCGAATGAGATACGGTAGGCTTTTCTGGTTGGGGCAATCAAGTAATAGCCAGATATCGAATTACTGCAACTGGCGGAAATGGGCTGTAGAAAAAGCGAAGTCGAACAGACAACCGTGTAGGACCACGGCACCGAAACAACACTAAAAGAATGTGATCTAACTCATTATTTCTGTAGAGTTTCCAGTATTATTTAAAGCAAAACTAAAAGTATGCCCAGTGAAGAAGACCAGTTGCAGTTGCTAAAACAACAAAAACTGCCATTGGTTTAGTAATAGTGATTACCTGACAAGGTAGAGAAGCGATAGGTCTTCATAGCTTCGGGCTGTGCCAGATAGGGGGTAGATGATGACACAGATATACCTATTGCTACGGTATGACCTGCGGTATCAGCGGATCAGTTTTCTGTTAGCTGTATTGGCAACTCTTATACCAATGCTGATTATTGGAATTACCCTAACCCGCACACTCGGTGTCAGTCAGTTTGATACCTATAGCAGTGGTCGGATCGTTGTGTATGCTAATCGAGATGTAGAAGCTGAATACTCTGAGACGCAAATACAAAAACTGCTTGGGCCGGATTTCGTAGTTCATACCACCGTCCAAGGACACTTCTATCAAGTAAAAAATAACCGTGGGCCTATGATGACGCTGACTCAAGTTTCAGCTGACTTCGTGCGACCTGGTGAGATAAATCTGTCGTACCAAGTGGCTGAACAAGCTACTAAAAGTATTGGGGATCGCATTGAATTTGAGCAGAGAGGTGAATCTACGTTGACGAAGTATCGAGAATTGGGCGTCCCTACCACTGTCAGTTTTATAATTTCTGGTATTAATCCTAGTGAGAAAAGCTTTGTTGCGGCACCGAGTTTTTATGATCCTGAGAAAATTAGCCCTGAAGCAGTGGATTCTTGGTCGCCGCCCTACTGGATCATTGAACCTATCTCAGGTAGGGATCCAACCCCAGAAGAGATTTCCCGGCTATCGGCCAATGGACTGATTATAGAAATTGATGCAGAGCCAAATGTTATAACCAAGTTGTTTTTCCCACCAAGAGAAATGGCTGCACTAGGGAGCCTTTTCGAGGATATTGGCACTAATCCTTATCTGCTATCGGATAGTGTATTAACGGAGCTATTATTTACTCTTTTTGCAATATCTTGGTGCTGTAGCATAACGTCCGGAGCGAGGTTTGGTCGACCGTACTGGTTGCTGATAGGCGAGAAACTCGACTTTGAACGAATAACCCGTACCGAGAATATCTATAACCTGCTACTGGCGAGTGTGATTGGAACTGCAAGTTTTTGTGGTGGAGCCCTCATTGTTTTCTGGGATTGGAAAGATAACTATCCGATGTGGACTCCAACTTTTCCATTATCAGCCTTTGCCGTCATCCTGGCATGTCTGCTTGGTTTTACATATGGTTCCACCAAGCTCTCCCAATGGTTGACAAGCAATGAACGTCAAAAATCAGTCAATGGGTTAGTGCTTCTCCGCTGGTTAGCGAACGAAATTAAAAAATAACACATGGTGGAACTTGGGAAACCAACTTTGCTGGTATCAGTGTTTTTAAAACTTCGCGTATCTTTGCTACAACACACCCGCCAATACTGGGAAACCGCAGGTAAAAAACATATGTAATGTTCCTGATAAGGAAACCCCATTGATAGCTAAAACCGTGCTACGCTCATAGTAAACTATCTTTTGACAGGGAATCTTTGAAAGGAAGCATTATGACCAAGCAAAGCCTCAACATCATCAAGATTGTTCTAGTGGTGCTGCTAATTCTAACTATAGTGTTCAAGCTGGGCTTCATTCCCAATGCTATTGTCGCCATTGCCTTGATAGGAGTTGTTCTCTATGACGCACGACAAGGCAAAGGGAAGTAAAACCTGATTAGAACTTTCTGCTGGTGTGACCTGTAACCAAATCATGGGAAGTTGCATCAGTGCCAAGTTTTAGTCAAAGACGCTAGAAACCCGCGTACAGCTTTAGGGAAAACGGATGGGTCGAGGATAACATGGCGATCCGTCGCGTGATAACCATTTAAGGTGCGCCACAGAAAAACCTCACATCCAGGGATGATCTGGTCAAGGTGAACAACGTGATCGGGTTCAAAGCAGTCAGCGCTAGCACCTATAATGCTATCGCCTGTGCAGGTGGTATGACCATATATTCGAGCATTGCTTTGACAAGCAGTATGACCACCAATAGTGGCTTTTCCACTAACTGATACCTGATCGCAGATAGTAGCCCAATCGGTGATTACCGCGTGGCCGAAAATCTGAGCATTGCCAGAAACATGCGCAAAACCTCGCACAGTGGCATTATCATAAACCTTGGCTTCATCTGCTACCCATCCACGGTCTTGCAGGTTATGCTCAGATTCAATCCAACCACCTAATTCGCCAAGGTGAACTTCATGATGTGGAAGCATTGCGGTGGCAATAATACGGTGGAGCGTTCGACCATCATGAATGCAGGTTTCACCAGTGAAGCGAAAATGTGATGTACCAGAACATGGTGTGCTTTCTATTTGCTGGGGTTTATGCCACGAACTAATGCGATTAAGTAGGTAAGGACCGAGATCGGGAAGCAGAGCACAAAGTTCAGCTGGGGTAATTTCTTGAGTTTGGAAGTTTAACCAAGAGCCTGTTGTAGTTCGCACACCATACAGCCCGATTTCGCTTATCGCAAAAACATGATCGGCACGATAAATTTCGACATCTGAGGGGAGCGCAATAGGCCAGCGCAGATGACTTAATCCGTCGATAAGTCCACCACTCATACACGCAGAACCTTCGATTCCGCTTAGACCATCAATGCGGGCATTGTTACAGGCAATGGCAGAATCGCCAATGCTCGCATCCATACGCAAGATCGCACTATCACAGACCTGAGCACTTCCATATGCGCATGCAGTATTGAGCAGTACTGCATGTCCAAAAACTTCGGCATAGTCTCGAACCGTAGCGTCGTCGAGAATTTCCGCGTCATCATAAACTTTGGCTTCATCTGCTACCCATCCACGGTCTTGCAGGTTATGCTCAGATTCAATCCAACCACCAAGGGTACCTGGCTCAGCATGGATATTCTCACTGGTCGCTCGGATACGGTATAGAATTCTTCCCTTATGCTCTAAGGTTTCGCCAGTGAATTCATAATGTGTCGGCACAGGCCAAGCGTACTAAAAGTTCCCTCTCAACACAGAGCCCTAGTCACAGTTAAGCCATTCACCTCAAAACGGCTAGCAATAACATTGGTATCAGAAAACCAAACCATACCATCAACTCACAATCCCAGAGCGAAAAGCCCAAATAACCAGCTGCACCCGATTATGCGCACCAGTTTTGTCATTGTGGAAGAAAGATGCGTCTTTACTGTTGCAGGTTCCAAAAATAATGTCGTTGCTATCTCGGTATTGCTTAAGCCCTTACATAACTCGATTACACAATCCAATTCCCGCGGCGTTAAAGCAGCAGCCTCTCGGCTGATAGTGATTTTTCGCCGAGCAAAATCCGAAATGGTCCAGCGTGTGAGGGCAGCATCCACTAAACCTTCACTATTTGTTGCGTGCATGCACCTTCGACAAGAGCGTCCATTGAGCTGTCTTTGGGCAGAATCCCGTAACTCCAGCTTCTAATGCCACGAACGCATATTCATTGTGGGGCAGTTGAACTGGGAAAACACTGGCTAATCAGGGGAAAAATTAATCTCCACCACTTGGGGAAGCAGATGTTTGACACCTTTTGTCAGCTCTTTTGGTTTTAGGGTGTGAGTATGTGGTGTATGTGAGCGGGGTTTTGATGGTCGGGTGAGGAATCGAGCTGCTGTTCTGGGGTGTGGCTTATCCGCATTGGTCTGTTGGATGTGGTTGAGCAGCTTGATTTCAAAAATAGAACGGGTAGGGCAGCTTAAAATCCGCTGGGTACTTAGGGTTCACGAGGCTTTCGGAGCTTCAGGGAACCGACATTTGAAGAATCAAGCTGCTGTTCTGGGGTGCGGGGGAGCGCTACTGATGCTGCTGGTCGGGAAGTGCAGCTTGATTCCACCCCAGTGTAGGTGAGAGCTGATACTAGATTCGCCCCGCCTTGGAGAATCGAGCTGCTGTTTTCAGTCCTACAGTCAGCCACACAGGTCCACTCCATCAGAATGACAGCTTGATTCTAAGCTGCGATTGATTTTCTGTCAGAATCGAGCTGCTGTTTTCACATACGCAGGGTGGTTACAGCCGCTACTAGGTGGAAAGTGCAGCTTGATTCAAAAGCAGGGGATGCGGTGCTACTGAAAAGCTGCCTAGCACTGGAGTTTCGCTAGGTCTTCGGACCTGGGTTTAAGAATCAAGCTGCTGTTCTGGGGTACGAAGAAGCGCTATCGATGCTGCTGGGCGGGAATGACAGCTTGATTCCGCCAAAGCACAAAATCAAAGACAACAAAGGCAGCTCGATTCCTCTTTTCAGCTCGCCATCACCACCCATCCCTAAACCAGAAGTGTCCCTTCAGCGGTGCTGACGGTTTTACCTCAGCTTATTATCAGCAGCTACGTGGTTGGCTTTTCTGGTATTTCTTGTTCTATTAGCTGACACAATGCGTCGAAATCTTCGAGATAATTGGATACTGTTTTATCGTCAAATCGGTAAGTGAGAAGCTGTGTGACAATGCCACGTGCATTATCGATGCTGCCCCAATCACGTAGTTCAAAGCCATTCTGTGTACGGTAGGCAGCAAAATCAAGTAGGGAATCAAGCCACCGGATCATGAGGATGTCCTTGGGCTCGGTAGTGCGAGCGCCGTCGATAAGCCAAGCGTGTTGCGGAACTACGCTGGTACCGCCGATTTGGCAATCGCCTTCAACTTCACCGTGGACCTGTGCTGTGTCGAAAACCCTCACAGGCCCATAAACGTAGCCAGTGCATACTGCATTGCCGTACACCATGCCATTTGCATTTACCCAGCCATTTCCAGCAATGTTTCTTTCATGTTCAACCCAGCCTCCAAGGGTTCCGGCTTTTAAGCCGGGGGTATCTTTTGTCGCTTGGATAAGATGCAAGATATGACCGTTGTGCTCACAGGTTTCTTCGGTTAGTCGAAAGTGTCGGGTAGTGTCGTTTGGGGTTAGATCCTTACGTGGTGGTGCTTTGAAGCAGGGAGTTATGATTCCGCTGGTTATTGCCATATTCTCATCGACGATTTTATTTATAATGATGGCGTCCCCAGATACTTGGGCATTATCACAGATTAAGGAATAGCCGCGTATTTGTGCATTGCCGAAAACC
>JBHACV010000012.1:0-19988 GCA_041854705.1 Corynebacterium sp.
CTGAACTGCGAATTCAAGTGACCAGAATCCTATAACCTCAGTGTTTTAGGATTCGATCACCCACTCCCGATTCACGTATCGATACCCGTGCCAACAGCGAAGATAGAGACTGCGGTACCCCCGTTTGTGAGCTTTTCTAACATCTCTCATCCAATGGATAGCCACCATAAAACAGTGTTTACCTCTTATATTTCCATGCAAAGAATGCTTTCACATCAATTTAACAATCAGATCCTGATTACTTTCTATTTTTACTTCAGTATGTACCTAAATTTTTCTTATAATGTAGGTCTCATTACTAATATTCAGGCCAGTTACTGACACTCGAGCAAGTAACATAGGAGACAATCGTGTTGAATAACTCCGAATCATTGCGGTTAGATGAAAACGACGTCAACGATGCATTCACCGACATAGAGTCCTTCTGCCGTGGTGGTATGGCGATAGAGAAAGCTATTCAGCGAATATCCCGAATGTATTCCGAGCCTGTGCTAAATGCAGCTGAAGCTGCGTATCGTAGAAAACTCAGTTCAAGCGATTTTTCTGGCGACTTTGATCCGTATATCAAGATTGTAGAAAAGTCTGCAGAAAATGATTTGTGGTACACAGGCCCCAATGAGAAAATTGATACCTATTGGCCACCAGTTCGCCGCTCCATTCAAGCCAAACTAGGCGACGCAGTTACATCCATCGATGAAGCTTCCACTTCAGTTATTAGGAGTCTACGTAGATCAAGTGATCCTGAGTTTAATCTTAAGGGGCTCGTGGTTGGGTATGTCCAAAGTGGTAAAACAACAAACTTCATGTCAGTTATCGCAAAGGCCGCAGATGTAGGTTATCGCCTAATCATTGTGCTGACAGGTATGACTGAAAATCTCAGGCAGCAAACTCAGCAGCGCCTTGAAGAGCAGCTAATTTTTGACGAAACTGGAAACTGGCATCGACTAACCACCGTGGACCAAGACTTCACAGGTGATAAAAATCCGCAAGGCCTCAAAAATTCAGACACCCGCTTCATAGCTGTTGTTAAAAAGAATGCCCCTCGGTTAAAAGCACTCAACAAATGGATCAACCGAGCTGGCAAACTTTCTGATAGCTGTCCAATCCTAGTAATTGATGATGAGGCAGACCAAGCAAGTATTGATGTTGGTACTGGAAAACGGCGATCGGCTATTAATCAACAAATCAGTGATCTATTGGACCATCAAAAAACAGCATATATTGCTTATACTGCGACACCCTTTGCTAATGTGCTGATTAATCCGAACAAAATTGATGACCTTTATCCTGCTAACTTTATTCAAGTCCTGCCTGAACCTGATGGTTATTTTGGCACCGAAGCACTATTTGGAAGAGAACCACTACATGGCGAAGAATACGACATAGATGCCAATGATGGAGTGGATGTTATCCGTACAATTTCTGAAACTGAGGTTCAAGGTATTAAACCTCCTTCTAGATCTAGTACTGCTGATTGGTACCCAGATCTAGGCCCAGCACTTCGAGATGCCATCGCGTGGTTTTTCTTAGCAACTGCAGCTCGATGGTGCCGAGGTGATACAGATAAACATTCATCCATGTTGATTCACACTTCAATGCTCACCGACCGCCATGAGGAATTAAAGCATCTGGTAAATCAAGAGCATCGGAGATTAAAGAAGATTATCCAAGATTCTGGTGTTCCATTGGAATGGCGCAAACTTTGGGAACGCGAGACTGAGGCAGTCCCAGCTTCTGATTTCGGTCTTGAAAAGGTGCCATTTGTCGAAGTTATCAAGTTTGTCCCACAAGTCATTCAAGTGACTAGGGTAATCATTGACAACGCGCAATCCAGCGATCGACTCAATTACGAGAACCCCCGCGAAACCATTATCGCAATTGGTGGAAATACGCTTTCACGTGGTTTGACCCTTGAGGGACTCATTTCTTCCTACTTTGTCCGACAAGCAAGTGCATTTGATACCTTATTGCAGATGGGTCGATGGTTTGGATTCCGAAAAGGTTACGAAGATCTTCCCCGCGTATGGATGCCTGCAGAGCTTATTGATTGGTTCCGTGATTTAGCATTAGTAGAAGCTGATTTGCGACGAGAACTAGCTGTATATGCGGCTGAGAAAGTCAGCCCTATGGAAATTCAAGCTCGAATTCGCAAACACCCAGCTATGCTTGTGACAGCACGAGCAAAAATGCGTGACAGTATCGAGGTATCAGCAAGTTTTTCTGGTCAACGAGTGCAAACCATCAAATTCAAAGCCAATGATTCAAACTGGTTGCGGCACAATATTATAGCAGCTCGCCAATTCGCAGAAGCACTAGAAAACGGTGGTGCTAAAAGAAAGCAACAGCTAAGTAACGGCAGCACTGTATTTTATAACGTCGATACTGAAGAAGTCTTGTCATTTCTTAGGAACTACCAATTTCATGAAGAAACACGCCTCGGAAATGGCGATCTTATGATCCGCTATATCGAAAGCGAACGATCCGCCCGTACATTAAAGCTATGGAACGTTTCTTTCTTTAGTCTTGCTAAAGCTCCAAGCAAAACCCCCTTTGCTTTCACCGACTCGCTCACCGTTCATCGCATTCAGCGATCTAAACTTCGCGATGATGCTAGTTCTGATGCAAATATAAAGTCATTGGTCGGTTCCATTGACCGCCTTAATGATCTACCCTTGTCAGACAAAGAACGCCAAGAGGTCATCCAAGAAGTTCTGAAAAAGATAAATACAAGTAAGCTCAATCGTGATGCGGTGATTCGCGACGCGCATGAGTCATATGCTGGTACTGCCACCGGTCATCTTGCTATCTACGTCATTGACAAGGATTCCAAAGCTAAAAAGCGTAAGGGCAACAAGGAGGAGCAAAAAAGTAAGTTAGCTTCTTACACGGAGCGTGTTGATTTGGAGGCGTGTGAGGACATTATTGGAGTCGGAATTTTCTATCCGAAATCCGCGAACCAAAATGCTGGGGTCGAATACATAAAAGCTATGGATCCCGATGAGGACAGCAAAGCACTTTATAACGAGATTGATGAACAAATTGGTCTTGCTGAGGAAGCTGATTCGAAATTGCTGGAGAAAGAAAACAGTGCGCCATAATCAAAAGCCCAATGCAAAGGTGCTGTTTCAGTCACTTGAAGAAAGAGCACGAAGGGAACGTTCTATTGGATTCATTGAGTTACTTCTCGATGCTGGCCGAGACAGCCAAGCACGCCCAATAGAGGCTTATTGGACTGAAGCAGGATACATGGGCTTTCATATTCCGCTTTCGCAGGCTCAAAGTCGCACCATCAAGTCTGATCTTCGGGGGCGAAATATTCGGCTGAAAAAGCATCTCAAAGATGGACAACCATCTGTGACTCTTACACTGAGAAACCCTCAATTTCGGACAATTTTTGAAGTATTTTGCGATTCAATTTTAGAGGCAATTGACGAAGACCCCGAAAATGCTGGACCAAACGTTGTCATGCTACATAATCGATGGAAATCGCTTCTTGCAACATCTAGTACAAAAACACTAAGCCAAGAAGTAGAAATAGGACTGATTTGCGAATTACAAACATTGGAAGCGCTGCTAGTTGAATATGGCGAAAAAGCTTTTTCATACTGGGAAGGACCAACTTTCAATCGGCATGACTTCGTGCTCCCAGACCGATCAATCGAGTGTAAAGCGACTTTGAAACGGAATGGGCTATTTATCACCATTCATGGAAAAACCCAGCTTGACAGATATGTATCCTCACCTTTAGAACTCCATGTTAGAAAGTATGAGACAAGTCCTAACGGGGCAATATCGTTACCATCACTGGTTAACTCCTTGCTCCAAAATCCACAAGTCCCATCTTTCTTGCTGCTAGACAAACTTTTGGAAGTTGGCTACAGCCATTCATTTGATCAATTGGATTCTCCCCAAAAGTACAACCTTTTGGAAAGTCACCAATTCCAAGTAGTAGAAGATTTTCCTTGCATACCCCTACAAAACCTGTCTGATCGAGTGCAACAAGTTCAATATGTGCTCGACCTTTCTTCTCCTGAATCTGTACCCGGCTATCTTGAAGGTTAAAAGAAATGGAAAATGTTTTTCATCACGCTGAGCCTTTTGCTGAATCTGGTAGCACTTATGGAAACTCGGCACAGAAGGCTCTTGGCCGTCCAAACTTAGATCGCTGGGAAATGTTTACTCGCGAAACCCTTCAAAATAGTTGGGATGCCCGTGATCGAAGCAGTCATGATGATGGTGTTACATTCTCAATTGAATATCGCGAATTGAGCGACATCCCTGTGAAGTTCCTGCGGAAGTTTTTTGGTAATGACTTTCGCGGGTTACAAGCTCTGTCTGCATTTCTCAAAAAATCAAATCTTGAAGTTCTAGTTGTTTCCGATACCGGCACCAGTGGACTTCAAGGACCAACTTCTGCTGCTACCCATGTTCAAATGCGAGATGATTTCGTTTCATTCATTCGAAACATTGGTAGAAACTCTGACAAAAAGCTAGGGGGAGGCACCTACGGTTTTGGGAAAGGTGTGTTCTTTGATGCCAGCCGATGCAATACTGTTCTTGTTTACACTCGGACAACGGATGAGTCTGGTATGCCATCCAATCGATTCATCGCTATGTCAAATGGCGAATCATTCAACCACGCTGGTTTGAACTTCACAGGACGCCATTGGTGGGGCGCAGAGGCTAAGGCAAAACGTGGAGGTGCATACGCAGAACCCTTCATCGGGAAAACTGCAGATATGATGGCTGAAATCCTAGGGATGGACAAATACTTCAGCGTTCAACAACCTAAAGGAACAACCATCATGGTTCTCGGACCAACTTTTGAGGCTGATACAACACCCGAGCAGGCAATGCAATCAATTGCTAATTCACTCACCAAATGGG
This sequence comes from Corynebacterium sp., assembly GCA_041854705.1. Classification (GTDB taxonomy): domain Bacteria; phylum Actinomycetota; class Actinomycetes; order Mycobacteriales; family Mycobacteriaceae; genus Corynebacterium. The sequence continues at coordinate 4,888 of JBHACV010000012.1, forward strand.
CATGGCCACATATGGTCGCTAAGCATCCAGACATGGATCCCATTCATTTCAACGTTGTGTGTAAAGAAAAAGTAATCGTCATTCCCGATCCCGAAGAGGATCAAGGCCTAGCACACATCGTCCGAGCCTATAAACATGCTTTTGCAGTAGCAGAACCAGAATCCACGAATTCAGCGAAGTCAGAGTGGCATGGAGAAGGAAAAAGGAAATCTATTGATATCCAGTCACTTCGCCCTGCAGAGTTCTTAGGAAGGCTCACAATTGAAGCACTAATGTTCAATGCCCCAGAAAGTCACATCGTAGGAACTGGACTCAATAATCACATCGCACTCATGCGAAATCCAAGAATGATTGTTACATATTGGGAGGGACCAAAAGAAAGTTCTAGTTTTGCCTATGGTGGAGTTTTTATAGCTTCTTCCAAACTAGACCCATTGTTCGCAGCCAGTGAACCACCTGCCCATGATGAATGGAATCCAAAGTCAGTCGACCTAAATGACTCCCGCTTTTTCCAAGCTGGTAAAAATACACCTCGGCGAACTAATCCAGTCAAAGTTGCTGTTGATAGAATAAAAAGTAAGTTAAAAGAGAATTTTTCCACAAAAGCGCCAAAAGTCAGTGCTAAATCTAGCACCGTTGTGAATGAGCTTTCGGACAAACTAGGCGATTACTTTTCATCAAGCACCGGAAATAGCAGCAAAGTTACATTATCACCAACACCTGCTCAAAAAACCGTAATCAGTCCCACCAAACCGCGTAAAGGCGTTAAAGTCTCTGATGGGTTTATTCGTCTAATTGGTACTTCCGCTGGCGTAGTTGCAGTCTATCAACTTAAAGCTGCTTTGAGTGACAATGCCTATAGGCATGGAGTAACCATTACTGTGAATCCATGCTCAATCATTGAGGGGCACCGCTATTTTGAAGCCACAGACGGAATTCAACTTCCTAAAGGACTGTGCTGGTTTACTGAGGACCCATCCATGCTTGATTGGGAATTGTTGACTTCCAATCAAAGTGGCACAAATCTTGAAGTTCATTTGAAAGATGTGCGTCGCTGGCAAAGTTATGCAGCTTTCCTGCAACCACCAAATACTGCCATGAGCATACAAGTCAATACCAAGTTGGAATTTATTGAATCTTCAGAGGAGGCATCCTGATGACAAAACATGTCAGCTTGGGGTTCCTCCAACCTTCACCGGACACCATCCGCATTCGAAATTACCAAATTAAAATTGGTGAACAGGAGTTCTTTCCTGAGACTTCTCAATCAAGTAATTGGAGTTATGAAATTCCTGTTCGTGCCCAGTTCACCATCACATCTGAGAAGCTGCGAGTCCTACAAGAATGTTGCCTGCCTGATGATGCGAAGGTAGGAGTTGCTATAACTTGGCATTCCTCCAAAACAAAGAGTCGAGGTTCCACTCCCCTTCAAGAGCTGATAGATGGTGATCAAATCCTGACTATCGAGTTGCCCGGACCCGATATTGGTGGACAGGTGAAGCTCAGGGTTTCCGTGGTACTGATAAGCAATCCGCAGCCAGCATCAAATCCGTTAGCACCAACCATCCCTGGTTCTCGCCTATGGGAGGGACATCTCATAGTGCCGCTAGAAGGCATGGGAGCTCAATTCCCAATCTCACCTATCGAATTTAAAGATATCGGTCTTCCGCCAACTGCGATGTGGCACTTAGAAATTAACCCAGATGCTGAAATACACATCGGCTCAGCGGTTCGCTTATTCTTAAATCTAGAGCATTCGCGGGTGAAACAGTACTTCTCTAATCCTAAAGATGAAACTTCAAATGAATTCAGTAGATTCATGCAAACTGATATTCATAATCAACTCATGACCGTAGCAATGTACATGGACGAGGACGACCTTAATCAATATGCTGATGAACCAAAATCTCTCGCTGAGGCACTGATAACACTGCACACGATTTACTTTGGAAGTCAACCAATTGAAGATACCCGTCGTCAGTTTCGCGAGAATCCAGGTTCAATTTTCTCTGTGATCCAATCACACCACTTCAATTTCAAATAATCACCATGGACACTTCTGAAAAAGATACCTACTATTTTCCCTTACTAGATCACGAAGATGCGCTAGCACTAGTCAAGGATTTGTGTGAAAAACCTTTACGCAAAGTGCACGGAAGAACCGAGCACTTTAAAGCCCATCCAAACCCATTAAGTACTAGAAACATCCAGACAGATCAGTTAAAAGAGTATCGAAACCAAGTGTGTCAAATCGCCGAAAATTTTGGCTTCCCCGCCCCACTGGGCAGAGATGAACGCGCACCTTTCGATAGTCTTATAGGGAATTACCTGTACAATGCCTTACCAATCCATCCTACTCAAGCAGCAGACCCACTCATGTGGAATTTTTTTACTCTCGTACTGCTTCCTGATGTCGCTAAATGGCGCTGGCCAAATGAAACCAACTTCAAGTATGACCGGTGGCTTGGCACTCCGCGCAACGCGTTTCGCAAAACTTGGTGGCGAGCCAAGACCTTAGGTCTTGAACTTAATTTGCTATTGCAAGAAGACGAGGGTGTCAATATCATGGAGCGCCCAACTTTCGGTGGAAACCCAGAATTAGCTCAACTGATTGCACAAGAGCACATCAATAATCTAGATCGGTACAAGGAAAATTCCCTATCAAGAATGAAACAGCTCCGAACAGCAATGGTGCATCTCAGCCGGTGGGCAGTTCTCATTGACTTCGATAGTCTGCCTACCGAGCTTAAAAAAGAACGAATACGCCAAACATTCGACAGTTCGATTGAACTCGCCATCAATCAAAACAACATTTAGGACAATAAGAAAAGTAGAAATCGTTCACATGATGAAGCAAATTCCTGTCTCGCCTTCTGCTAAGCGGCTAACCGAGTCACTGCGTGATCTTGGATACAGCTTTGAGGCCTCTATTGCTGATTTAGTCGATAACAGCATCACAGCAGGTGCATCTGCTGTGGATATTCGATTGTCCTTCGATGGGATTTCCTCAACTGTCATGGTTTCCGATAATGGTCCTGGTATGGATGAGTCAGTGCTGGACGAAGCCATGCGCTTTGGTAGCCGTCGCACCTACGATCAGGGCGAACTTGGTCGATATGGGTTAGGCCTGAAAACAGCATCTTTTGCGCACTGCCGCAGACTTGAAGTTTATACCCAAACCACACAGGCTCAACAACGATATGGACGTTGCTTAGACCTTGACCTAATTAGCACTTGTGATGATTGGATTACCCTCGACACTACTGATGAACCAGTCACCCAAGAAATTCTTGATCAGCATTATTATGAAACAGGCACTGTGGTGGTGTGGAAAAAGCTTGATCGCATTTTACCTTCCAAAAACCCAACCGGTGGATGGGCAAAACGTCGTCTTGACCTGCTTGGTGAGAAACTGATCCCCCATCTTGCTATGATCTTTCATCGTTTTTTAGCTGGGGAAGGAACTCCAAAAGTTACTATCAAAGTCAATGATACCCCAATCACACCGTGGGATCCTTTCGCAAGAGACGAGAAAGGAACACTTCTTGTAGGGGAAGAAATTTTCGAACTTGAACGTAACGAAACTCCAACGAAGACAGGCAAAGTTATGATCAAGCAATATATTCTCCCCACACGCGAACAGTTCAGTTCACGCGAAGCTCATGAACGTCTTGCTGGGCCCAATAAATGGAACCGCCAACAGGGAATCTATATTTACCGAGCCAATCGACTAGTCCAACTTGGCGGATGGGCCGGTATTCGAACTATTGATGAGCATACAAAACAAGCTCGAGTTTCTCTGGAGTTCGACACTGATCTGGATGCAACCTTTAACATCGATGTGGCGAAAATGCGTGTGACGATCCCGCCACAATTAAAGAAAATGCTCACTCGACCAATAACCGAACTTTGTACAGATGCTGATGCCGCTTACCGCCGCTCAACTAATCAGAAAAAAGCTTCCAGCCCGACTGCCCCTTTGGAACTCGCAGTAGATTCTAGCGTGGGGGAAACAGTCGGAATTGCTTTGAAGAGTGCGGCAGTTCGAACTGGAAACATTGATGCCCTCAAGCAAATTGCAAATTTGCTAAAAAAGGAATCGCCGGAAATCGCTAAGCTTCTACAATTTTGAGTGCTAGCTGGGGTTCGACCCCAAACTTCCGGCATTTCTTCCACAACGGACAAACCTCACACTTAGGCGCGACTGGCGTGCAAATCCCCTGAGCAATCTCAATAACAGCTAAATGGGCGGCTCGTGAATTAGGGTTCAGTCCGAGCATTCTAGCCATCGCGATTCGTCCATCCGAAGTCTTATTTCGTGACTCAACATCCATACCTTGATATCGGGATAAAACTCTAAGAACACCGCGGAAAACCAGCACAGGCTCCTGCCCTAACTTGCCGTCAGCACCTTCAACTGGCATTGCAAGCTCAATAAAATCAGCAGTCGTTTGCCCAATGGAGGGAAGTTGGTCCCTACGAATCCGGCTTTCCCAAAGTGCATTCGGTGCTTCGTTTAGCTCTGCCACGATCTTCAGAAACTTCTGATATCGGCGCTCATAGCCAGCCATACTTCCTAGCACAAACCCAATAGCATCAACTGTTTCTGCAGGCACTACTTCACCCTTCTTTGGTTCAGGTAGAGAGTCTACAAGTTTCCACACAGCTATATTGTCCTCTCGGCGCGAGTTGTTCAGCAATATCTCACAAGCAAGCATTTTCCAACGTGATTCTGATCGCAACCAAGGGTAAACAGCCTGTTCTTTGGGAGTTTTTCGAAACCAGTCTGCCAAGGTCTTAGAAATATTAATAGCGCTATCATCTTTGATTGCACCGATTTCAATGGCCTTGAGAACACTTAACGCAATAGCTTCACCCATTCGTACTGGTACTGCATTTCCAATCTGGCGTAGTGCCAAAGTTGGGGTTCCTGCGAAGCGGAAATCATCAGGGAAGGTCTGGATTCGAGCGGCCTCACGAACTGAAAGGGTTCGGGGTTGACGTGGATGAATGAATCCGTAACCATCTTTTGCCATGTGGGCAGTAATGGTTCGAGAAAGATCATTTTCATCTAACCGCTTATATTTGTCTTCAAAGATATCTGTGCGGTATCTACGTAACTTTTCTGGTAGTTCAGAATACTTAGTTTCTGGAGTCATGTCTTCAAAGGCTTCACGATCATCCTCTCGGACATACCTAGTAATGTGGTCAAAAATCACACCTTGGTCAACTTTGGCAACATTTTTTCGAGCTCGTTTTTGAAAATCAGTAATGGGGCCTGAATACCTCATTCCACGTTCAGTATTTTCTGGAATATGCCAGCCACCCTCAATTTCTGGAAGGTCACTGATCGCATTCCACACTGTCACTTTTCGGTTTTCTTCTTTTGGCCATTCAAATTTAATATCACCAAAAATACCCACGATGACTAAACGTTTTCTATTTTGCGGCACCCCGTATCGCCATGCTTCAATTACCCGTTCCTCTACGCTGTACCCTAGCTGTTCTAGTTCTTCAATCATGCTTCGCAGAATGAACATTTCAGAATCAAGTGCCATATTTGGAACATTTTCCATGATAACGGCTTTGGGTTTAACTAACTGGACAACTTCTAAATAAGCCCGCCACAGGTCTCTTCGTGCATCATAGGGATCACGTTTACCAAGTTCCACCAACCGACGAATTCCATTTCGACCAGCTAATGAAAATGGCTGACAAGGAGGACCTCCCGCTAACACCTCAATTCCACAATTGAGCATTAAATTTGAAACTTTATCAATATTGTTAGCTTCAGCCAGATCCCAGTTGACCGACATACCTGGGAATTGTGCTGCATGAGTTTCTACTGCCGCTTCGAAATGATCAACACCAAAAACCACCTCGATCCCAGCGTCGGTTAGACCGCGGCTTAGACCACCTGCCCCAGCAAATAGATCTGCGCCAAGCATCTTTCCTTTTGCCAACTGCTTATCGCAATACCGCTTCAGCTCTTCAACACTTGAGCAATGATGCTTATGGGGAGGGAGGGAGACCAACGGGCCACGCAATTTTCTCAATGCATACGGGTCTTGAGGGGACACTGAAGCTTCAACTTTCTACTGGTCAACTTTGTGATCTGCGAGTGGAAATCTAAACTGTGCCATTAATGGGCCTGTTTAGAGTACCAGGCTTTAACACCATAAGAAACAAATCCCTTGATTACGCCCCTCCCCAAATATAAAAATGTTCTCACTCCCCCATTTTCACCAAACTAGTCAGTCTCCGTCTACAAATTAATGCCCTAGTCTGTGCGCCTTAATAGGCTCCCCACCGATCGGTGCAGATTTTCAACTACCTCGCTCGGCACATGTTCCATCGTTAGGAAAAGTCTTCCACAATCTGCTCCACCGCTGGAATATCGGCTGGTGCCCATTCCAGTTGCCCCAATTCTGCGCCGGGTAGCCAACGAATTGCTGCATGCTCAGTCAGAGTGGGCTGGCCGTCGATAAGTGTGCAGTAGTAGGTGGTGAGCACGACAATGCCGAAGTCATATTCGTATTCGGTGGTAGCGACGAATTCACCAACTTCGGCGGTACACCTTAGTTCTTCCTGCAACTCTCGACGAAGCGCAGCTTGCGGAGTTTCAGTCGCTTCGATTTTGCCACCGGGGAATTCCCACTTTCCGGCTAGCGCCATGTCCATCCCACGTTGGGCTGCTAGTACTTTGCCGTCTTTAACAATGACGGCGCCAACGACATTGATCCGTTTTTTCATTCCCATCCCTTGCACCGATTATTGGTTTTAGAAAGTACTCAATTAGGCTACCGCACGGGTTCGCAGGTTACCGTACTTCACTCACCCGCTCCCATGTCTCTCGTGCTGCTAACCATTGCACAGCGGCTAATCCAACGACCACACCAGTGATTCCAAATGCCATTTGATACCCGTAGTTTTGAGCAACCCAGCCAACGATAATGGGACCTAGAATAGCGCCACAGTCACCGGTCATTTGGTACCTAGATAGCACTGCACCGCCATTTCGGTCATTACCAACCACATCAGCAAGCGTGGCTTGAAGCGCCGGATTACAAATACCTGTGCCCAGCCCAGCGCCTGCAGCGAGGATAACCAGCGTCCAGAAGTCTTCAGCTAATCCAAAGATAGTGGTAAAACCTGCAGCAGTGCCCAATCCAATAATGATAGGGGTTTTACGGCCAATAGTATCGGTGAGTTTTCCTGAAAACTGCAGGGCTAAAGCGTTGCCACCAGCAAAAACCGAAAGTACAATACCTGCCACTGCACCGCCTTGGTTGAAGGTGGCAAAAACGAATAATGGAAGAATCGACACCCGCACGCCAAAGTTGGAAAAACCATTGGCGAAATTACTAAAAAGCACGGCACGGTAGGCGGAGTCTTTCAATGCTTCCTGCACGCTGAGGATAACCCTCGTATCGGTCTCAGTTTCCACCGCACCAATAGTGGTGGGCATCCGCCACCACACTACAAAAGCGGCAAATCCTAGAAAAATGCCATAGATAACAAATGGCCACCGAAATCCTAATGTGGAAAGGGCAGAACCAATAGCTGGCCCGAGTATTGAACCAAATAAAAAGCCTGAAGCATAGGCACTGGAGCAGCGCCCGCGGATTGCTGGTGGTGCTAGTCGCACAATCAGGCCCATGGCAGAGACAGTGAACATGGTTGAACCGAAACCAGCCAAACCACGCAGGATCACAATATGCCAATAGTTTTGAGCTAAGGCTACAGCACCTGTGGTTATGGCAACTGTGAGCAAACCTGTGATGTACACCCAACGTGCACCTAGTTTATCCACCAGCCGACCGCTCGATGGGGCAAATAGCAGTCGGGCCATGGCGAAAATACTAACAACCATGCCCGCTGCGGCCGCGCCTACCCCGAAACTGGTCGCAAACTGCGGCAGAATGGGAGATATAAAGCCGTACCCTAATGCAATCAGGAATGCGGCAGAGACCAGAATCCAGATTTCGTGCGGGATTCTTTCTACAGGTTTGCTCACGTCTTTCAGCCTAGCCTCATGGGCGCAACAGTCCCCAAAACACGCACCACACCTCCCAAGAAACAAACAATTGTTCGATACAATAAGTAACTATGTCGGATGTAGTTTTTAGGATTCAAGCCATGATAAATGCTTCTTTCCAACACGCCTTCTTCCACCCCCACCCACTAGAACACAATGCCCGTTCAACTGCCAATATCATTCGCACTGAGCACGTCGATGATCTGCTTGATATTTGGTCAATTATTAAACATCCTCGATCCTTAACTCGCCCAGAATCTCATTGGCGGCCCCCAACCAAACGACTACCCACTATTACCCAAATACCTGCCACTAATACTGACCAATTTTCCGCAGTGATTTCCCGTCACCGAGTTGGGCCAAAAATTCAACACCAGTTGCATGTGTTTAATGAAGCAACTGAACGCCAAGCTGCGTATGTGATTACTTTTCGAATTACTCACACTGATGGCATAGGTCAAATACCGCATTATCTGGCTGAGGGGTGGGTACGTGCCCTTGTTGGCGAAAAATCCATCGATTGCGTGCATGAGATTCGGTACCCCTCAACTTCAGCCTATATCTGGGTAGTTGATGGTAGCTTCCGACCCATCCACTCCCCAGCTAGTCTGTTCAAGGCCAAACCGCAATCTGCCTAAAAACAGCTATGCATGAATGCCAGCACTGGGTGCGCCATACTGGCAGCCAGTGCTGGTTACTCACTCATTCACATCCAGAACACCAAACCAGCCTTAGCGATCGGTATAGTCAATTTCTTCCTCATCGAGATCATCCTCATCATCGAAGTAGAATTCTGAATCGTCATCATCTGCACCAAAGAGATCGTAGATTTCTGGCTCATCTTCATCATCGAGTGGAACGAGTTGTTCTTCCCAAGCTTCAGCCTGATCGGCAGCGAGCGAGAGGACGTCGAAAAGCTTGTCAAAGTCAGTGAAGCTACCAAGTTCAAGGACCTCTTGACTGGTTTCCATTACCTGTGCAGCAATTTCGTCTAACATGTCTTCAGCATCAGCTTCGCTGAGGCCGTGATCTGCAACTACTTTGCGAATCTGCTCTGCGGCGGAATCCATCAGTTCTTCAAACGCTGGACCTAAAGTAGCAAATTCCACAGTGGCAGTTGGCACTCCATCAATAACTTCAATCGCCACCTCGATGCCGGAGTATTCAGTCAATTCAGCAAAGACCACATTGTCTTGGGCATTGTCCTGAATGAATTCCAAGTCTTCAATTCGCTCGTCTGTCCCTTCCAACAAATCACGCAACACCGTGACCACTTGGTCGGTGGCAACATGGGAGGCAACCGTTTTCACCGCATCCTCAACTGAAAACACCACAGACACCAAAGCCGCTTGGAAATCATGCACCACATCATCAGCATCTGCTGCGGCAATATACACATTTGCCGCCGGTAGGTGCGGATCAATTTCAACAAATTGGATTTCCAGATCAGAGGTGATGGGGATGAACATGGTGCCCTCATGCACCCGAGACTCAATGGCTTCCGCATCCAATGCCGTTGCAATGTCCTCGAAAAAGCTCATAACACTCTCCCTTAAAAATAGGAATGAGGTGCAAGAATCGCAGCCCCACTGCTCAAGACTAATGGATTTTAGGCTCACATGTCGCCAAACTAATCACAACTGCGCCCCCAAACGGATTAGAACCCGCCAGCCACAGCTATTAACTTCGCCAATCGTTCTTCTTTTGGCTGATGTGGACATGACGCACACAGCCCAGCCTCTGGGCTGTGGAAAATCATGCAGCAAGAACTGCGATGTGCCAATACAAAATCTGGTTCTTCCCCTGGGCTCAATGGCAGCAATTGACCGTCTACTATTTGTTCAATCCGCAAGCTGGGTACTTTCACTGGTGCCATCTCCTGCACCCCAGCATGCAAACCATGGGCAATATCAATCGCCTGAAGTTGTTCGAATTCCTCATTGCCTGCCGCCATTGCTGGTTGTACTACCCCATCAGCAACCACTGCCCACAGCGGTGCCGGACGCATCGAGGTCAAGTCGCAGATCGTCGTAATGATCGGGGCAACCGACTCCCCCAGCTGGCGACCTGCCTCCTGATAGCTTTCAGCCTCCTGCTTAGGCCGAAACCCAAACCAATAGCCATTACCTTGCTCTTGTTCAAACAAGGTCCCCGACTTCAAATCCAGATGGGGGATCACCGACCCAAGCACCATTGTGGTCACCGATGGTGCTGCCACTGAACCAATCAAAGAAAACAGCCACAGTTGGGCTGCATGTCGATCATCTGCCAATTTAAACATTGCCTTTGACTGCGCGATAGCCTGTGGCAGGGATTCTATGAGAGTTTCTAGGTCCAGTACCTGATTGTCGCCAATCTCGAGGCAAGATGCGAACCGGAAATAGTGCACAGAAAGCTGTGCGAGTGCCGCTTCTAATGGTGTAGTCATCATCTCTCCTGCTACAAGGTGGACCCATTGGAGTCAGAATTTATTAGGCTGCGCAGCAAATCTGGCCGATCCGACCCCCACTGCAACATGTTGTAGTTCTCCCAGGCCACTCGGCGCGCTGATCGTGGATCGTAGACAATATAGGCGGTTTTATCAAAAACTTTGGTGGCTCGACCTGGTTGCGTATCGCTCGGTGGCCGGTAGGCTGGCCAGTGGTTTTCTGGTGAACTACTGTCACTGAATTCATCGTTGGGATTACCGCTGTGAATAAAGTTGGCCCAATGATATTGCATCTGTTCTTTGAGTACTTTGAGTTCGGCCCAACTGCCAAGCTTATTTAAAGTTGCAGCTTTGGAGCCTTCCAAGTCACCGAATACTGGGCTGAGTTCAGCTGTATGCGAGGCTCCAACCCCCAGCCAGCGCAGGGCAGCAGGAACAAAGTCGAAGCGATACATCCAGGTGGGGGCATTTAGTGAATGAGCAGAAGCCGTAATCACGCTTGGCGCCCAGAACACCCCATCGGACATTAATCTGGCGTATTCACCGCGCAGGGTGGCATTTTGATAGGTGCGCATGATAATCGCTGCCCCTTTGGGGTCATAGCCTTCCAACATCCGGCGGGCTGCCTTGGATCTAGTTTTAGAACGAAAGTAGAAGGTTTTGGCAAAGGATGCTTCATCATCATTGGTGCCGATCATTAGTGGGATTTTGTGTTCCTCTCCAGAACGAAACACGGTCAGCGGGTGCTCACGCAGCAGGTGGTTGTCTACTACCGGACCAAAACAGGCGTTGAGATTAAGCAGTTCTTTGCTGCGCCAGAGCATGGATTGTCCAGCGCGAATCAGGATTTCTGGTGGGGTTTCCCGCAAAGATTCCAGATTGGGGGTAGGTAACCCAGCGCGGTTGGTGATTTCTTTAGCCCAAAAAGCTGCTTGGGCTTCGGAGTGCACCGCAGCGATCGGGGCGGACTGGGCAATGGCTTTGTGAAATAACCCTTTGGCTGCTGGCATGCACATGAGTGTGACTACACTATTACCACCTGCAGATTCACCCATGAGTGTGATGTTGTTTGGATCGCCACCAAAATTGGCAATGTTCTTTTTCACCCACCGCAGTGCCAGTAGCTGATCCATAAGCGCGGGGTTAGCTACACAGTCGTCACCAAAGCACGAGTAGTCAAGATAGCCCAGTGCCCCAAGCCGGAAGTTAATGGAAACATAGACCACGTCCATCGCTTCAACTAGATAGTGTCCGCGCAGCACCTGTTGATGGGAGGAACCAAAAATGAAGCTACCACCGTGTAGGTACACCACCACTGGCAGGGTACGGCGATCATTGGGTCGAACAATGTCTAGATTGAGGCAGTCTTCACTGCCTTTGATTTTCTCACTCGGTCCGAAGGTGGGTTGCGCAGCGACTGGCCCATATTCGAAGCAGTCGCGCACACCTTCCCATTTCGGTGCAGGTTTGGGGGCACGGAACCGATTCTCCCCAGCAGTGGTATCCCCGTAAGGAACGCCACGCCACGTGAGCAAGTAGGTAGGGATATCGAGGGAAACGCCGCGGACCCACCCAGACGTGGTCTGCACGATGTTATTTGATTCAGCTAGGTTTTTGTCATTATCCCAGCGTACATCCACAAGAGTTTGGGGGGCATCTTCTGGCTCCCGCACCGATTCGCTCATATTTCACTAGATTAGGGGACATGGTTAATCTCGTCGACCGAAATACCATTTTGTGTGTTTCCCTTGCGGCTCGTCCCTCCAATCATGGTGTCCGGTTTCATAATTGGCTGTATGACAAACTGGGCCTGAATTATCTCTATAAAGCGATTGCCCCAACCGACATTGAGCAGGCGGTAGCTGGGGTTCGTGGCCTCGCCATCCGGGGTGCTGCTGTGTCAATGCCCTACAAACAAGCGGTGATGCCACTTATCGACGAAATCCACCCATCTGCGGCACGTATTGATGCCGTGAATACCATTGTGAACACTGATGGTCATTTGGTTGGGTATAACACAGACTATGTGGCGGTGGCGAAACTGCTAGAAACCCACAAGGTGGATCCGAATTTAAAGGTGGCGTTGCGTGGTTCTGGTGGTATGGCTAATGCTGTGGTGGCTGCCTTGGCAGATCATGGCATGACTGGCACAATCATCGCTCGTAATCAGGAAACCGGCCAAGCGTTGGCAGATCGTTATGGCTGGCAACACACCACCGAGGAACCAACTGATGCAGAAATGTTGGTCAATGTCACCCCCTTGGGCATGAACGGCAAAGATGCAGATGTGCAGTCTTTTAGTGATGAGCAGATTAAAAATGCCTCCTTGGTGTTTGATGTAGTGGCTTTCCCAGTTCAGACGCCACTGATTCAAGCTGCTACTCGTTTGGGTAAGCCCACGATCAATGGTGGTGAGGTGGTGGCCTTGCAAGCTGCCGAACAATTCACGTTATACACCGGAGTCCAACCGTCACCGGAAGATGTTGCCGCGGCGGAGGAATACGCCCAAGCTGACTAGCTGTTATAACAAAATCCTGGTGCCTGTACGCCTTGAGCAATCAGGCACCATTTTTCTGTTTTTCTGATCTATTGTCTATTACGTCAGGCCATCACGCCGAAACACAGGCCAAACTAAAGAAAGTCCGGAACTTATACATGGGCATATTCCAGAAGAAAAAGACCTCTGATGAGGTTGTGGTTACCGATTATCTCAATTCTGATTCCACCGCTGTCCTAGCCGAAACCGGTCCGGTGGCAAAAATTTTGGTTGCTGCATTAGACAGAGCCGCTGGCATCCAATCTGGAGTCATTGTGAAATATGTCGAGTGGCTCAAGCGCAAAAATCCTACTGCATCGCCTACAGAAATCCAACGGTTGTTGGATCGACATTTCCTGTTTACGGTCACCGGTTCTGGGGCGGGTGCGGGTACTGCTGCGGCATTGCCAGGTTTGGGATTTTTTACTGGCGCAGCAGCAGTCAGTGCCGAAAGTCTGCTGTTTTTGGATGCGGCTGCCTTCTACTCTCTCAGCAGCGCGTATCTGCGTGGCATTGATATCGCCGACAAAGAGCGTCGTAAAGCGATTGTGCTGCTTGCGGTATTAGGGGCAGAAGGCACCATACTTGCTGATGCCAGCCTCAATGGCAAGAATCCGGTAAATGTGCTGAAGAAATCTACTGGTGCACGATTGACAGAGTTCAATAGTTATCTGTTCAAATTGGCAATGAAGCGGATTTCTAAATCGGTGCGACTTGCGTGGTTAGGCAAGCTCATGCCGCTGGGTGTCGGTGCAGTGCTAGGATCAATTGCCAATCGCAAGATAGGCAAAAACCTAGTCGATCATATTTCTGATGGTTTGGGGCAATTGCCAAGCAGCTTCTAGTTTTTAGGGGAGAGCCAATTAGTGAGACCAATAACCACCCACCCCACTATTGGCCGCCTAGTAGCCACCGCCAAACGTACTCCGGTAGTACTCAGCCTTGCCCTGTTATCGACGGTACTGGTCACGCTTTTCGACGTCATGGTGCCGCTATTAGCAGGTTCTGCAGTTGATCTTGCCATGGGCGAAGCCACCTGGGAGCTGACGATTCATCAGGTGATCTGGCTGTTGGTAGGCCTAGCATTGGGTCGGTATTTGTTCCAATTCACTAGGCGTTATACAGCGGGCCGGTTATCAAATTCAATGCAGCATAGTCTGCGGGTGGAAATTTTAGATACTTTGCAGCGTCTAGATGGTAAAGCCCAAGATGACCTGCGCACTGGGCAAGTGGTTTCTCGATCAATTTCCGATCTAAATTTGACTCAGGCAATGATTGCGATGGTGCCACTGGTGATTGGGCACCTACTGAAAATCATCATCACCATTGGGTTGATGCTGTGGATCTCTCCGCTTTTGTCGGTGGTCAGCATCGCGGTCTTACCGCTGGTGGTGTGGCTGACTGTCATTTCACGTCGAAGCCTGTTTGCTGCCACTTGGTCTGCACAACAATGTGTGGCTGATTTGAGCACCCATGTGGAAGAAACCATGAGCGGGGTGCGCGTAGTCAAGGCTTTTCATCAGGAAGCTACCGAGCTCAATCGGCTGGATCGCAGTGCCCAACAGGTCTACGCCCACATGATGCGTGCGGCTAAACTCACTGCTCGGTTTCGACCACTTTTGCAGCAACTTCCTACTCTCGCCTTAGTGATCAATATCGGTATTGGTGGGTTTCTAGCGCTGAATGGCACCATCACTGTCGGTACTTTTCTGGCCTTCAGTGTGTATATGATGTCACTGTCTTCGGTGGTGTCCATGCTGGCTGGCATGGTGGTTCAGATTCAATTGGGATTGTCTTCGGCTAACCGAGTGTTTGATGTTTTGAAGTTACGCCCCACAATCTCAGATCCAGACATCGGCGGTACCATACCAGCTGGTCCCCTCGGATTGGCTATTGAAAACGTAGAATTTGCCAACCCAGATCGTGAAGTGCTACGCGGATTTAACTTAGAGATTCACCCCACAGAAACTGTCGCCTTGGTCGGCCCACCCGGCAGTGGCAAAACCATGCTGGTGCAATTATTGTGTGGCTACTACTCCCCCGATCGCGGCCGCTTAGGATTTAGTACTGCAACTGGTGAGCGCATTGACTTCGCACAA
>JBHACV010000013.1:0-6660 GCA_041854705.1 Corynebacterium sp.
GCGGCCCCTCCCCTCCCTCGTCGAGCGAGATTGTCGTAGAGGCTACGCTCAGAGACTGGGAGCTTTTCGACGTCTACATGTGCGATGCGCTCGCGGATTTCCGTCAAATGCCCACGCCGTGCTTGAACGATATTTTCTAGCACAGTCGGCAGTGACGATGTTTCACGTGAAACATTGCCATTATTTGTTGCCATAGTTGGCCTCCTCGTGAGTTTGAAGCCATTCGGCTACTGAACCATTGTCAAGCATTTCAAGGCTGAGGGCCGCGCCTTCTTTGATGGAATCGGTGCGACCATGAAGATAAAACATTGCACCAGCTGATGCTGCCAAGGCCTCACGTTGTGCCTTGGTGCCATTGCCGCGGAAGACATTTTTTAACAATGCGGCATTGTGCTTACCGTCGCCACCAACGAGATCGGCCAATGGATGCTCGCTCAGTCCGAGATCTTCGGGGGTGATTTGATAGTGACTGATTTCTCCATCCTTTAGTTCCCAGATGTCGGTTGGTCCGTGTAGCGCGATCTCGTCAACCCCAGAGCCATGAACTACAAGGGCGCGTTTCCGGCCGAGCTCTTTAAATACTTCAGCAATCATGTGTCCCATTGTTGGGTTAGCGATTCCCATGATTTGTAGATGTGGAAGTGCGGGCGACAAGATTGGGCCAATGGTATTGAAGATAGTGGGCATCTTCAAAGCGCGGCGTACTGGCATGACATGGGCGACAGCGGGGTGATAGGCAGGGGCAAAGAGGAAAGTGAAATTGGAATTTTCGACCTGCCGAACCGCGCGATCAGGATCAAGATCTAGTGGAATATTCAATGCTTCCAATACATCGGCTGAACCCGAGCTAGAGCTCACGGAACGGTTACCACATTTAACCACGCGGCAGCCACCGGCTGCGGTGATGAGGGAGGCTCCAGTGGAGATATTGAAGGTATTAGAACCATCACCGCCAGTACCGGCGGTATCGAGTACCCCCTCCCCCGTGATTGGGAATGGCCGCGCAGCATTAATAAAGGCTCGGGCGGCGCCGAGGACATCAGCAGGTTGTTCACCGCGAACTTTCACGGCGGTCAGCAGCGCGGCAATATGAACGTCATCATACTCACCAGTCGTGAGTGGGGTGAACACTGCTTGAGCTTGCTCTGGAGTTGGGGTGGGGTCGGTAATGTATGCAATGAGGTTTTCAAGAAGTTGTGGATTAGTCATGAGATTGGTCCTTTCATTTCGTCACTGTGATGTAAATGTTTTTCCGGTGAGGGTGGCAATGCAACGATCCAAAATAATGGGACCGGTAGGGCTTAAGATACTTTCTGGATGAAACTGTAAGCCGATAGCTGAGTGGTCGTCGGTTCGGGCAGACATAACGACATCGCCGGTTTCAGCGGTGGCTGTTGCCAAGGAAACGATCTCGTGTGGAGTATCGCTAACCAGACATCCCAAGGAGTGATAACGAGCAATGGGGACCAGTTGTCCGTGAAAATTATTCTCGGGACCGGCATCAATGGTGAGGCCGTCGAAAAGCGGACTGGATAAACCAGCTTTGGTGAGTTTCATGTGGTCCATGCTGCCATGTACTGGACCACAGGGTTTGACGGATGCACCAAAGTGTTCTAGCAAGGCCTGGAAGCCAAGGCAGATTCCGAGTAGTGGGATGCGACCTAAGGTAGCCTCAATGACTGCCATGAGATTGCCTGCTTCTCGTGGATGGCCGGGGCCTGGGGAAAGACAGATTAAATCCGGTTTCGCGGCCAATACTTCGGCGACTGAAACCGTATTGCGGAAAACCGTGCACCGATATCCGCCGGTGGCGAAGGCATCTACAAGGTTGTAAACGAAGGAATCGTGATTATCAATGAGAACCACGTGAGTAGTTTCGGGTGTCATTAGCGGATCACCTCAAGTTTTTTGTTTTGGGCCACAGCTATTGCATTCAGCGCCGCATAAGCCTTGTGGAGGGTTTCATCAGCTTCTGATTGTGGTTGGGAGTCCCGCACTACGCCAGCTCCTGCCTGCACCGTACCAATGCCATCTTGGACAAAAGCGGAACGAATGACGATACAGGTATCCATGGACCCATCGCCGCGCAGGTACCCCACTGCCCCACCGTAGGAACCCCGGCGGGTGGTTTCTGCCTTTCGGAGTAACTCTATGGCTTTCAATTTGGGTGCGCCAGTCAGAGTTCCCATATTCATACATGCGCGGTAGGCATCGAGCGAATCAAAATCGGCATCCAAGGTGGCGGTCACCCGAGAAACCAAATGCATCACCCGAGAATAGCGATCGACTTGTAATAGGTCTGCCACTTGGCGGGTTGCTGGTACTGCTACCCGTGCGAGATCATTGCGGGCCAAATCCACGAGCATCGTATGTTCTGCGATTTCTTTGGCGTCGGTGCGCATGTCCAGTTCCGCTCGAATATCAAGTTCATGATTGACACTGCCATCGGCATTAAGACCACGTGGTCGAGTCCCAGCAATGGGGTACAACTGTACCAAGCGGGTAGCAGCATCGAATTTCAGATTGGATTCGGGTGATGCACCAAAAAGCTCATAACTACCATGTTTATTTATTCCACGTAGATAAAACATATACGGGCTAGGGTTGGAACTACGCAGCGCTTGATAAGCAGCGAAAGCATCAGGACATGCAACAGTAAATGCCCGTGCAGGGACAACTTGGTAGATATCACCGGCATAGATATGTTCTTGCATTACCTCTACTTGCTTACAGAACTGGTCGTCGGAGAAATCAGTAGTGACTGTGAGTGGTTCCGGTGCGGTGGCGGCTGGCGATTCTGGTTCTGATTGGAAATCTGCAATGCGCGCAGCAGTGGTTGCCAAGGTTTCGGTCAAAGCCGCAGCAGAGATATTAATCGCTTCAATGGCTGCAGTCTGAGTGAGGTGGTCAATGGTCAGTAGCGATTCGGCAAGTAAGAACTGATAGTCCGAGAAGGTATTTGGCCCAGCATGCACCGGCGGTAAGGTTTCGTAGGTTTCGAGGTAATCAAAGGCGAATCCACCACCAAGCAGCGGCAGCATTTCTCCTTGGTACCCAGCATCCAATTGAAGCTTGCGCAGCACCTCGACATTACTGATTGCTTGCAACCTTTTTCGCTCATCGTGTTCGGTGGCAATGGGGAAACTGAAATATGCTTGATTCTCGGTTTGTCGAGTCATATAGGATGCCAATTGTTGACGCAGTCGTTCTAGGATTGCAGCACCAGTAGGTGTTAATGCGGTGACCGTGACCTCATTGCCATTGCACGTTACCCGTGCTGCGGCATTTAAGATCGCCATGCAATTGGTGTTCTTTTTTGACTCAATGTCCGCGCTTTCTAGCAACAAGGTATCTGATTTGGCTGTAGCGCCAAGGTGGGCGAACAAAGCGGCAGCATTTTCGTGATACACCACCTCGGTCCGCCCAGTTGTCACATGAAACGTCATGCTAGACACCTTCCTGCTCTTCATCGGCGTGAGACATGGCATTGAGTACCTCGGCCACCTTCGGATTGGTGACTTCAGTGGTTGCGGGATCCTCTCCAGCGAGGTCGCCAAGAATCTGCCGGACATAGTTGACGTCCTTATCCCCCCGACCGGAAAGGTTGACCAAAATATTAATCGGTTCCCTAGTTCCCTCCGTCCCCTGGTCGGCTTCTTCGGTTTGCTGGGCAAGCTTAAGCGCATAGGCTAACGCATGGGAAGACTCCAATGCGGGAATGATGCCTTCGTAGCGACTGAGCATGCGGAAGGCCTGTAAAGCTTCAGCGTCAGTAATACCAACATATTCCGCTTGCTTGGTATCCATAAGATGGGCGTGTTCAGGGCCCACACCGGGATAATCTAAACCAGCAGAAACAGAGTGTGAGTGCAGTACTTCGCCATCGGCGCCGAGCATTACATAGGTTTTAGAGCCGTGCAGTACTCCAACCTTGCCCCGATTGAGTGGGGCACCATGTTTGCCAGAATCTAACCCCTCACCTGCTGGCTCTACGCCGATCAAGCGAACATTGTCATTGCCGGGTTTGCCTTCTAAATATTCGGCAAACGCTCCAATGGCATTGGAACCACCACCGACAGAAGCAACTACCACATCAGGCAAATTCCCATCGAGCCGATCAAGCATCTGTTCTCGTGATTCCCGAGAAATCACAGCTTGGAACTCTCGAACTAGCTTCGGGAATGGATGTGGGCCACAAACTGTCCCCAATAAATAATGAGTGCTATCAAAATTGCGTACCCAGTCTTCGAGTGCGACGTCGATGGCATCGGATAAAGAGTCACCGTTTTCATTAGAAACTGGTACTACGTTGGCGCCCATTAAACGCATGCGATAGACATTTGGTTGTTGCCGTGCCACATCTTTGGCCCCCATGTAGATAGTGCACTCCATGCCCATGAGTGCTGCTACCATTGCTGTTGCAGTCCCATGTTGACCAGCACCAGTTTCAGCAATGAGCCGAGTTTTACCCATTCGTTTCGCAATCAGCGCTTGGGCCAATACTTGATTCCCTTTATGGGCGCCACCGTGAACCAAATCTTCACGTTTGAGGAAGATTCGAGCCTTACCTCTCCCCTGCCCTGCCAATGGCAGATTCGCGCACTCGGTGATGGGAGTGGGCCGCCCAAGATACTCACGCAGCAAGCGATCCAATTCGGCGGTGAAGCTAGGATCATTTATGGCATCAAGATAGCCTGCTTCCAATTGATCTAAGACAGGATAGAGTACCTCAGGCACAAACTGTCCGCCGTAGTCGCCAAAGTAGGCATCGATCAGAGTATTTCGTTTCGTTGTCATTAATAGTGCCTTTCGTTAGCAGTAGAGTTGCCTCCCCGCTTTCGATGCGGCTTTTAAGAATGACAAAAGGCCCGCATGCTACAGCGTGGAAGCTGTCTGTGGGCCTGAAATGAAGTCAATGAAAATGGCCCGCAGTTATGCGTGCCACCACCAAAGTGTCTTCATAGTATTCATTGGTTAAACAATTTACGCGGTTGAGGTAGATCTGTGCAAGTGGGGGTGGGATTGGAGAAGGAAACACAATGTTTCACGTGAAACACCCGTTATTGTTTATCGGCAGACTGCGCTGCTCGTTTTAGTGCTTCCAAGTCAATCGCCGATGCTGTCTCACAGGCATGGGTGGTGCAGCTACCACAATCGCCATTGGAACTACCGCAGAACTCCTTTCGACTCTCTGCTGCTTGATCGGGTTCGGGTTGTTGGGTCCCACCGCAGCAACCATCCCGTTCTGAACCACTGGAGTTTTCAAGTGCGCCAGCTGCCCGAGCGCCAATGCTAGCGCCAAGTCCAAAGAAGTAAATAGCGGCCACAAGTGCAATGACACTGATGAGCAGCAGCCAGCTGATACCACTAAAAGGGGGTACTGAGGCAATTGCCATTGTCACCCCACTAGCGACCCATAATGGGCCAGCAAATTGGTGGGCTAGATCCCAAGATTCTTTCGATTTGCGAACCTCGGGCACTCTGATCCCAATGTAATTATTACCCGGCAACCGCCGCGACCATGCAAGGCAGCCAACAATAAGCAGAAAAACTGCGAAGAGTGCCAAGATTGTACCAAGAATAATCATGGCTCTTACTGTAGTCCGTTGGTGGTGTGGGATCGAAAATAATGGTGAGGTTAAATCTGACATCTTCATGATTGAGATTTAAGTAACAGTCGGAAGAATATGAGATTTACCCAAAACCGGTTAGATTGATTGCTTGAACACTATTGTCTCGATTTCATGGTGAGATCGCTACTAGAACGGGTGCAATAAACCGGCCACTGGTCTCGGCTTGGCACCACATCTCCGGCGGCTCAACCTCAATAAGGTTTTAAGGTGATTCGGTAATGGATCTTCGTCGAATAACATCGTCGTTGCTGTTTAAGATTGTCGTGGCCATTATTCTCGGCATTATCTGCAGTTTTTTCTTCCCTGATTGGCTAGCACGCATTTTTGTTACGTTCAATGGGCTCTTCGGTAATTTCCTAAGCTTCTTCGTGCCGGTGCTTATTTTTGCCCTGATTACTCCTGCTATTGCGGGACTCGGACGTGGTGCTGGTAAGTGGCTGGCCATAACTACTGGTATTGCTTATGGTTCGGCTCTTTTTGCTGGACTAGTCTCTTGGGCTGCTGCTGTGGTGATCTATCCTTGGTTGCTCAGTGGCCAAGGCAATATCAAGGTTGGTGACATTGAAGAAGGTGCGCTTACTCCCTACATGACCATTGAGATGCCAGCACCCATTTCGGTGATGACTGCGCTCATCTTGGCGTTTGTTATTGGTGTGGCTATGACTTCAGTGAAATCCGATACCCTCTATGGCGGAGTTGCAGATTTGCGCCGAGTTGTTATGAAGGTGATTGCTCGGTTTGTTATCCCGCTTTTGCCGATTCACATTTTTGGCCTTTTCCTCTCCTTGGGAATGAATGGCAATCTCACGGAGATTCTGGCGGCATTCTCGAAGGTGCTGGTTCTAGCTATCATTGGTTCGATATTGCTGCTGGTGGTGCAATTTGCATTGGCAGGTGCCATTACTAAACGCAATCCATTCGTCTCATTGACAAACATGCTTCCAGCTTATTTCACTGCGCTAGGCACTTCCAGTTCGGCTGCTACTATTCCAGTGACTTATGAATGCGCTCGGAAAAATGGCATTAC
>JBHACV010000014.1:0-37388 GCA_041854705.1 Corynebacterium sp.
AAAAACCCATATCTATTAACATCGGCCACGGATGATTAAACCGATTCCGCTCCTTATTAGAACGAACAGCCTCAGCAGCTGCCAAAAAACCAGAAAACCCAACAAATTTGCCACTCTTACCCAGTGTCATCTACTTGCCTTCCTTCACGTTATAGTTCTTTTTCGGCGCTAAAAGATCTGGGTCAACTGGAATTTTTCGTTTACTTCGCGTTTCTGCTTGATCCATGTCTGCTTGTTCTACAAAGCCTCGTAGGTCCACATTCCCATCGACAGACTTATTCTCATATCCCACCACTGGCCGTATTTCTTCACTAATTACAGTCTCGCCTTCTTTCTGCTCTGTTACTTCAACGAGCTCCATATTATATGTGTACTCACGTTCGGCTTTTTGTAGCTGCTCCAGTTCTAGCTTATCAAACATGGCTTTTTCATGATCACTTACAACAATATGTTTATACTCTTGGAAACCAGCATGTTTATAACCAATGATATGGTCTGCCTGATCATATCCCTTAGTGACTCCATATTTTTCCAAGTGATCTTGGGCCTGACTAATTGTCGTGAAATCCCACCACATGACGTCTACCTTTTTGCCATCATCCATTTTTTGCAGAACTACATCGGGCCCTGATCCGCCCCGAGGAGTAGTAGTAAGAAGAGCATTGTTTTTAAAAAAATCTTCCTCAGCCAATGCTTGCTTAAAGGCTTTGTCGATAGCGTTGCCACGATACATGTACTTAGCCCACCTACCATCGGGAGTGTCTAGATATTCTTTTTCCCCAGGCTCTACCCGTAGATTTCCTGAGTTCCATTTATGCAGGATTTCTGGACGTGTTTCATACAAAGTTTGTGTAGTCTCCGCAATAACTTCTGTGTCATCATCTGTAAGTTTCCTACAGGTCTCCAACCCCAAAAGATCTGTTTGTAGATGCGGCATTGCCACATATCTTTGACTGGAAGCAACTTCGGGACCTACACCAAGTGGGTCTTGTGATGTATAGTGTCCGCTCACTGGATCGTAATAGCGGAAGCGGTTATATACCCAACCTGATTCCTCGTCAGCATATTGCCCAGTAAAAAGCAAGGGGCATGACACTGCACCTTTCCATATGCGGCGGCCAAGCATTGATTGGAGTGCTTTTCCTACTAGCTGACCTGATCGTGCGTCGACAAGCTCTTGTGGAGCTCCTGCTAAATCGACAAGCAAAGCGAAGAATTGTCCACGACTATCGTCTGTTTTCGAAGGATAACTGCGCGTCAGATCGATTTGCCCAATCTTTTCGCCAGTCGATGGATCTGAAATCCATGCGTGGCCAAATACTTCGGTACTGCCAGCAAATACTGTACGGAAGTCTGCAGTAGGAGTCCCAATTACAGTTTCTGCAATAAGGTCATCGCCAAAATGTACGAAAACCTGCCTGAAGAGTTTGTTACTAGTTTTTAGATCATAGCAGATCTTAGAAACCCGTCGACCTAGACCATCATAGTTATAAGTCCACAGATGCTCTGGATAATCTGATGACCAGAACTCTTGTATCTGTCCGGTTGGGCCTGCGTATTTCCACCTTTTTATTAAAGGTTCAGAGAATCGACGGGATAGACGAGTTTCAATGATTCTTCCCACTTCGTCATAAATATACTGGATATCGCCAACCCGCTCAGGCTGATTCGCTGCGAACCTCACAGTTTCTTCTTGTGCTGGTTTTTTCTTCGTTAGTGGTGATCGCGCCAGATGAGGCGCTTCAGTTTTAATCTTGATCCCCGCCGTCATAGTGCCATAAACCCCAGCACGAGAATATGTGTATTCTTCATTGGTGAAATCGGCAGTAGGGGATTGTTTGTTAATCTTTTTCACTCGACCAATAGTGTCAATGTCAAGCGTTGTGGTGCCCAAGTGCACGTCTTTGATCGAGTCTAGTGCGTTATCATTTGTCCAATGCCACTGCCTTCCGGCAATCGCATTATCCCAAGAACGTTTTATGGAAGAACGACTAGTCACAATATCAGCGATTCGCCGACCTCGTTGGTCATAGGTAAATTCTCTGTGAAGTTCGTCCACCTCAATACTGCTGCGCCTGCCTGCGTAATCTGTTTTGAAGTGTAACTTGGCAAGATGGGCATCATTGAAATACGTATCCAACAACATTGGATAACCCATGCTATCTCGATAGATTATTTGCTCAAAATCATGACCAGTTGGCAGTTTCGTCGATTGCCGCACTGCATTATTCGTTGGGTCAAAACTCACTTGTGTCCAGAATACCTCCCCAGAAGAAAGAATTGTTTCCTCAGCCTCAAGATAGCCCCATTGATCATAGTGGTATTGCACTTGGGTTGAAGTGTTCGTAATTGTTTCAATTCGATCAAACTTATTGTAGGCCCATTCAACAATCTCAGAGTCACCGAGTTCTTGTCGGATGGTTCGACCTAGGTTGTCAAACCATGTTGTGGTGACATTTCCACCAGCGTCTATGGTAGATGTCCACCGATCCTGGGGATCGTATCGGAAAAATGTTTGGATCCCATTGTAATCGCATTGCGAAATTAGACGCCCATCAAGATCACGTTCGAAGTCCCATTGCAAACCATCAGCATTAATCACTCCGACTGGTTCCATTTGCGAGTTATAAATAAACCTTGTCACTCCACCAACCGCATCAGTCCTAGTCAGAGGATTATCAAAAACTGTAAAAGTACCCTCATGAATAATCTGACCATTCCGATAAACCCATAACAGATTACCTTCAGGATCGTACTCTAACTGATCTGTTGTGCCGTCTTCCCTAGATATTGATTTACACCATCCTTCAGGAGAATACGAAAGTGCTATTTCTAGGCCTTGTTCATCGACTGTTCGAACGATTCTTCCCAACTCGTCACGAACCACACTATCAATTTTGTGCCCATCACTTCGTTGCAATATTCGCCCAGCTTTATCGCAGTAAAATTCGGTCCGAGCGCCACTCGAATCGGTTTGTACGGTTGGAACAACGCCACTTGGAAGCCAACCATACTCAAATGTGGAAGTAGCACCTGATGGTGTGGTTATGCTCAAAATTGAACCAACTATATCAGATTCTATATAAGTGTCTAGTCCTGCGCGATCAGTAATGCGGGTTGCGACCCCCCATTCCCCTCTTTCGATTAATTCAGTCGATCCATCGGGGAATCGACACTCTATTACGTTACCAAAGTCATCATATTTCCATTCATATTCGCCACCAGCTGGGGTGATCTTACGGATAACCTGGTGATATTCATCGTATTCTAAATCTTCACAAGCGCCAGATGGTTTGACAATACGCCAGACATCACCCACGGAAGTTGAGCGATACACGGTTGGGCGAATATCCCCAAGTTGTTCGTCGAAAAGTAAGTCACTAGAGACAGTCCATGGTTCATCAGTCCACTTACCATCTCGCCCGCACCCTGTAAGACCAGCTCCTTTCAGTCCACCTGCTTGCAGCGCCGTAACTAGTGGCAGAGTTTCCAATCTGTCAAGGATCCCAGCAATTACTGAATCCCCGATTTCCTTTGGATCTTTTTCAAATATCTTGGCAGTCTCTATTGCTACGCATAGATTTCCTCCTTCTGGTGCATCATCGCCAATATCAGTCAACCAGACACAGGCATTGGCAAAAACACCACCGGTGCCAGTTTGTGCGACCACCCGCCCATGGTCGTCAAATCTGCACCAATAGGAAACACCATTTCTGTCTATCCACCCAGCGATCTGGCCTTTGTCATCGTAGCTGTACTGCAAGGGTTTTCCGGAGGAATTGGTTACTGCACGTAGCCAACCTTTACGATCATACGAATATGATATTAGGAGCTTTGATGACTCAGGATTATCATCCACTTGAACATAGATTTCTTGCAGTTTCCGAACTATTGGATCCCATGTAAAAATCAAAGTGGTACCATCACTGCGTCGGGCTTGCGCAAGAAGTCCCGAGTTTAACGCATAATCAAATTCGATCCAGTGCCCACTACGATGCAATGTAGCGGTAATTTTAAACTCGATTCCCATACCTGATACTGCGCCGAGAGACGATCGAGGCAACCCGTAGCCGACGTTCCTAAGCTGACTAGGCAACGAAGACTCCCACTCCGCGTCTTTTTGCAGAGTATCAAGAGGCGAGCCGGTGGGAATAGCTTGGGTAGCAAAAACATAAGTAACCGCCTTGGCGACATCTCGCACTCGATAAGCACCATCAACGAAGCTTATCAACCAAGGTCGTGAGTAGGCCTTTACCTCGGTACCATCGCTTGGCGGCATAGGAAACCCAACCATGGCACCATCTTCTGATTGCATAATGATGCGATCTGTGTGTACCTCTATTGAACAGTCAAGATTCGTTTTCCACTGTGGACCAAAACAATCACCTAAGATATAGTTCGATTGGGCACAGCGGGTGACACGAAGTGGTAGAACCCCATCAATATGGACATCTTCTTTAAAATCAATCCACGCACCAGTGGCCATATCCACAGGCTCCATGCCCGACGTCACATCAGATTGTCGATTCATCTCGCCTGACTCTTCTGGTTTTTGCAGTGCTTCGCGAACAACCGATGATTGAAGGGCTTTCTTTCCATATTTGCCTATTTTTGCCGGAATCGCGCGCGTCCACTCTCTTCGCAGAGAGTCGAGAGTGGCGTTTCCTGTTATTACTTCCCCTGCGTGCAACCCCAATCCGATGTAATCGGCTCCAGTGCCAATCTGCGTAAACTCTAAAAGCGGAATATCGGCAATGCCATAGAAAAAATCAACCCAATCCCCCTCTTGGTAGGCTTCTTTAATCTCATCTAAACTTGCCTTCAGATCTCCAGTAAAGCTGTTGTCTACAGTGGAGAGTTCTTCTGCATCACCAATAATGCCAACCAACCGATCAACATCTTCTCCCAAGTCATCTTTTATTTTTTGCGCTGCTCTTTTATCTCCTTCCCATTTTTCATGCGCCTCTTGGTAGTGCACTTCTGCACGTGCCTGATCTGCCTCTGCCGCTTGTGCTGCACTTTCCGCTGCAGCCGCTGCTGCAGCAGCAGGAACAGCACCTGGTGTTAGTGCAGCTGCTATCGCAACACTATGGGCTTCCGTAGCGTGCACCCTAGCTGCAATGGCTGCTTCTTCAGCACGATTGTAATCATTTATCGCTAGCACCAATGCTGTATGATCTAGTCGAGCCTCGTCCTCCAACTGGAACATATTGTGCCGCGCCTCACCATGAGCCATAGCGTAGGTAAAAATCTGATCACCCACTAGCCCATGCGAACGGGAAATCTCTGAAAACTTATCAGGCCAAGTGGAATTAAGCAGAATCCCATACGTGTCGCCCTCGTACCCTTCAAATGCACTAATATCAGTTCCGCTTAGTTCCATTGCGGCGTCATCAAACGCTGCAGTGAAGGAAACCCATGTATCCCAAATTCCCAAAACTTCGTCGGGATCTCCACCAATGTGAAAAACAGGTTTCTGAAAAGTTTCAAAGGGCGGAATTTGGTTTTTTGGCATTTACATCTCTATCTTGATAGTTCAATAGCTAATATCAAGAATCATACCGGCCCCAACCACACCAGAAAAGGCCTTAACCTATTTTATTTATAAAACTTTTCCAATTTTTTTGTTAACACCAGTTAAGGTCACGCATTTCTGTGCTGTTACAAGCTAAACAATACGATCCGCCGAATTGGGTCAGCAACCGCTAGGGTAACTGGCACCCGTTTTCCTTCAGCTACCACTCCGGAACAGTCGGCATACACCGGTGGGGATTCAACAAAGACTTTAGAGCTTTCACGCAGTTCATCGCTAGAAACCACCACTGCGTCAAAGCTATGCCCAACAAAGTGGTGCAATACTTGTGCTTCACAAATATCTAGGCAGGCTTTATCTACTGCTGATGCTTGACGGGTGCTTAGTTGCATGGTGGTGATTACTTTTTCTAAATCATTAGTCACCCATGCTGGAATTTCTCTTCCTTCAGTGACTGCTAAACACACTTCGGTAGCAAATCGGTCTACCAATCGTCGTAGTGGGGCGGTGACATGGGCATAAAAGGTATTAGTCATATTGCTGCCAATCACCCCAGCATGGGAATACAATGTATCGGTGGCTACATTGAGGTAATCCGCGCCGCGCAAGAGTTTTTGGGCGCGCCGCATCATGACCATACCTCGGGGCGAATTGGGGTTGAGTGCCTGTAAAAACTCTGCCACTGTTTTGCCGTCGGTGTGATACCCAAGGTTTTTCGCCTCCCGCCAAAAATCCTCAGTGGTTTTAGCTTCGACTGGTCGTAATCCTCGAATAACCCCAACTTTCGCCTTCACCATGATTTCGGCTGCACAAATTCCAGCTAAGAGCGAGATTTCGGAATTGTGATCCATCATGGGCAAACGCTGCTCAATAACCAGCTCAAACTGCCCATCGGGGCGCCGCGCTACCTCTTGGGTGGGCAGATTCAAGGTAATTGCCCCAGCGCGCTGGCTGCTCTTGGCCCGTAGCGTGCCGACGTCGGCTAGCAAGCTGATGGTGGGGTTGGCGGTACCAGCTTCGTATTCGGCTTGGGCTTCTTGATAGTTGTATCGCCTCCGTGAGCGAACCAGCGCACGACATACCGTAAAACTCAGTACTTCACCGTGATTATCAAGATCGATAGTCCACAATACGGCAGGCCGATTAACCCCTGGCAGCAAACTAGCTTTATCTTCAGATAGGGCTGGTGGGTGCAATCGAATCGGGGAATCAGGTAGGTAGATGGTTTGGCCACGGCGCAGTGACTCAGCGTAAATAGCACCGGTTGGTGGGACGAAGGCTGCGACGTCCGCAATGGCATAAAACACTCGAAAGCCACCAGATTCATTCCGATGAATACATACCGCCTGATCTAAGTCTTTGGACCCCTCAGGGTCAATGGTGATGAACTCCAGGTCGGTGGCATCTTGACGCTGGTTAGCAAATTGGTCGGTGGCGTGATCTGCTTCAATTGTGACTTCGTCGGGAAAGTCTCGATTCAGGTGAAACTCTTCAGCTATGGCCTGAAAGTCAATGTCCGCGGCGTGCAGTTTCATCCTAGGCGAGTCCTTCCTGTGGTTGGTTTTGGGTGAATGAGTCGGCCTGTAAGCCGGATTCTGTACCTATATAGGTGGCGATCATCCATCTGGGCCTATCATTGCTGACGACCTCAAGCAGCTACCCGCGAACTCAGGCCGAGCTGCCCTCAAGCGTTCGCGCAAGTCTCGGCAGTGCCGTGACTGTTTTTGCCTTGCTCCTGGTGGGGTTTACATAGCCATAGCAGTCGCCTGTTATGCTGGTGCGCTCTTACCGCACCGTTTCACCCTTACCCATTGCTGGGCGGTTTGCTTTCTGTTGCACTATCCCGCGGGTCACCCCGGGTTGTCGTTAACAACCACCGTGCTCGTGCGGAGTCCGGACTTTCCTCGACCCTACGCCTACCAATCTCAATTGATGGTTCGCAGTGGCCGCGATCACCCGGCCGGCTCATTCACTCTCGCAACTCTACCAGTTACTTGCAACTGGTTAGGTTTTTAGGTGGGAACAATCATTAACTAATCGCACACATGTGGGTCCGTCGGCATAAAACTCGGCTATGGAAAATGATGCCAAATCCAAATGCAACCGATTAAAGGTCGCTACTGGTGCACCGAGGGCTTGACTAATGATCGCCTTGATTGGGCTGACATGGCTAACAACGAGAACAGTTTGTCCTGGAAACTGCTCTTCTAGTTTTTCCCGCGCACTGGTTACCCGGTGGTTGACCTCTAGAAGGGACTCACCCTGTGGCGGTGCTATGGAAGGATCTGCAAGCCACCGAGCATGTAACTCAGGATCGGATTCATGGGCTTGGCTAAAACTTAGTCCTTCCCATGTTCCGAAATCCACTTCGACTAGTTCATCCCAAGTGATTACTGGTACCCCCAATTGATCTGCTACCGCTTGGGCGGTTTGCTGGCAACGTTGCAGTGGGGAAGAAATGATCCCAGCGAGCCCACCACGAGCAGCAATCCGGTCAGCAGCCCGGTGTGCTTGCCACAATCCTTGCTCAGTCAAAGGTGGGTTGGACCTGCCAGAATAGAGTTTGTGTACCGACATTTCGGTCTGTCCATGCCGCAGTAATAGCAGCCGTGTGGGCCGAGAAGTAGCACCATTCCAAGAACTCGGCGAGGCAATCTTCGCACCAGCAGCTTGGTTATCTGTAGGCTTTTTATGTGATGGGGTCTTGCCGGGGTTTTGCGTGGTTTTGTCCGCATCAGCCCCAACCTCTGCTGCTTGTGTTTGCAACACCTCCCCAGCTTTCACAGTGCCATCTGCGAGTGCATCCATAGCGAGGTTAGCTAACTGATCGGCTCGTGCGTTTTCACTGCGCGGGATCCACGTGAAGGTGGTTTGGTCGAATTGTTGCAATAGTTCTTGGCACTTTAGTGCCAGTTTTTTCATGTCGGGATGTTTGATCTTCCACCGTCCCGACATTTGTTCCACCACCAGTTTGGAATCCATCCGAATATCAGCCTTGGTGGCGCCTAGTTCTAGTGCCTTCTGCAAGCCATTGAGCAATCCATGGTATTCGGCCACATTATTGGTTGCTGTGCCCACCGCATAGGAAATGGCGCTAAGTTCAGTCTTGTGGTCAGCATCAAAAATGGCGGTACCGCTGCCAGCAATACCGGGGTTGCCGCGGGATCCACCATCTGCTTCAATAATCACCTGCATGTTTAATGCACCCTTTAGCTTGTAGCCCGTACTAGGTAGCTGCCACAATCTGGGCATTGTGGCAATTCATCGGCAGGTGCTTTGTTAATTGCGGCGATATCTGCTGGTGGCAGGACAATGAAACAACCACCGCAGCTACGACCATTGAAACTAGCTACTCCTACTGAGTTTTCTGCGCGCTGAGCTTGGTACTCTGCAACCACAGTTTCCGGCAGTTCAGCAAGGATGAATTCCTTGCGTGCTTGGGTATCAACTTGGTTGGTGTCCTCTTCTAGTTTTGTCACGATTGATTGTGCGGTAGTGACTTTGTTTTCACATTCGGTCACACGTTGTTTATTCAGCTCAGCATTGTTGCGCAGTGCATGAATTTCATTATGTGCTTCCGCCAATTCGCTCATTAGGTCAGCAATGCGGGATTTTGCAGTGTATCGGTCTTTCTCCAAGTCTTTACGCACATTCGGGTCCACCACGGCCGATAGTTGTTTATTGTCATCAGCGACTCGGCGACGCAATTTCCGTTCATCTTCTTGAATCCGCAGGATTTCTAGCTCCATGTCATCAACCGCCAGTTGCGCCATTTGGTGTGCTTTTCTCGCCCGGGTTAATTCCTCTTGGGCTTTTGTTAATGCCTGACGTTCCTTTGATGGTGGGGCAACTACCCCAGTTGCAGCGACCCGCTCGCTGGTGGCTAGCTCTAATAGCAATTGCTGTAGTTCTGGTTGCAGTTTCATAAGTAGTGCTCATTTCTCTTTTGTTTGGTGGATTCTAAGACAGACTATTTGGATGGGCCGACAACGTCCACGGATCGGTGCGCATAGGAAGGACCTGCACATCGACGTCGTCAAGCTTGCTATTAAGTAGCTCCGCAACCTGCTCAGTCCAAGGATATTCGCTGGCCCAGTGTGCAGTATCAATGACAAATGGCCCACCAGCACGCACATGCTCATCAACTGGGTGATGACGCAAATCGGAGCTTAAAAACACATCCACCCCCAACCGAGTTGCCGCATCGAGGAAACCATCCCCCGACCCAGAACTAACAGCAATGGTGTACACCAGCGCATCAGGATCACCGGCAGCGCGAATGCCCCACACAGTTTCTGGCAATGCATCGGCAACCTGTTGTACAAAATCTTTAAAACGCATAGGCTCAGGCAACGTACCAACTCGCCCTAAACCACAGGCAGTCTCTAAGTCCTCGGTTGGCTCCAAACCAACAATGTCAAAGGCTGGTTCTTCATAAGGATGCGCCGCACGCAATGCCTCAATGATCGCATGCCGACGCCCCCGCGGCGCAACAAACTCCACCCGCAGTTCCTCAACCTCACACAGCTCCCCCCGATCACCAATTGCAGGATTGGCACTTATCGACGGCCGAAACTGTCCACGACCCACCATCGCAAAAGCACACTCACTGTAATCTCCGATTTCCCCAGCACCTGCCGCAAAAATCGCCGTCTTGAGGGGTTCAACATCCACTGCAGGAACCTGCACTCCCCACTTATCCAACCCAGTAAGTTTTGGCGCGATCGGCCGCCCAGCACTAATCCCCACCAATTCAGCAAGCTTGTCATTAACCCCCGGCCGCGCAGAGTCAGCATTGGTATGGGCAGCAAACAACGCCACCTTTCCACTGATGAGCGTATGAATCACTTTACCTTTAGGGGTATCAGCAGCAACTGAGGTAACTCCGCGCAATAGCAAAGGATGATGCACAATCAACAGGTCAGCTTCCTGCATCACCGCAGCTTCTGCCACCTCTTGAGTGCAATCCAAAGCCAGCCGAATCCGGCGCACTTCTTGACCCGGATCACCACAAATTAGCCCAACCGCATCCCAGCTTTCCGCTAAATGTGGCGGATATGCAGCATCCATGATCGCTCGGACATCGGCTACCGTGCTCACTAATTTTCTCCTTGGGTAATGTCATTAAATTCAGCAATCAGGGCACGGACCTGCCCTTCGTCCCGGACCGCCAATCGCCAGTATTTCCATCCTAAACCCGGGAAGGTGTCACAACGCCGAATGGCAATACCTCGGCGCAATAATTCTTGCCGGATTTCCTCCACCTTTGCCCCCGGCCAGTTTCTAACTTTGACCAGCACAAAAGGGCCACACGAATCGCTTACCGGCACGAGACCGATACTGGCCAAAGCCTTAAGCATCAATTCCCTAGCATCAGCCATCGCCCCCCGCATTGCCACAAGCTCATCCACTCCATGTTCGAAAACCGCCCGAATAGCCGCCAACTGTAAGGTACCAAGCGGCCAATGCGCCCGACCCGCAGCCAACATCGCCAACACCTGTGGCTGCGCAATCACATACCCCACCCGCAGACCAGCAATCCCCCAAGTTTTGGTCAAACTACGCAACACAATCAACCCCGGATAGTCAACCACCGCACCAGCCAGCGAATACTCCTCCCCCACAAGATCCAAAAACGCCTCATCCACCACCAAGAACCGACCCGGCGCGAGTTTATCCACCAGCATCTTTTTTGACCACAACACCCCCGTGGGATTCGTTGGATTACCAATCACCAATAAATCAGTGCCGTCCGGCACCAAAAAATCCTGATGAAACGGCTCAGCTAGCACCAGCCGACGCACCGGTATCGATGCATCAGACAAAACAATATCCGGTTCTGAAAACCCCGGGTGCACCACCACTGGCGCCTTAATCCCCAGCTTCGGCAACATGGCAAACCCTTCCGAAGCGCCTGCCAATAACAACACATGATCTGTTGGAACCTGATGAAACTGTGCCACCAACTCAGTCACTGCCATCATCTCTGCAGCAGATGGGTAGGCGGCAATATTGCTCAACGCGGAACTCAAGGCGTCGATAAGCCAGTTCGGTTGCACATTAGCAACATTGACTGCAAAATCAATTCGAGCTCCATAAGCATCACTATCGCCATGTATCCGAGAGACCATAGCTCAACACTTTACGGGGTTTAATGACAAACTTAAGAGCATGGCAGTTCTTTTCATTGATGTAGACGGCACCATCATCGACTCCTACCCAGGCATCAGGCGATGCTTCATCGAAACCCTAACGCAACTGGGAGAACCAATCCCCACCGAAGATTGGTTGAAAACCATCCCCGGCCCCCCACTAGAGCACACCTTTACCCGTCTCAATATTGATCCTATTCCTGCCAAACGCATCTACCATGAGCTCTACTCCGATTATGGTTGGCAAGAGTCTACCCTCTTCCCCGGCTGGCCCAATGCACTTGCCGAATGGAAAACAGCAGGTCATACCATTTTTACTGCAACGAGCAAAGGCGAAAACAATGCCACCCGCATGCTAGAACGACTTGGAGTAATCGACTACTTTGACTTCATCGGCGCCGCCAGCCCTGACGGCAGCCGTGTGCGCAAAGCTGATGTGATTGCACACGTTATTGAAACAATGAACCTGAAACTTGACCCTTCCGATACCCTAATGATTGGCGACCGCCACCACGACACCGAAGGCGCTGCCACCTTCGGCATCCCCACTGCCCTAGTGACCTGGGGCTACGGTAGTAAACCAGAATGGGATCAAGCCTCGTGGACGGCGGCAACGATGGAAGAGTTGAAAGGAATCATCAATGCGCGCTAAAAAACTGCACATCGCAGTTGTTTGTACCGGCAATATCTGCCGCTCCCCCATGGGCGATGTGATCCTCAATCACGCCATCACCGCCGCAGGTCTAACAGATGAAGTATTGGTAGATTCCTGCGGCACCGGCGGCTGGCACGTTGGCGACGGAGCTGACCGACGCGCTGTAACCGAACTCGCCCGCGCCGGATATGACGGTAGCAACCATCGCGCCGCCCAGCTCAATGACCACCACGCCGCTGCTGATCTGCTCATTGCCATGGATACCTCCCATGTTAATTCCCTGCGCCGCTTCGGCATTGAACCAGACCGCATTCGATTACTGCGCAGTTTCGATCCAGCTGCCGGTGATGATCTCAACGTCGCCGACCCCTACTATGGTTATGCCGAAGACTTCACCATCGCCCGACAACAAGTAGAAGCCGCAATCCCCGGCATCATGGCATGGATCAACCAGGAGCTTGGGCGATGAAAAGCAAAACAAGTGGCTGGCGAATCCTCCTCAACCCCGGGTGGATTATCACCATCCTCCTCGTCGTCAGCTTCTCCTACACCGCCTTCACCATCCTGTCCCCGTGGCAGCTCAATAAAGACGCCCAAATAGTCGAACGCAATGAACACATTGAGCACGCCTTTGAATCTGACCCTAAACCCTACACAGAAGTCTTCGACACCACCGGAACAATTACCAATAACCAAGAATGGATGCGGGTCGAACTAACCGGGCACTACCTCAATGACCACGAAGCAATCCTGCGTCTACGGCCCGTAGAATCAACCCCTGCCTACCACGCACTAACCCCCTTTCAACTCACCAGTGGCGAAATCATCCTAATTAACCGCGGCTTCGAACCCTCAGTCGCTGGCCAAGAACTCAACATGCCCCCAGCCCCCACCGACGAAGTCACCATCATTGCCCACGCACGGATCAATGAAGCACAACCCCAAACCCCACCCATGACAGATGTGACCCCACCACAAGTCTATGGCATCAACACCGAACAAGTAGGCGAAGTCACCGACACCAAACTCGGCATTGACTACGCCCAACTTGCCGACGGCCAACCCGGCCTCGTTAACTACATTCCCATCCCCAAACTCGACCGCGGCAACCACCTATCCTACGGATTCCAATGGATTGCCTTTGGCATCATGGCCCCCCTTGGGCTCGGCTACTTCATCTGGTCCGAGACCAAAGAACCCCGCCGCGCCAAAGAGGAAGAAGCCCAAATGGCAGCCGCCGCAGAAAAAACCAATGCCGACGGTGACAATAACCATGGCGACGAGGACAACAATAATGGCGGCAAGGATAGCAACGACAGCAGCTCACCAAGCACCCTAGCGGCCAATACGAAACCAGCACGCTCCCGCTACGGAAACCAACACCCCAATCACTACCAGCGTAAACGCTGAGCAACTCGACCCCAAGCAGCAGTGACCAACACAGATATAACCACCGCTGCCACTTGGGTCACCTGAGCTAATCGAACCGCATCACGAATCGTCTCAACCCGTGGCGCCGGACCAGCTGCCAACACCGGCCGCAGCTCTACCCCATGCGGATACTGTGTTTCCCCACCCAACTGCACCCCCAACGCTGCAGCAGCAGTAGCCTCTACCGGACCAGCATTCGGACTCGGATGTCTAGGCGCATCCTCCCGCCACGCCCTGATTGCCGCCTGCCCACGACCCCGCCACCAAGCACAACCAGTGTGAATCACCGCGGTCAACCGCGCCGGGAGATAAGCTAACAGGTCATCGAGTTTTGCAGCTGCCCATCCAAACTCTTGGTAGCGTTCGTTTTTGTACCCCACCATTGCATCCAAGGTGTTCACGGTTCGATGTAGTACCACGCCTGGCGCGCCTGCAATCGACCAGACTAGCGGAGCAATAGCAGCATCGGAGGTGTTTTCGGCGAGTGATTCCACGGTGGCCCGTGCCATGCCTGCTTGGTCAAGGGCGGCGGGATCCCGAGAGCATAGCCAAGGTACCAGCTCACGGGCTGTCTTGATCTCATGTGCTGCTAATGCGTTGGCCATATCTGATCCAATGCGTTCTAGTGTGGTTCCCCCAAGTGCTGCCCATAATGCGGCCGCTGTTGCCAACTGCGGGAACTGTTTAGCAACAATCCAAGCGCCAAATACTGGTGGTATTACACAAGCTGCAACATAACAGGTACCAGCAGTTTTGGTGGGGCGGTAGAGTTTAGCTTCCACCATCGCGGCATACCGACCAAATATTGCCACTGGGTGCCAACGGTTTTGTGGATCGGGAATGATTCGGTCGGCAATTACCCCGGCAATAACACCGACTGGGAAGGTCAAAGACATGGGCTTAGTTTAGTCCTTTAGCCAGATCCACTTGAAGAAACTTACTTATTGGCACTCTTATCGACGCTGCGAATTAACATATTCTGCTGGTTCTCAGTTTTGTTAGTGATCCGCCTGGGACTTCCGTTGGGTCATTTTATCGTAATTATCGACTTTATCGGACCTATTTCTCTTTATCGGAATTATCGACTTTATCGTAACAAATTGGTAACGTGGATGGCATGAATAATGCACTCCGTAATCCATTTCGTCCTGCTTTCGGCATCGCGCCACGAGTATGGGCAGGTCGCTCTGCCATCCTTGATACCTACGCAAATTCTCTGCATTCCTTCGCTGGTGACCAAGCACGGACATTGGTTATCAGCGGATTGCGTGGCATTGGCAAAACCGCATTGGTCAATGAACTGGAAGACCTTGCTAAACAACAAGGCTGGCTCAGTCTACGGGTACACGCCACCGACAATGACCCCATAAAAACCCTAGTAGAAACAACCATCCCTGCGCTCATTGCCGAGCAGTCACCACCATCAAAACGCACAATTACAGGTGCCACCATCGCAGGAATTGGTGCGATTCAAACGACTCTTGCCGATAATCCTCAACCAACACCAACCCTCAATAGTCAATTGCGTAGGCTTACCGATGTACTACGGCCACATGGCACTGGAGTTGTTATTTCCATTGACGAAGTACAACACGCCAACCCTGATGATTTAGCCAAGATCGCTACCGCTTATCAAGACCTAATTCGTGATGACATCGATATCAGTTTCATCGTGGCAGGACTCAGTCATGGTGTTGATGCCTTATTACAACACCCAGGAACTACATTTATCCGGCGTGGTCTGCGCGTCGAGTTGAAACCATTGACCCCAGACGAAGCACGCGACACCCTCATTTCAACGACAAGCGGATCTGCAGTCATCATGGATAGTGGTGCAGCTATAACTGCCGCAGATTTCGCACAAGGCCACCCCTATCTTCTGCAGCTCATTGGCTCTTTATCATGGGCAAAGGCACGCAGTCACAATGCAACTCACATCCGCCCTGAACATGTGGAGGAGGTAAAAGAAACCGCCATTAACTCCCTCGGTTTGCAGGTACACCAACCAGAGTTAAAGTATCTCTCCCAAGCCGAAACTCGTTTTGTCGAGGCAATGGCGAAAGCTATGGGCAACTCCACCCAAGCACAACTTCATACAGTCGCACAACTCCTCGGCAAACCCGTGACCTCGGTCTCTGACGTTCGGGCCCGACTAATCATTAAAGATGTCATTGCTGTTCCGGCACGGGGAAAACTCAGCTTTCGCCTCCCCTATTTCAAAGAGTATTTACTGCATCCCGAGAGCAATTACCCATTTAAAGAAATGCTCTATTGATGGTGACTTTTGACAAAACACGCTAATTACTCCCCCTAGTCAATCGGCAATAGTGAAATGCACCTCACGCTAATTTTTAACCCCAACTCTCAAATCTCGGTTCTACTGTAGGTCAAGGTATCGCATCCGCAATAAACTTCTGTCAACTGCTACACAAACTAAAACATTACTGATCCATCTTGGTATAACTTTCTGGCAATGAGCACTTTCGCCCATTGCCAACCCTGTTATGCAGTAGCCACAATATCTGCTGCGGCAGCTAGGAAGGCGTCATTCTCGGCTGGTAGACCTACGGTTACGCGTAGATAACCACTAATACCAACGTCCCTAATTAGCACACCTTTATCAAGGAAAAGCTGCCATGCCAAACCCTCATCTGGGAAAGTACCAAAAAGAATGAAATTGGCATCACTGGGCACCACCTGATAGCCAAGGCTGCTCAGCACCTTACTCACCCGTTCCCGTTCACTAATGAGTTTTTCGACTGTCGCCAATGTTTGCTCTGAGTGCTGCAATGCCACGACCGCAGATACCTGAGTCAACAGTGACAGATGATAAGGAAGCCGAACCAGCTTGACTGCATCCACAAAAGCAGGTGCGGCAATAAAATACCCAAGGCGTCCACCTGCGAAGTCAAATGCCTTACTCATAGTGCGTGTAACAACTAGCTTTTCGCCGTATTTCCCAATTAACGAAATAGCGCTGTCTTGGGAGGAAAACTCCCCATACGCTTCATCAACAACAACAATGCCGGGCGCATGCTCAACAATTGTCGCAATTGTTTCTAACGGTGTGGCATCACCAGTGGGATTATTGGGTGAAGCAATGAAAACAATATGTGGCTGAATCTTTTGGATGTCAGCAATAGCACTATCAACTGAAATACGTAAATCCTGACCACGAGATGATGCTACATATCTGGTCAAAGTTCCCTCAGTAAGAATGGAGTGCATGGAGTATGAAGGTTCAAAACCAAGCGCAGTACGCCCCGGACCACCGAAGACCTGTAGTAACTGCTGTAAGATCTCATTTGATCCATTAGCTGCCCACACGTTTTCTTGTTGGACCATGACACCAGTCTGCTCACTAATGTAGCGCGCCAACGAATTTCGCAGCTCCACAGCATCACGGTCAGGATAACGATTAAGCTCGGGCGTAAATTTTTCGATTGCCCTATTGAGATCATCAAGGAAGTCCTGCGCAGGAGGAAATGGATTCTCATTAGTATTTAGTTTGACCGGAACCTCAATCTGAGGGGCACCATATGGAGACTTTCCTATTAGATCACTCCGCAAAGGCAACTGCTCCATTGTAATGCCTAAAAGTGCTTCTGTATTTAACTCTATTGCCATTAGATAAAGTCTCCACTACTAGATTTAAATCCAAACAGTTACGGTATTTATACCGCATATTTAGGTTATGTTTTAATATATTTCTATATGGAAAATGTAATTTTAATTTGCACAAGAATATACTGAATACTCCCCAGGGGAGTTTATCATGAAGTTTATTCAACTGCTATGGAACCCCTACACATAAACTGCATATTTTCACCCCAGAAGATAGTAGAAGCAATTGCTATAAAGACTATAAGCGCACCATCATGGCCACTTTTGCACAGAACCTCCACCCGCAGATAACTTAAGATTTAAACGACAGAATCATTACGCCTAAGCCACACAGGGCAGGTTATGGGCAAATTCGAAACTAATACCAGCCCCTACCTCATAAACCCCAAACATACA
Source organism: Corynebacterium sp. (assembly GCA_041854705.1). GTDB lineage: Bacteria > Actinomycetota > Actinomycetes > Mycobacteriales > Mycobacteriaceae > Corynebacterium. The sequence continues at coordinate 17,792 of JBHACV010000014.1, forward strand.
CACTAGTGAACCACCCCTCACCATGATAATGTATATATTACACTATCAATAATGGTGAATAAGCTCACTTTTTATTCAAAATCTCATTTCTCGATTCAAAAGGGATAACAATGACTACATCCAATTCACTTGTACGGTTAAGCAAACTCATGTCTGTTGCGCTTAGACACGACCCCGCTGCCTTTGGGCTCCGGTTGGACGCACAAGGATGGGTGCCCGTCCAGCAACTGCTGCAGGCCATTCGCAGCAGACGTCAGTGGAAAGATATTACCGAAGCAGATTTCCATGCGGTTCTCGCAGCTTCGGAGAAACAAAGATTTGAAATTCATAACGGGCAGATTCGTGCCCTTTATGGCCATTCCACACCGAAGAAGATCCATAAGCCTGCGGGTTCCCCACCAGCGGTGTTATATCATGGCACAGCTAAAAGTAATCTTGCAGCTATCTTATCTCAAGGTCTTCGGCCTATGTCACGGCAGTATGTTCACCTTTCAGAAGATGTCGAAACCGCTACCCGAGTTGGGCGTCGAAAAGGCGAAACCGTGGTCTTGCTGCAAATCGACACCCAAGCTGATCCCACAGTGAACTTCTATTTCGGCAATGACCAAACTTGGCTTGCCGACGAAGTTCCGCCCCAGCTCCTCACTGTAGTTTCCTGAGCACGCCCTAGCCTGCGCTGGCTTGTTGCCATGCTTCTGATTCGGAATAGATCACGGCGAAAGGTAGCGTCTGAGTATTGGCCTGCTTTTCAGTAAGCCACCACAACACTGGCCCGCGTTCACCAAACCTAGCTATTGGTGGTGGCTCGACATTGCGTAATGCTGATCCTGCCGCTATTGTGGTTGCTGCCTTCACCCGAGCACCATGAACATCCAAATGCGCATTGAACTCCTGCAAAACAAGAATCGGCGCTGCGCAGGTTACGCTAGTAGAAATATCGGAGTCGTAATCAATCTTTTGCTCAGGAATATGTACCTCCATAGCGCGCAAATGTCCACAACTGTGATAATGAACCATTGCTTGCTGAACCAGCTGCATCAAAGCAAGCCCGTCTAAATCGGCGATTGGTGCTGGTAGCTCCGCAAACCATGCATCAATCTCTTCACCATTCGGCAGCTGCATAGGCAAGGTGGTTACCATCAAATCTGTGTCTTGGGCCACAGCCGCTTTCGTAAATTCCACAGCTTTGATTGGACGGCCGCTGTAATCAATAAAAATTGATTCCCTAGGTGGAATTCGAGTTGACCAAGACATCTGACCAGTATCAATGGTAGCCACGACTTTTGGAAAACCACGCTCATCATAGCCAACTTCGATTGTGGCGAGATCAGTGAAAGCCTGCGGACGTGGCGCGTCGAGTGCTGCAGGAACCCCCAGTGAAACAATTTTTTCTGCACAACAATGCGCTGCCAATAGCAAGGTTACAGGATCAAAAGCTGCAATCCCCTTCTTACAATGTAGCGGAACAGCGGAAATAGACGTGTCGAAACTCAAACTACCCATACCTTTAAAGGGTACAGATTAAGCTGGCCCAAAATACTTTATGGCACATCACAGTCACTTTTAGTGCATATGAAGCCCATCTCAACTAGTTAACGCATGCTCCAGTACTTCCATCGACAACGCATCCATGTGCATGATAATCCGTATTACGGTACTAACAATCCCTAGAGCAACATGTATCCGTAACAAAAGCTGCGTTAGCAAAGTTTGTGATTGTTTGAACATAGATCATGCCAGTAATCCACAACCAATTCGGCCAATCTGCACAAAGTAGGCATTCTGTCAGATCTGGCCTAGGTTCGGGTACATGCTGATCCGCAATAAGGTATTGCGGGGCCTGCCCCCTCACTGTTTATGCCGAGATATGGTCAGCACCAGCAATACCCTAAGTTTTTTGCTTTTCGACGCCCTCAATCACGCAGATCTTTATCCTGCTCCAAGAAAGCACGCAGACTATCACGGGTATCAGGAAGGCCAGCCCACTGTAAGGTTTGATTGCCAAATCTGTCATTTGCACTCCAAGCGTTGTCGCTTTCTGTGAGCGCAGTGAGGAATTCATATTGTTCAGCTGGAGTCCAGATGGTACAGATATATTGAAATACCATATTCCAAGATTGGATTGTGCTGTTTATTGAATGCAGCGCTAAGGGTTTGATCCTCTCATAGCTGAGATTTCTAATTTTGAATTCCTCAAGAAAATCATAGTAGCTATAACTGACATTGATGCTACTCCAAGCATCTTCAATGTCATCATCAGCGAGAGCGGTGAGTAAAACATCGGTGCCTGCATCACTTCGGTCATAGTGGGCGGCGGATACTCGAATAGCAAGTTCAGGATGGGTGAGGAATTGTGAAACATCAACTCCCCATAATCCCAGTGCGTTTACTGAAGCAGCGATTTCCGCAGTGGTTTTCGACTTTGACAAGCATTGTTGCAGACGGGTAATGATGCGTTTTTTCAGCTGCTCATCTGGTGTGGCAATTTTCCCCCAAGCTTCAAAAAGAGCCACATAGTAAACAAGTTCGTTGGTTTCAATGGGAAGTATTGTTTCAAAGACCTCAGTTGCTAGTGGCGAAAACTCTGATGAAGATTCAGCAGCATAACCCAACCAAAACACTACTTCTTCTTGGGCAGCAGCAGAGAGGTCAGGAAATGCTGCGAGCAGGAACTTCATAGTTGGGGTGGTAGCTGGATATACGGTGCTTTGATGAATCATGGCGCCATATAGGTAATGACGTAGCTCGTTAAATATTTCCGGATCATCGCTGAAAATATTAGGAAGTTCTTCTTTGGCATCGTCAGCATAGCCGTAGGCATGTTTGAGGCCTGCCCAGTTAGTAGCTTCAAGGATGGATTGTGCGGCGTCGTTCATATGACCACGGTAGCAAAATGCTAGTTATGCGCCGCTGCTGGGATAATGGAAAACAGCTGCAATCTCCTCAAAAGTAGGGCTAATACCTGTACTGCCACCCCAACCCCTATAACAAGGGAAAATTTCAGATTTCACCCAAAGCCGCCACGCCCATATCATAAGGCACCAAGATCAATTGGTTTTATTGGTAAGTTCTAAACTGCTCATGCACTTCTGCATTAGTTTTATCCTCAATCTGCAAAAGGAACATACCGCATGAAAACACCACGGTTTCAGTACATTACCTATATTTACGGTGAGCAGGTCACCCCTCAGAAAGTGTTTGCCGCTTTAACTGAACGACCTCATCTTGATGTGTACATGCAAGGTACCGGGCCAAAATCCACCTGGGAAGTCGGTGCCAAGGTTTTTTGGAAGTCTCTGCCAGAAGATGAGTTCGACGATCTCGATCAAGAAGTCTTAGAAGTCATACCTGGTGAAAAACTGCGTTATAGCTGGCACCAGATCCAAGAGATGCACCGTGGTCTTTTCAATTCTGAGGCTGACTTTCAAGCTGCACTCCCCGAACGCAGTGTAGTCACCTTCTATATTTCTGAACTCAGTGATGGGCTAAGCGGTTCACGCCTTGAACTAGTCCATGATGGCTTTGATTCTGATGATTCTGTGATGCTCCAAGGTGTCACGGAAGGTTGGTCTATGATTTTGAGTTCGCTAAAGACCTACTTGGAGCAATGAGAAAATCCGGCACCTAACAATTAAGGCGCCGGATTTTTAAATTGTGCGTCCTGACGGGCTCGAACCGCCGACCTGCTGGGTGTAAACCAGCTGCTCTCCCAGCTGAGCTAAAGACGCCGAGTGCGTTATGCACTGGGGCTAAATACTAACAGCCCATCGCTAAACTAAGCAAAACACGATGTAGACTACTGTTTATTGCCCCTATGAACTAGGCAAGAACCTTGCCAAGCACCAAGCCGCTCTGCCTTAGTTTGTACCAACCCAGCTAACTGTGCCGACTCGGCAATCTCACCAGGTTCCAAAGAATCAGGTTTGCCAGCAGCGGGGGTCATGAGCCAAATGCGACCTGTCTCAGCCAGTGATCGGAGAGCATCAACTAACCCATCAACTAGATCGCCGTCGTCGGAACGCCACCATAACAGCACAACGTCGCAAATTTCATCTGTCTCTTCGTCAAGCAGTTCGGCACCAATAATGTCTTCGATAGCCTCACTGAGTGTGGAATCGCAGTCTTCGTCCCAACCAACTTCCTGAACCAACATACCTTCAGTTAATCCCAGTCGGTTGACAGTAAGTGTGGACTTATTCTCCTCAAATTCTTGAACTTTCATCAACGATAAAGGATACCGCGAATCAGGCCTCTATAGGGGATTTACGGGAAAAATGTGGCGCAATCGCCATAAAACTACCCCCTCCCATTGAGGGTATCCAATCGTATTGTCCCTGCAAAAGGTTGCAATACTTATCTGAAAAATAAAAAAGTTGGTTCAGCCACGTAGAGTGGGTAAGTGTTGGTGCTGCAACAAGCAGCTAACAAATCATCTCAACGAATATCCCTTTTGGAGGTGCGGAATGGCTGACCCGAATTTCGGGAAGCAAACCGAAGACACCAACTTTGCACTACTGCGTGATGGTGTTGCGTCTTATCTCAACGATTCGGACCCAGAGGAGACCCACGAGTGGCTGGAATCCCTCGATGGACTGCTGGAGCAATCCAGCTTAGAACGGGCCCGTTATTTGATGCTTCGGTTGCTAGAACGGGCGTCTGCAAAACGTGTCCCGCTTCCCCCCATGACATCAACGGATTATGTCAACACCATCCCCACCACAATGGAACCAGAATTCCCTGGTGATGAGGAAATCGAGAAGCGCTATCGCCGCTGGATTCGCTGGAATGCTGCCATCATGGTGCACCGCGCCCAGCGCCCCGGAATCGGCGTTGGCGGCCATATCTCCACCTACGCTGGTGCTGCCCCACTCTATGAGGTCGGTTTTAACCACTTTTTCCGAGGTAAAGACCATCCTGGCGGGGGCGACCACATCTTCTTCCAAGGTCACGCTTCCCCAGGCATTTATGCCCGCGCTTTCATGGAAGGACGTCTGACTGAGGATGATCTCGATGGGTTCCGCCAAGAGGTCTCACGCCCCCAAGGTGGCCTGCCATCCTATCCCCATCCACATGGCAAGCCAGATTTTTGGGAATTCCCAACAGTGTCCATGGGACTTGGCCCCATGGATGCCATCTACCAGGCTAGGTTCAATCGATATCTGCACAATCGTGGCATTAAAGACACCTCCGAACAGCATGTGTGGGCTTTCCTTGGCGACGGCGAAATGGACGAGCCTGAGTCACGCGGCTTGATTCAAATGGCGGCGCTGAACAACCTCGACAACCTGACCTTCGTGATTAACTGTAACTTGCAGCGTCTCGACGGCCCAGTTCGCGGTAATACTAAGATCATCCAAGAACTGGAGTCCTTCTTCCGTGGCGCTGGCTGGTCGGTAATCAAGGTTGTGTGGGGCCGTGAATGGGATCAGCTGTTTGAGGCCGACAAAGACGGTGCGTTGGTCGAATTAATGAACACCACCCCAGATGGCGATTTCCAGACTTTCAAAGCCAATGATGGTGCCTATGTTCGTGAGCATTTCTTCAACCGAGATCCACGGACAGCAAAATTGGTCGAAGGCTGGACCGATGAGGAAATTTGGAAACTGCCTCGTGGCGGTCACGACTACCGCAAGATCTACGCAGCTTACCAGCGCGCTCTTGAAATCAAAGACCGCCCAACTGTTATCTTGGCGCATACCATTAAAGGCTACGGTCTCGGCCACAATTTTGAGGGCCGCAATGCTACGCACCAAATGAAGAAACTCACTCTGGATGATCTGAAGAAGTTCCGGGACAAGCAGGGCATTCCAATCTCTGATGAGGAGCTGGAGAAGGATCCATATCTGCCTCCGTACTACCATCCAGGTGAGGATTCCCCAGAGATCCAGTATCTATTGGAGCGTCGTAAAGAGTTGGGTGGCTTTGTGCCTGAGCGTCGGGAAAGCTACGAACCAATTCAAGTTCCTAGTGTTGATAAGCTCCGCAGCCTACGCAAAGGCTCAGGTAAGCAGCAGGTTGCTACCACTATGGCGGTTGTCCGTGGCTTTAAAGAGCTTATGCGGGATAAAGAGCTAGGCAAACGCATTGTGCCTATCATTCCTGATGAGGCTCGTACCTTCGGCATGGACTCATGGTTCCCCACAATGGGTATTTACAATCCCCACGGCCAGAACTATGTGCCAGTCGATCATGACCTTATGCTGTCCTACAAAGAAGCCGTGGATGGCCAAATTATGCATGAAGGCATCAATGAGGCAGGTTCCACCGCGGCCTTCATCGCAGCTGGCACCTCCTACGCTACTCATGGTGTGGCCATGATTCCGCTCTACATCTTCTATTCGATGTTTGGCTTCCAGCGCACCGGCGATAGTTTCTGGGCAGCTGGCGATCAAATGGCCCGTGGCTTCATTCTTGGTGCTACTGCTGGCCGCACGACACTCACCGGTGAAGGTCTGCAACACATGGATGGCCACTCCCAGATTCTGGCCTCAACCAACCCCGCAGTGGTTTCCTATGATCCAGCCTTTGCATTCGAGATCGCCCACCTGCTGCATGAAGGTATTGATCGGATGTATGGTCCAGGCCGTGGTGAAGATGTCATGTACTACCTGACCATTTATAACGAGCCGGTCCACCAGCCAGCCGAACCAGAAAATCTTGATGTTGAAGGTCTTCATAAGGGCATTTACCTTTATGAGCCTGCCGATAACCAAGAGCTTCAGGTCTCCCTACTTGCCTCTGGTATTGGCATGCAGCAAGCATTGCGGGCAAAGCAAATACTGGCCAAGGACTACAGCATTGGTGCGAATATCTTCTCCGTCACCTCATGGGTAGAGCTGGCTCGTGAGGGCCATGCCAAGGCTAAAGAACAACTCCGGCATCCTGACGCCGAAATCGAAGAAGCATTTGCCACCACCCAGCTAAAGAAGGCTCCAGGGCCATATGTTGCTGTGTCAGATTTTGCTACTGATCTACAAGAGCAAATCCGCCGTTTCGTCCCAGGTGATTACACCACCTTGGGTGCCGACGGTTTCGGTTTCTCCGACACCCGTCCGGCCGCACGTCGTTACTTCAATATCGACGCTGAGTCTGTTGTAGTCGCCGCCCTGTCTGGACTTGCCCGGGAAGGGAAACTGGACCGTTCCGTGGCTGCCGAGGCTGCAACAAAGTACAACCTGACCGATCCGACCAAGGTTTAATCACCTAAAGCTCACACCCACCTCACAGAGTGGGTGTGAGCTTTTAAGCCCTGCCGAACGCGCGGCAGCTAGAGTTTTAAAAACCGGATCCTGCTATTGCCTCAGGATCCGGTTTTTAATTTGCCCTTTATCTCGAATTCTAGGACTAACCTCGAGCAGCATCCTCGTCTCGGGAGGCAACAGTGAATCGGGCTCCGGCGTGCTGTGGTTTTTCTGCCTCGTCGATAAGTGCGACTGCAAAATCTTCAACAGAGACGAACAAACCTGCTGGTTCATTGAGTGCGCTGACATATTCGCCAGTGCGAACACCTGGCGCAATCAGTGGTGAGGGTGCAAGCATGGTCCAGTGCACGCTGTCACCAGCGGCATGGTATGCGTCGTAAATTGCGCCGAAGGTCCGAGCTTCAGTGAGATACTCAGCTGGAAAATCTGGAGTGTCATACAGTCGTTGTTCACCTGCTTGCAGCGCTCCAGCACCACCAACAATCAATAAGCGACCTGTTGGGCGCGCAGCGATGAGGGCAGAGTGCGCGGCTTTAACTGCGTCATAATCATCACGGCCAGCGACCGTAATGATGGTCAGGTCATGAGAATTAACAATTTCTGTAACTGCCGCAGTGTCATTGAAATCGAGACTATGCCCAGCGGCTGCCTCAATAGCGACACCACTGCGAGAATAGGCATCAACGGCATGTCCGCGTCCGAGAGCCTCGTAAGTTGCAGCTTTACCAACCATGCCGGTGGCGCCAATGATTGCGATGTTCATTTTTCTCCTTACGGTAGGTACGTTGGAAACAACACTGAAGGTAACTTCTAGAAACTAATTACCTCAACGTAACTAAAGGAAAAACCGGCAAAATATTAGATAAATCACAGTCGACCATCTCGTTACAGACCCCAGCACTCAGCAAGCTAAAAATGGTCCCATAGAACACAAAATTACCCCCACTTTACACCCGTAGCTTTAAAGAAACTTTAACCTTAACTTAAACGCTTTATCCCCTGCGTCAGAACCAGGGATTTTAGCGATAATTCAGCTACACATGCATGATTTTCATCGAAAACGCAAGGTAAGTTCACCGAAAGTCCAGAAGCCACTAATAAGGCCTAACCACTAGCTAGATTTAACCGAACTTGAAGTACCTTTGTACCCTTGAAATTGATCCATATTTGTGATAGAAAGAGGCTATGGGCGCTTTTGATGCAATACTCAGCAGCTCCAGTGACATATGGAGCGACTTTTTCCGACAAGTTGTGTATCCCCTACTTTGCAAGATTGCAGAAGCTTTAGTTGCATCTTACGATCCTCTTGCTTCAGGTATGGTGTGCAACCCCCTTTTCGTTGGCTAGCCGGTCAGTGCAACCCCTTAATCACTAACTCGACAGCTCACCACAGTTAAACTTGCCGCCCCAAAAGCGGCAAGTTTAACTGTTTTGTGTTGCAACTAAGCGACGGCGCCGTGTCGGCTCTTTCTCCACCCACAACCTTGTGGCATCACCACTGATGGCAAGCATCATGAGAACCGAAAAGAACGTCATAATAATTGCTGAGAGGGAGTTATGATCTGCTGTAAGCATGACAAGTGATCGAAACGCACTCAGAGTTGCGGTGGTCATCAGCCCAATCCGTGCCCATTTGTGGTGACGTAGCGTATAAATCCAGAAAAAACCATGCACCAAAAATAGCCCAGTCACAGGTGCAAATTCATCAAAACTAACCTCTGCAACCTCACGATATTCGATTTCACCGGTGCTCACAATTATCCAAGCCAAAACCATGAAGAGAATATCGAACCCAATGAGAACACCAGTAGCCAGTAGTCCTGGTGGTGGTACTCGGTGGTCTGCCGCAGTCTTTTTCGGTGTCGGAGTAATGATGTTGGTATTTCCCGTTCGACTAGCTCCACCGCTGAGGTCTACTACTGGCAGGTGTCCATCAGTTCGAATAGCGTCACCACCGCCATTACGGTGGTGGTAGGCAGTTGAGAAGTCTTCAATCACTCGAACGCTAACCTTCGGGTCTGTGAACCGGAGTGTATTGATAATGTAATCGCGTTCTAGATCAGTGTCTGCATCAATCTTATGAGTGATCTGGAAGGTGAAGGTAGAAAATCCCACACCTCGATCAAAAGTCCCAGCTGCAAGCCACTCAGCACGATGCCCGCCAGGCAGGACCCAGCCTTGCGGAACCCGCCAGAAGCGAACATGATGGCGTCGGGAAGCACTACCTTCAACCTCTTGTTGGTAGGCAAAGTTCTGACTGCGCCCAAATAGCACTAAATCAGAAACTGGGGCATTCGGATAAGATCTACGAAACAGTGAAGAAATAATGATCTTCCACGAGCTGCGTAATGTGATGGGGTCAGCTAGGCTCCACCCTGCTTTTTGCATAAGCGCGTGAATGTCTTCCTCCGCCCCATCAAAAGCAAGATTTACTGGGTCCCCCAATAAACCATCGACAGTTTTGGTGCGGCCAATGAAATAATCAGGAAGATATATCAGAGTAAATAACTGGTGTAACCGTGGCAGCATCAAATAGGCAACCAGAATCCATGCCAAAGTTAATGGAATGATGAGGGTTGGCGAAGCCACAAACGTGCCCCACACTAAAAGACCAGACAGCCACAGGCATAGCGCTATGGCAATGACAATAAATACCGAATCAATCAGCTCATACCAGCTGAACTTGCGGCCATCATGAACTTTATGGAGCGGCTGTTGATACGTGGGATAACGTGAGGGTACAGGATAGGGGCTATTCGGCATAAGAAAGATCCAGCAGTTTGGCAATGGCAGCACTGACCACGAATTGATCCTCCATGGGCAGCATATGGCTACCACTTGGAACAACGGTCAGATGTGACTCTGACCAACCTTTATGTATGAATTCTGATTGCTCTACTGGCGTAATAAGATCACGATCCCCCACAATGATCTCACCCGGAATACCTTGAAGAAAATGTAATGCCTCGGTTTCATCGTGAACTTCTAGATCATCAAGAAACCCCACGATGGAATTTAATGGTGTGGATTTGACGAGCTTAAGATGCAATTCAGCTGTTGCATCATCCACGCCATCGGAGAAAGCTGAAGATCTGAGCACTGGCGCAATCAAATCGATCACTTTTTCCCGCAACACATCAGTTTCTTCAGAAGACGCCTCGGCTGCTTTGCGAATCTCATCAACGACAGGGAGTTTAAGTAATCGAGTCATACCATCGGAAGCAAAAGGTCTAGCCGAGGTAGCAACTAACACCACGCCTTTGCAGTTGACCCGAAATTGTGGGTAACGGCGCAATAAATTCAGCACCACCATACCCCCAAGTGAATGCCCAACAAAAATGATTGGGCCAGTACGTGCCGCATCATCTAAAACAGTCATTACATCATCAGCAGCACCATCAATGGTGCATTCAGCAACTGAACATGGAGCACTATTGCCATGTCCACGCAGATCCATTGCAATACAATATGCTTGGTCGGCAATCGACGCTACTTGTAAATGCCACGCATCAGCGGCAAGCGTAAATCCATGCACGAAAACCACTGTAGCTGGGGCATTATCCTCCCCCTCAGTGTAATATCGAAGCCCGCCAATGCGACTACCGTGGCTAAATTGTGGAGGCTTAAACTCTAAATCCCGAGTATTTCGCTTGATCCGCCATTTGCGATATTTCTTTACCAGGTGACGCAAATCCATAAGTTTAAGGGTACTCCTGCTTAAACACTTCTTAAATCTTTTGGCGGTAAAGTCAATTAGTGCCCAATCGAAAGGAAGACTCATGGCATCATTGCAAGAACAGCTAGCTGGGTTGCAGCAACAAACCACGGTTAAACCCACCCAAGTTGATGACCTGCGCCGCCTTATAGCTCAAATCACCGGCGTTGATGCCGAATCAATCAGTGGTGATTCCTTGCTTGCCGACGACCTCGGCATTGACTCCATTAGCCTCATTGAACTGGCAGTTCGGTGCGAACAAACTTTTCGGGTCAAAAGCGACGCCGAGGCTTACCTCAGCATGCGCACTTTTTCCGACCTAGAGAGGTATTTAGCCCACTAGTTCTAGGCGAGCCTGAAAACCATATTCCCCAGCCATTAGTTCTAGGACATCTTCAAAAGCATCTAACTCATAATTAGTTCCACTAAGGACTTGCCGACAATCAACCGCGCCCGTGGCTGCCCCAGAACGATGCCATTTGGTGCACCATCCAGCTTCTAGTACATCCGCGCCTGGCGAAGCGGCCATCGGCTCGGAGACGAGAACATCCACCATAGCCTGCTCCACGCGGGCACGGCATACCCGTGGCATACCTTGGACATGCATGACGGCGATACGCTGCGCTTTATTTTCCACTGTGAGTACCGTTTCTTAGGTTGCGAAGACAGGAGTCTCTCCCCTGCCAAGACGAGGTTCGTCTTCCCCAACGGCCTTGTCTATTTTCGCTTGCGTCACAGGTGTTTACTGGCGATTCAACAGTAAACATTTTTCTCAAGCAACTCTCAACAACTACTTGAACCCCCCATTCATTCAAGTTGCAATTGAGGGTTTAAGGTTGCCATATTTGATTATTAACGTCCGACCACAGTGGCTTCGCCCACGCACCAAATGGCCGATCAGTGAGTACTACCATTGCTTGTCGAGTCGGTCGATGCCACCAAATATACGTCCCCGACTGACCAAAGTGTCCGACCACATCCTCCGGCATGTCGACTCCCAACCAATGTGGATGCTTAACGCCATGAATTTCAAAACCTAACCCCCACGGGCAAGGCTTGTGCATCCCATAGCCCGGAACGATACCCGCTAACCCGGCAAAGTGTTCGGTACATGCCTTAACAACCGTTTCTTCCGAAAGCAAAGTCGGGAAAAGTACCTCCTGAGCAAAAACAGTCAGGTCCGCTGCTGAGGAACGTGCCTCATGGCCTGGCGATCCCCATAAAATTGAATCCTGCATACCCAAAGGCTCAAAGACCGCTTCCGTAAGGTAATCAGCAAACTCCATGCCCACTTCGGCGCGGAGAGCGTCGGCAAGCAACTCGAAACCATAGGAGGAATAGATTCGCCGAGTCTCAATCGGCTTTTCTGGATCGCCAAGCTGAAATCCCACTCCACCAGCATGCGAAAGTAGGTGGGCAACCGTTGCACCATTGTCATGAATTTGCTGATCTAACTCAAAGACACCTTCTTCCACTGCAATGAGGAAGCCATAGGCCGCGAGCGTTTTAGTCACTGACGCAAGTTCAAAAACTCGCCGCTGATCGCCGAAAGTCTGGAGTTTATCGTCATGGATAATTGCGGTAGCGACATTATCACAAGGCCAATCTGCAAAATTCATAGTGCTTAATTTTAGCCCTCTTCAAGTGGCTTCGTAGATTTTCGTCCCTGCTTCCAGCCCTTTGCCTCAGCGCGAGTTATGAGGGCTTTTACCTGAGCTGCTGTCATATTCACGGGCGCAAAATCACCACTGCGGAACAATACCCAGCCTTTCCAATAGCTAATAATCGCCAAACCTGCACCAAGTATTGGTGAGATCATCATGCCAATTGCATCCAACTCAGCCAAGTGGAACCCCACCATTGATACCGCGCTTACTGTCGCAGGAACGGCATAAAGAGTGCCACCACCGAAGATAGTTGGGATCTGGCCAGTAACCACGTCTCTAATCATGCCGCCACCCACTGCTGTCAGAATCCCCATAAAGACTGCCGATGCCAATGGCATGTCAAAGCTCAATGCTTTCACGCAACCCGTAACTGCCCATACCCCCAAGATCACGGCATCGCCATGGACTTTAAACAACTCCCACATCCGCCCCTTAAGGTGCGTAATCAGGGCAATGACAGCACCGACACAAGCAAGCAATAAATAAGTAGGATCAGCAATAGCGGCTGCTGTACCTTTTTGCATCAAAACATCACGCACCATTCCACCACCTAAGGCAGAGAACAGAGCAAGAAACACGAAGCCAACAAAATCAAAATTGCGTTGCCTAGCAATGGTCCCACCAATGATGCCATTGAGCACAACACCAATAAGATCAAAGATTTGATACAGGTTCCAGATGAGGGGGTCAACACCTAACATCCACGACATCTTAACCCCAACCATGCGGTAGATCTAGTTACGGATGCATCCATTCGAACATTTGTACCTATTAATTTTCATTTTTACCCCCGTCACTAAACAAGGATTTTATGATATAATTCACATAATGAAAGCACTAATCCAACTAGTTCTATAGTTAGATATCGGCATCCATCTTTTTATGGAAAATATATGTTCGGCTTTTGCTGTGACCACAATTACAAAGCATGTTGGCATCGTCCAGTACGCCAACATTAAAAAGGAAAGGATACTCATATGGGCGCAACGGGGATCGTCACTAGTATTTTTATCATTATAGTTTTATTGGCATTGGCTTCAATTGCAGGTATCTTCTATAAATTACGCTATAAAGTCGCCAGCGCTGACCAAGCACTAGTGGTCACTGGCGGTAAAAAAGAACCACTTATTTTACCAGGTGGAGGTGCATTTGTTCCGCCTAACCGAAAATTCGATTACTTCCCCATTGGCGTGATGACAGTCCGCAGTTCCGATCAGGAAACCCAAACCAGTACATTGGTCCCCATCGTGGTGCAATGGACAGCGCAGCTACGGGTAGATGTGAACACTGCAGGTTCATTGGAAAAAGCAGTCCGCGGTTTTGGTGGCTATGAGACCCGTGACATTGCCAACTCCCTCCAACAAACTCTTGATGGTGAAGTGCGCGCCGTAGTTGCTGAAATGACCCCGGAAGAAGTTGTTACTGATAAGGTCGCTTTCTCTGAGCGAGTCAGTGAAGGTGTTTCCAAGCGTATGGAAGACCTCGGTTACCAACTTGTTTCGCTCAATATTTCGGAAGTTTCTGATAATAACGATCACTACTACAATCTTGCGGCCGCCGACCGGGAAACCAAACGAGAAGAATCAGAAAAACTCACTGCTCGTGCCAACCAGAAAGTAGCAGTGGAAAAAGCTGAAGCTAATCGGATTGCCAAGCAAGCCGAATTAGAAAGCAGCCTGTCAGTTGATGAAAAGGAACGAGAAGTTAAACTTCGCCGCGCCAAGATCAAAGAAGAAACCGATGTTGCTGAGGCCGATGCCGAGATCGCCGGTCAGCTCCGCCGCGAAGAGCGCAACAAGGATTTGGCAACCCGCCGAGGTGAAGTCTTGGTTATTGAGGCCAAACAGGATCAAGACGCTGCCCTCGCACAGCGCGAAGCCAACTTGACTCGTGCTGAAACCGATAAGCAACGCTCCACCATCGAAGCAGAAACCGCCGCGCGGCGTAGTGAAATTGAAGCTGAAGCAGCGGCGCGTCGAGCCGAGATTAATGCTGGTGCACAATCACGGGTCGCCGAAACTCAGGCATCTGGTGAAGCTCGTGCCGCTACCGTCAAAGCAAAAGGTGAAGCAGATGCTTCTCGTCTCAAAGCCGAGGGTGCCGCTGAGGCTGTGAAAGTTGCAGCCAAGGCCCGTGCTGAAGAAATTCAGAGCACTGGTATTGCTGAGGCCCAAGTCAAGCGGGCTAACGGTGAAGCTGAAGCAGAGGCCATCCGCGCCAAAGGTGAAGCTGAAGCCGAGGTTCAACGGAAGATGGCTGAAGCAATGGCTGCCCACGATGGCGCTAACCTGAAGATCTCCATCGCTGAAATTGAAAGCCACACCCGTATTGCCATCGCCAATGCCATCAGCACCGCAATCAATGAAGTCGGTTCCAAAGCTACCTTTATCGATATGGGTGGCAATGCTGCTGGGGGCAATCTGCTCACTGGGGTCTTGAGCGAACTCCCAGAATTACTGAAGAAACTTGATGTGAAAAATCAAGCACTCAGCGGTGGGTCCTTTGCCGAGTCGATCGGGACTGCCTTACGAACAATCTCTGATCCCTCCTCCGCAACTACCCCCGCAGCCAACCCCACCCAAGCAACCACTGAGGAAGTAGCGCCGAGTGCTGACTCCTCATCCGGTGCTATTGCTACCCTGACCACGGAAGAAACACCCAGCGTCTTGCCAGAAAATTCTGAGGAGGAAGAAACGGCTTCCAATTCTGGGGAAGAAGAAACGGCTTCCAATTCTGGGGAAGAGACGGCTTCCAAATAGGGTTTAACCAGTGCCGAGCTTCTACCTGATGCACATATTAATAATGAATAAATGGCATTAGGTAGAAGTAAAACCAATTAAAATTCATCGACCTGACGTAGTCCCTGCTTATCTAATTCTTCGGAGTAAACTTTTTATCAGGATGAAGAAGGAGAAAAATGAACAATAAGTCTCGGGGGATGTTTTTGGGACTCGCAATCGGTGATGCACTAGGTATGCCAGTCGAATTCAGCCAGCCAGGTGAATTCGAGCCGGTAACCGACATGCGTAGTGGTGGACCATTCAATCTGCCCACCGGCTATTGGACCGACGACACCAGCATGGCACTGTGCCTAGCTGACAGTTTATTAGAGCGTGGCGGATACGATTCTTTTGATGTCATGGACAAATACTGCCGATGGTTTCAAGATGGCTACCGCAGTTCTCTAGACCATTGCTTCGATATTGGCAATCAAGTCCGCGAATCACTACTGAACTTTATAGACAACCCCAGCCCTATCCAAGCTTCGCAACCTCGGTCACAAAAAGCTGGCAATGGCACCATAATGCGTCTTGCTCCAGCCATGCTAGCCGCATTCCCCCACCGGAAACCGGCAGAAATGGTAAAACTTGCCCAGATTTCCGCCCGTGAAACCCACTACTCATTAGAAGCCGAAACTGGCACAGAAGTATTCGCGGCATTGCTCATCAATGCAATGAAAGGGAATAAGAAGCACAAGGTATTTGAGGTATCAAGGCTTAGCACTGGGCCAGTGTTTGCGGAAGTCTTCGAACGCATACTAGATACAAAACGTCTCAATAATTCTGGGTACATCATTCACAGTCTGCAGATAGCAGTATGGGCATTCAAGAAATATGACACTTTCGCTGATGGCATGTTGGCTGTGGTCAACCTTGGTGGGGATTCCGATACTAACGCTGCTATTTATGGCCAGCTTGCTGGGGCATTTTATGGCTACGATGCTATTCCACAACAGTGGCGCGATGTGTTACATAACAAGGCGGAAATGGAAGCACTAGCCGATCAACTCATTGAAATGCCGGTTTGCCCGATTCTTGCTACCCGATTTGAGGAAGATCTTTGATTTTCCCAAAAGTTAAGTGATATAGGAACCTAGCTAACCTGTCCAAGCCCGCCTAACCAGATTTGGGTTGACATGGGCAGCAATTGGGGTAGCTCCTAACGTTCGAACACATAACAGTGGATCATTCACACCAATGCTAGTGTTTTGCCACGCTCCAAGCAGATAGACACTGCTGCAATAGCTTTCCAATCTGCATCGCTAAGGATATGCAACATTTCTGGCCAAACCCGTTGATGAACCTCGATGTACTCTGCCAGTTTCTCTGGTAATACGTGCAGCAAGAAGTATGCCCTTTCATTACTTGCCGCATACGAATCACGCAGAATGTCGAAGCTTATTCAGCTGCTGGGGAAATCTTAATGCATGTGGATCTCACTTCCGTCCATACTCCAAGGTGAAATGCTTCAGTAACTTGGAGCTAGGAAAACGACCTGAATAAGCTTCGTCGGTCAACATGTCACCATCTCCTTTTTCATGCCATTCCCCAATGGGATTGAAACGTTTTCAATCTCGAATTGAAAATGACTTAAGGTGCACATCAAGTTATATTGGTCACACAAAAGTGATCCACACAACTGCAAATTTGCTTGGAAAGTATGCAGCATTACACCAAAAAGATATGGGTTAATATATGCAGCTCCGCTAGAGTAAAATCATGTCTGCGTCCACTAACCGTCCATCTATCAAAGACGTTGCCGACCGCGCTGGGTGTTCGCTTGGAACAGTCTCCAATGTTCTTAACTCCCCTGAGAAAGTGCGGGAAGAAACCAGAAAACGCGTACAGACGGCAATGGCAGAACTTGGATTTGTTCGTTCATACGCAGCAAGTCAGCTTCGAAGCCAAAAGTCTGCCATCGTTGGCATCATTGTTCTTGACATTAACAATCCTTTTTTCATGGAAGCCGCATCTGCCATTGAAAAGCTCCTCCGAAAAGCTGGCTGTTTGATGATGCTAGCCTCCTCTGGCGGCTCTGAAACCAGGGAATCTGAATTGCTCGACTTATACGTATCCATGAATGTCCGAGGTATTATCCTCGCCCTTGGCAGCAATGCCGATCCCAAAAGCCTGCGTAAACTCGAAACCAAACTCCGCAACCTAGAAGCTCCAGTTGTTCTTTTCGATCACCCACCAATACTCAATGACATTCCAGCGGTTTATGTCAATGACTATGAAGGTGAACGTATAGCAATACAACATCTCATTGATCTTGGACATCAAGAAATTGGTTTTATTAACGGACCCAAAGGGATCCGGCAAAGCGCTGACCGCCTCGCTGGCGCATTAGCAGCTTGCCACGAAGCAGGTTTCCCCAAAAATAAACTGAAGGTCTTCCACGCCGCTGCCTTCAAACCCATCCCTGGCGCCGAGACAGTACACAAGGCGATTCAAGCCCACCCAGAAATCACCGCATTTGCCTGCGCCAATGACTTATTAGCCATTGGCGCAATGCGTGCTTTAGGCGAAATTGGTCTATCAATACCAGCTGATATTTCAGTCATTGGTTACGACGACATCACCATTGCACCGCAATTGGCACCACCATTGACCTCAATCCATCAACCCATGAACGCAATGGGCTGGCAATGTGCGAAACTCCTGCTAAATCCTGATGATAAAGAAGCCACAACCCAACTCATTCCAGAATTGGTTATCCGAGGATCCACAGCTGCACCCCGTGGCTAATAAGCGATAAACCACTACTGCCACTAACCACTCAGACGCTTTGCCCTAATAGTCCGACAAGACCAGTTCATGGCGTAGAGTTTCTGTGTTACAAAATTAAGCACGCCTATGCACGCATAGCAAAAATGGGTCATATTTCATTTATGCAGGTAAAAAGCAAAAATTCCCATACCACTAAGGCATGGGAATTAATATTTGTGGGGCCACCGGGGCTCGAACCCGGGACCAACGGATTATGAGTCCGTAGCTCTAACCGACTGAGCTATAGCCCCTACCGCGCGAAACTAGCGCGAGATCAAAGTATAGCCGCTTATGTTCAGCTGGGCCACTCGCGTCCAAAGTTACCGCATGACCTGCAAATTTGCCTTGCATTCTCGTGCCATTGTATAGTTTTCAGCGTTGCCGAAAACGTTGCTTAACGTTACAACTCAATCCCCCATAGCTCAATTGGCAGAGCATTCGACTGTTAATCGAAGGGTTACTGGTTCGAGTCCAGTTGGGGGAGCAAAACACCTCAGGTAAATAGGAATTTCATCCTAATTGCTTGGGGAATTTTTTATACAAGCACTAAACCGCACCTCCCCATACCTACTGTTTCAACCAGTAAATGCATTCAAGGCACCAAGGGGTGACGTCGAAAAGCAGTGTGACCTTTGCAGCAGCGTGAGCAAATTGAGCTTTCACCCTACCGGTATGGCACCCACCGCTGGTAAAGCTTAGTGGGTTTAACTACCTGCCCCAGCAGACAAATCACTTGGCTGCATACCAATGCAATTGTTGGTGATTTTTAGGTAAAGTAGGGGGCCTCACCTGTCTTAATTTCTTTTAGGAGCAACCTTTCATGATCCAGTTCGTTATTGGCGCCGCTGCCGGATATGTTTTTGGCACGAAAGCCGGACGGAAGCGCTACGAACAAATCAAAAAGGGCTATCAGACGGCCATCAACTCCCCGGTAACGAAACAAGCTATCACCGTAACCCGTAGGGCAATTGCTAATAAGCTCGATCCGCAACCGCGAATGAAAGAGGTTAAAAATCGGCGTCGGGACACTGACCCCACTACCCCCGTAGTGCTTGAACCAGACAATGATTAATTAATTATTCGCAGCGTCAACCCCAAAATTAAAAATCGATCGCGTAGACTTTTGTGGGTTACCACCCCCCTTCGAGTTTGTGAAAGGTAGCCTCCCAATGGCTCGCAACATTCGTCGTCCCCTCGCTATTTCCGCTGTCGTTCTTGCCTTGGGCACTGCTTTGGTTGCATGCTCACCTCCTAACCAAATTGACTCTGAAGAAAAGGTTGTCACCGCATCGGAAGGCGCGATTCCGTCAACAACTGCAAATGCCACTTCTGTGACAGCAACTCCTATGACGACCACATCAGCAACAAACTCGGCTGAGGAAAAACTAACAGTTTCCCAAACTGAAAATTTAGCCGAAGGTGACGAAATTACCGTTGAGATCACTGGGCTTGATCCCGCAATGG
>JBHACV010000015.1:0-28172 GCA_041854705.1 Corynebacterium sp.
GTTATGGTCAAAACGGTATAATACGAGTCATCCCCACTCGGCGTTAGGATTTATCCCACCGGTGGAGTACAAGAAGCGATGGTTATTGGAAGCCGCTTAAGTTGACTGGCCCTAAAAACCAGACCACCCCAGAACTATCAGTTGAGCATGCGGTAGTTGCATTGGTCCTGCCGGTTCAGAAATTAGATGTGCTGGAATCCCGTTTAGACGAGGTAATGGCTAAAGCGGTTTCTTACCATCAACAACTAGTTCCTACAGCTGAATTACATGGGTATGAGATTGCAAGTGGGGAAGAATCATGGGAAGGGGTCCCGATTCGAGCTCGCTTGAGGACGTATCGTCGTGCGTTAAGAGAAATCGTGGGGGTTGAGGGGGTAGCAATGTGTCGGGGTAGCGTTAATCTATCGAACAAAAATCCGGCTGATGGGCATGCTTGGGCATTAACAATTGCCCTTGAACAGGTTAATCAGTTAGCACAGTCTTTGGATGAACATGTCATTGGGATCTGCGATGATGTAGGCAATAAAGCAAAATATCAACAGATGTATGCAGATGCTCGGAGAAATGGTACTGGTGGATACTACCCATCATGTTTGGAGCGATTTGTTGATGGACTACATTTCACTCCATCATGCCATAGCCGATTGGTACAAGCTGTAGATTTGCTTACATATGTCTATCGTCGTCAATTTATGGTGCCATATCAGAACCCTAAAGCTGCTAAAACAAATGAGCAGTTATGGCAGTTGATACATCCGGTGGTTTCCTATTATTGCCGTACGTGGAGCTGAAAATGCACGTCAGCCCTAAGCATGAATGCTTAGGACCGCGGCTGGGTTGGTTCACATCAATTGATATGAGTGCCTAGCTCTGAGTATATGGTTAATGGCTGGTCTCCGCAAGAGTGGGCTGAGTTTGAGCTGTGCTAATTACGGTAGATGGACTAAAAGAAAGCAGTGACCCTAAAGGTGGAAATCGGTGTGGCGATAAGTGGGTGCAAAAATTAGTGAAAGATCACTACGTACAGAAGTGATGAGATTGGGGGTGGGTTTATTTGTAGGCGTCTCCTCTAGGGCTGACGCGAAAGATTTCCACGGTTAGAATGCTTTTTTCTACCGAATATAGGATTCGATATTTCCCGCTGCGAATGCGGTATCCTTCTTGGCCGTTAAGGGAGACGCATCCTCTGGGAAAAGGATTGTATCTAAGGGCTTTCAGTTTTTCTACTATCTGATTGAAAGCTTTCTTGTCCCCTTTCTCAATTGTACTGAGCTCTTTTACTGCTTTGCTTGTCAACTGCACCTCATAGTCCGCCACAATGTACAATTATGCAATAAATGACAATTTTGTACAAAATTTGCAATTTGATCATTGTTATTGGCATGATGGGGGCATGTCAGCCATGGAGAATTCGGTAACTGCAAAAAAAGTGAGGAGGAAGGCGGCCATACAAAATATGGCAACTTCAAAAGCCGCTACTAATACTGCAACTATTTCCCTGGGAGAATTGCGGGGAAAGCTGGGTGATGTAGTGAACCGTTCGGCATTCGCAAAGGAGCGAACTATTGTCACTCGACACGGCAAAGGAGTCGCAGCCATCATCTCGATTGATGAACTTGAACTGCTTGATGAATTAGAGCTGTATGCCGACCTTGAGGCGTTGCGCCAAGCACGTGCAGAAGACGATGGGACTCGGATCAAACTAGCAGACTTCTTAGCGGAACAGGGGCTTGCTGACAGTTAGATATACTGAATGCCCACTGTCACCTGAGCTACTCTAGTGCTGTTATGTGGGTGTAGCTAGCACTTGTCACTCCTTTGTATCCGCCTCTGGTCGCTTTCGTCGCGATACCGTGGGGTGGTTGGGGATCCAGAAGCGTAGTTTGGCATCGACATTTTTAGTAATGCCTATACGGCGGCCAATAGTGATTTCTGGTTCCTCGGTGGGCAGACTGAAGGAAAGCAGCGGCCCAAAAATTGACTCATGGTTGAGATCGAGGTTGAGGTTCAGCGCAGCCCCGAGGTTTCCAGGCCCTTGGGCGAGTCGGTGGAAGGGGACTTTTCCTCGTCGTTCGAGAGCAATTGGTAGGCCGTCGATAACCTCCCCGGCGCGTAGCAGGCAGCCTTGGCCATTGCCTTCTGGTGCGCAGACGATATTTCCGGCAAGATGAATACCATAGGATCGATATACGTAGAGCCTAGCTGGCGGTCCGAACATTGCGAGGTTTCGCCTAGTCATGCCGTTTGCGGTGTGGGAGGCGGCGTCGTCGATTCCTAGATAGGCTTCAACTTCGGTGATTCTGATCGTCACGCCATCATGGCTGATGGTTGCGCCCAACAGTTGTGGGGCGACGATGTCGGCCGATTGGTTGAAGTCGATCACCCTTTAACTGTATGTCACATCACGCTATACTTTGTGATATATCAACATTTTTGAGAGGCTTTTATGACTATCAGCGTTTCTAATGCCATCGCTACCCGCCGCGCGACCCGCAAGTATACTGACCAACCGATCACTGATGAGGTGCTGGATCGGGTGGTGGCGCTAGCGCTAGAGGCTCCCACTGCTTTCAATGCGCAGCGGGCCGATCTAGTGGTCATTCGGGACCAGGCTGTCAAAGATGGTATTTTTGCTGCCTCTGGGCAGGCTCAGCTTCGGGATGCTCCAGTGGTATTGGTGGCTGTGGCTAGGACGCATATTCCCACAGATCTGCCGGAAATCCTTGGTGAACGTGCCGACTATGTCAATGGGTATTACCAGAAGTTGGATGCTGCTGGTCTGCGTGAGACTGCTTTGAAAGATGCCATGTTGGTTGCTGGTTTTGCGCTTGTGGCTGCACAGGGTGAGGGACTTTCAACTTCACCAACCACCGGTTGGGATGAATCAAAGGTGCTGGAAGCAATTGGTGCGCCAGCAGACTATGCGGTGGCACTTGTAATTGCTATGGGTTATCCCGATGAGCACCCAGAGCACCCAGGTCGCATGGCTAATCGACGTGTCACCAACCACTACTAAAGTCGACTGTTACTAAAGGAGTATTCCATCATGGCACCGGTCATTCTTCCGTTTAATGGCAAGGTCCCACGCATTCACGAGACTGCTTATATTGCTCCAAATGCCACGATCATTGGTGATGTGGAAATTGGTCCGCACTCGTCGGTGTTTTATGGCTGTGTTTTGCGTGCCGACGTCAATAAGATTCGTATTGGGGCACGGACTAATATTCAAGACAACTCTGTCTTGCATGTTGATTCTGATGCGCCTTGTACGCTGGGCGATGATGTCACTGTCGGGCACATGGCGTTGGTTCATGGTTCGACTGTGGGCAATGGGGTGTTAGTGGGTATGCATTCGGCGTTGTTGTCTCGGTCGGTCATTGGTGCTGGTTCCTTGATTGCTGCTGGTGCGGTGGTATTGGAAGGCGCAGAGATTCCAGAAAAGTCGTTGGCCGCTGGGGTTCCAGCGAAAGTGCGACGGGAATTATCTGAAGAGCAATCGGCAGCGTTTATTCCGCATGCGGGTCGGTATGTAGAAACAGCAGCAGGTCAAGCAAACGAAAATGAATGCTTGACCTTAGAAGAAGTGCGTTTTAAATAAAGTATTGTCCTGTTGTGGCCTCAATGTAGTTGGCAAATGCAATGGGGTTGGTGAGTAGGCGCACCAGTGCCACCGACCGGGCTGCTGCTCGGGCATTGTCTAGATGAGTGGGAATTACCCGGATCTCAATCTTGGAATGCTTCGAGGAGCGCAGGGCCCGACCCACAGCGTGGGCGTCGGCAGAGTTCTCAAATGCTGAACCTGCTAGCACTAGGGTGTTGGGTGAGGTTCGGGATGCGAGATCTAGAGCCGCCGATTCTAAGCTGGAATAGTTGCCAACTTCGAGCGGGGTCACACTATTATGGGTGTGAATTGCGGCTCCGATAGAATCGTCCACATAGAAAATTAAGCCTCTGTGGTCACGATTCTTAGCTGTTTTCACAACTTTCTTCTGATTAGGGCGTGTTTTGGGGGTTGGTTTTGGTGGAATTTGGGATTGCTGCTCGGCACCGGCGATGGCTTCAATAACACTAGCTAAACTGATGGGAACGTCTAAAGCTTGCTTGAGTGGCCCAATAATATCCGCACGATCCCATCCTAAATTCGCTGCTGTAATGAGGTTTTGATTATCAACAAGACCGGAAGTAGAGATTCCAATATTCACTAGGGGTAGCTTGGAGTCAGAGACCATGGAATTAATGTGGGGGACTACTTCATTAACAAAATTGGACAGCGTGTGCTCGCTGGGAGTTATCTCTATAAATTGCTCACGGAGTAATTGTCCCCTAGTTCCATAGACGCCTAGGTAGGTAGAATTAGTGCCAATGGCCATGCCTAATAGCGCCCACGGTGTGGGTGCCATCTCTAGGGGAATTTTGGGCCGACCTGGGCCGACTGGCATGATCTTGTCGGGGCGTTCGCGAACTAGTTGGCATCCTATCAAGGCAAGGACTGCCCTAGTGATTGTGGGCTGGGAATGAGTCGAATGGTCCACCAAGAAGGTTCTGGTGACTGGTTGCTTCAACCGAATCAGTTGTAGGCATAATGCGGCTGGGCTTGCTGGCCCAGTGAAAACGGTGGAGTGCCCAAAGCTGTTTTCTGATCGCATGTCAGAAATCCTACCGATTAATAGACTATCCTGTCTAATCTAAGGAACGGTTACTAGATTGAATAGCTAACCTGTGTGTGGAACAATATTTCTCCCGTTTATTCTCAGAAAAGATCAAGCAACTTGTGGATTGTGCAGCTTATGGGCTTTTTGGGGGTTGGTATGACGAGTGATAAAAGAAGAAGCTGTACATAAAATTTAAGTTATTGCAACTGACAATGATTGTAAGCTTGAATTAATGTGGTCCAAAATTCGCCTCAAATGAATTTAAATATCCCCAGTGGAAAGTTCGGAAACAATGGCGGCTAAACCGGTAGCAGCAGTCGTCTTCCAACTACGGGTGCACCAACGACTTAACTCAGTTTCAGCAGGGGAGATCTCTAAGATTGGTATCCCCAATTCAGCCGCGATTAATGGTAATGATGCTGCTGGTTGCACCACCCCAGAAGTGCCAACGATAACCACTACATCAGCAGTAGCCATTTTCTCCTCGGCCAGTGTCCATTCTTTTTGTGGCAATGGTTCACCAAACCACACCACACCTGGCCGAATGAGATTGCCACACAATGAACAGGTTGGGGGTGTTCGGCGAGTAGCGGGCTCGCTGGGGAACTCAGTCAAGGAGTACGGCTTGGCACAGATGGAGCAGCGGAACTGAAAAAGGCTGCCGTGCAGATGGCTAACCGAGGTTGAACCGGCGCGTTCGTGCAGATCATCGATGTTTTGTGTGGTGATGTGGAAGTCGTCGACAAGCGGCGCCCACTGGGCAAGTGCTCGGTGGCCAGCATTGGGTTGGGCTTGCGCTGCGATGTGAGCCCGCCATAAATACCATGCCCACATTGGTTCAGGGTCTTTTGCCCACGCGGAAATGCTGGCCATTGCTTGCGGATCAACGTTTTCCCATAAACCAGTGGCATCGTTTCGATAGGTTTGCAGGCCTGACTCTGCGGACATCCCTGCACCGGTGAATACATGGACACGTTGCGCGTTACTGACAATGTCAAGTATCTCAGTGATTGAATACTCCCTGTTCATAGCTGCCAGTGTACTGTTTGGGCTAGAAAAGGGATTAGAATTCGAAGTCATGACATTCCTCCTTTCCCAGCCAGAGATTGATGGACTGCACGCTCGGACTATGTCACCAACTGACATTCCGGTGCGTGTCGATGCGCTATTGCGCAATTTCAATCGCATTACCAAGCGATACGAGGAGGCAGATCTGCATTCTCCGGCGCTCGCGCCTTATTTGACCTTTGACGAGAATCGCGGTGACATTGGCATCGTGCTTGAAGCTGATGGACAGGCCATTGCTTCCATGTGGGTTACCTTTATTAAAGCCGCTGGATTCGTCGCTGATGAGGTACCGGAAATGGTCATCAATGTCCACACCGAATGGCAAGGCAAAGGCATTGGTGGTTGGCTAGTCAAACAAGCTGTACGTCATGGTCGGACCCACGGCTGGCAGGGGATTTCTTTAAGCGTCGAGCCGGAAAGCCCAGCTCGCAGACTTTATGCGCGTAATGAATTCATTGCCCAAGATTCCTCCGGGGTCATGTTGCGCACCTTGAGTCCACTGATTAAATCCGTTGCGGTTTACTGTGGTTCATCGCAGGGACAACGACCTGAATATGCCGAGGCTGCCCGCGAATTAGGTCGCTTCTTGGCCGAGCGTGACATCACTATGATTTATGGCGGTGCTAGTGTCGGGCTCATGGGCGAAGCTGCCAATGCCTGCATCGATGCTGGTGGTGAGGTGATTGGTGTGATGCCCCATAGCCTGAAAGAACTAGAGCTTGCCCATCCAGATCTGAGCCGGTTAGAGATCGTAGAGAATATTATTGCTCGTAAGCTCCGCATGGAGGAACTTGCTGACGCCTTTGTTGCCCTCCCTGGAGGCATGGGCACCCTAGAAGAACTCACCGAGGTGCTAGTCCGTCAGCAGCTTGGTCCGTATACTGGGCCGGTTGCTCTTTATAATGTCGAAGATTATTGGACACCTCTATTGAATGCATTGCGCAGCATGGGGGAAGAAGG
This sequence comes from Corynebacterium sp., assembly GCA_041854705.1. Lineage (GTDB taxonomy): Bacteria > Actinomycetota > Actinomycetes > Mycobacteriales > Mycobacteriaceae > Corynebacterium. The sequence continues at coordinate 6,681 of JBHACV010000015.1, forward strand.
GTTCATTTGGGAACGCTATTTGGACGCAATTGTAGTGGCTGAAAATACTGAAGAATTATTTAAAGGTTTCAACAAATGGGCCAACCCCGGACTTAAGTGGCGCAAAGGCGGCTTGCGGCCTGAGAAATAGTCTCAATTGCTGCTCTTAACGCCTTAATTTTCAATAGTATTGTGGGTATGTCCGTGCATGTGAAGTTGAATAACCAAATTAGCTTTCAGTTCTACACTGGCTCCCGTCTGATGCAGCGGATGTATCGTCCTTATTTTGAAGATTGGGGTATAACTTACTCCCAATACTTGGTACTCGAATGCCTCTGGGAGCGGAATGGTCAAACCATTGCTGACCTGTCCATTCCGCTTGACCTTGATTCGGGAACCTTGTCACCACTTTTGAAACGAATGGAAAAAGGGGGCTTTGTCCGCCGCCAAGCTGACAAGTCAGATTATCGTCGTGTGCTGTTTTTTCTCACCACCCGGGGTAAGAAGCTTCAAGGCCTTGCTGAAGAAATGGAAGAGGAGGTGAATTCTATGCTTGGTTTTGATGAAAATGATCTCATTGCAATTCAATCAATAATGGCGAAAATCAATCCATCAACAGAGTAATTAGTTTTTTCTTGTAATCTGTTTTTAAGCTGGGTGCCCCCGATTAATTATCGTGGACCCAGCTTTTTCTTTATTTTGTGGGGCTGCTTTCTTATATTCAACCCGAAAAAGGGGTAGTTCTGTTGGTGCTAAAAAGCTGAGGCAAAAATTTCAGACCGCACCCATGACCGTTGGGCATTGTCGACTCGGCCGGAAGCTAATCGACAATTACCTATGGGTGGCGACTGAGCAGTAGCTGCATCAGTTTTGGAAAGTAACCAGCTAGCATCAACACCACCAGTAATCGAATGATCTGAATCGCAACCACCACTGGACCAGCATCACCTTCGGAAGAAATCGCCAACACCGACTCTAAAGCACCAGGGCTGGTAGCAAGGTAAGCCTCGAAATAGGAAATATGCAACCACGGCACCAGCGGCCAAGCAATCAATGCACACACCACCAATAGCGCGATAATAAACCCAATGGTTGCTGGTAGTTGGCGGGCAAAAAACTTTAGACTAGGCACACTCAAACCACCACCACAGATCCAACCAATAGTAATGAAAGCGAAAATGCGTAATGGCTCCGGTGGGATAAACGGGCCGTACCACAACCCAAACAGCACGGTTAGCGCCAAAGACCCCATAATGATCGAGGCGGGAATCCGCAGTTGTTTCCCCACCGGCTCACCAATAAAAGCGATCACGCACAATACCGCAACCACCCACCATGGTTGATCTGCTGCTGGTGTCGGTAGCGGATGCAGCGGTGGAGCAAATAGAGCAGTTACCAACGGTAGTGACACCGAAATGACTAATACCCGCAGGTACTGGGTCAGAGCAACGAAACTTACATCTGCACCAAACTCATGTGCCATGCCAGAAATCACTGATGCACCACCGGGCATGGTTGCTAATAAACTAGTCTCGGGACTAATCAGTGGCTGTATTTTAGCCATCAACAAACCCGCAACCACCCCAGTAGCCACGGAAACTGCAGTCACTAACAGCGCAGGTAATGCATAGGGCAGTAACGCTGTTGGGGTCGTGGCTAATAATGGTAGGGCAGCAATGACCCCAATAAACCCACGACCAAAACTACTGATCCGACGAGGCAATTCCACTGGTCGAGCAGAAATGAGGGCCACGCTTCCCGCCCCAAGAATCCCAGCCAATACCCAGGCAGCGGGTACCTGAAAATGACTCAATAACAACCCTAACCCACAGGTCAAGGGAACTATAATGAGCCAACGCATTCTACATCCTCTTCTTGGTCTTTGCCGTTGCCACCGCTGTGGTGGGATCTTCAGGCCACGGGTGCTTTGGGTAGCGTCCCCGCATATCGGCACGCACCCCGGCATAGGGACCAGCCCAGAAACTACTCAGATCGTCGGTGACTGCAAGGGGGCGACCAGCTGGGGACAGAAGATGAAATACCACTCGATAACCACAAATCACTGGAGATTCTGCCAACCCAAAACACTCCTGTAGCTTAACTTTGACCGTGGGAACTTGCCCAGCATAATCTACTGGTATCATCCGTCCAGAAGGCACTAGGATTGCCTCTGGAGCTAATTCTGCCAATCGGGCAGCTTCTGGCCACGGCAAAATGCGCTGCAATGCATCATACATATCAACAGAATTACCTGCGGCAATAGCGCCAATCTCGGGATAAAGCCAATCTGAGACTGGGATTGAATCTACATCAGGCCATGGTGGACCATAATATTTATGGAGAATGTGCAGCCGCTCTTTGAGAGCCTGCGCTTTCGGACTGAACTGGAAGAACCCCAGCCCCTGCTGTTGGACCGAAGCGAGAATCGCAGTCTCAGCTTGTGCGGTGGTAACTACCACTGGGGTCTCCATTAAAACGATAGCACCAGCTCGTTGCACCTTACGACCTTTTACCTCAGTACCTGACACGGTCACAGTAACTTCTTTCGTGGTGCCAATCAACGCCACCGCAGTCTCTGCTTCAATGGCAGCAGCCGAGTGAATAATCGCCTTCGAACCAGAAAGGGAAATATTCCCAATAGCCAGCCACTGTGCTGCTGCGACTCGACACTGTGGGGAAAGCTGAGCACGGGTGCCTTGGGCCAGCAAATACCCATCGCCTTCTTTACGAGCAATCAAGTCAGGAAATGCAGTACCAACCACCTGCCCAACCGAACACGATTGACCTGTCGGCACCAGTCGAGCAAACCGTGCAATTTGCGCATCAAACCGCTTAGTACCACGTAGCTGTTGGATGACTTGCTCAAGATCACCAGTTAGGTTTTCACTTAAAGCAGCAATAGTTGGTGCAGCCGCAGCCCCCAAAGTTAACAAGGCCTTGGCTAATCGTGGTTCTGCTGGGATCAAGGCGATCTTCTCACCCAGCGGAGTAATGCGGTCATTTTCTAATGCACCGATGGAATGCAAGGCACGTAAGGCGTCGTCAAGTGCAGTTGATGGCGGGGTGTCAAGCAGTGGAAAATCCGAGATTGATGAGCCCCAACAGCGAAGAAAGAGCGCAAATTGTGTCAAATCAGCTGATGCGATCTCGGGGGCAATATGCGGCGCAAAACGAGCGAAATCTGATGCGCTATAACACCGAATTACTCGCCCCGGTCCTTCACGGCCAGCCCGCCCCGCCCGCTGTTCCGCACTCGACTTACTACAACTAGTGGTGACCAACCCATTCATGCCGCGTGCGGCATCACGCTTAGGCACCCGAGCCAAACCGGCATCAACTACCAACCGAACCCCCGGCACCGTCACCGAAGATTCCGCAATATTAGTGGATACCACAATCCGCTGGCCACCAAATCGCAATGCAGCATCCTGTGCTACTGAATCCAAGCCACCATGCAGCGGAAACACCGGTATATCAGTACATTTTTCCAGTTCGGCACAACACCGGGTTACCTCCCTTACCCCAGGCAAGAAAACCAACGCCGAATCCATCCCTAGCTTTTCGACGCTCAACCGTGCCACCTCAGCCAAAAAATCCGGAGAGCATTCCGCCCGGCCAGGAATCGAAAGATAGTCAATGTCCACCGGATGCGTCTCAGCTGAAACCGTCACCACTGGTGCCTGTAATAGTTTGGCAAACCGGGGAGCATCAATCGTGGCTGACATGGCCACAACCTGCAAATCATCTCGCAATTGCTGCAATTCCGCCACCATGCCTAATGCCAAATCAGTGTCTAGTTGGCGCTCATGCACTTCATCGACCACCACCGCCGAGACACCCAGTAATTCTGGATCGCGTAGCAATCGACGCACCAATACTCCCGGCGTAACAAATTCCACCAAAGCACCCGGATGATGATCGCCACGAATGCTATAACCAACCCGATCACCAATAACCGAGCCATCCAGCTGCGCCAATCGATGTGCAGCAGCTCGCACCGCTACCCGTCGGGGTGTAGTGACAATGACCTTGCCACCACATTGATTAGCCATAAACGGCGGAATTAATGTGGTCTTACCGGTACCTGGCGGAGCCTGAATCACCACTGCCTGTTCACCAAGCTGCGTCAATTCTTCTAACGCACTTGCAACTGGCAAGCCAGAGCCGATAATAGAAAGATCAAAATTCACAATACAAAAATATAATCAAAGCTCAACACCACAAAACCCGCCATGTCGGATGCTTTTAGTAGGGTAGGAGAATGGAGCCACAAACTGGATTGATTCTTTGTCCTGATGGTAAATATCGACCGCCTTGGGCAACGGTCGATGAACTCCATCAAAACTACTACGACCAGGAATGGGGAAAAGCAGTCCGTGATGAAACTGGTGTTTTTGAACGCTTAAGCCTTGAGGGATTCCAAGCTGGACTAAGTTGGACCATAATCCTGCAACGCCGCCCCATTTTCCGTGCCGCCTTTGATAACTTTCACCCTGACACCGTAGCCGCATACACCCACACGGATATTGACCGGATCATGGGTACTGAAGGAATGATCCGCAATCAACGCAAAATTGAAGCTGTAATAACCAATGCCGCTCTGACAATAGAACTACGCGATTCCGAGCATGGCGGACTCAACGATCTCATCTGGTCCTTTGCTCCTACTGAACACCACAAACCCAAACGGCTTGCTGACATCCCTACCGTTAGCGAAGAATCTATCGCTATGGCCAAAAAACTCAAACAATTAGGTTTCACCTTCGTGGGCCCAAAAATTTGCTATGCACTCATGCAAGCAATCGGGTTAGTCGATGACCGAGTAGAACAACCAAGCAGAGGTTAATCTACTGTGTTTAACCTACTGGGGAAAACGGTCGGATTACACTTAAACCCATGACAAAGAAAGTTGCAGTAGTAACCGGTGGCTCCTCAGGAATTGGTGAGGCCACCGCGAGAGCACTTGCTCACGATGGTTGGGAGGTGATTGTTGCGGCACGTCGCAAAGATCGACTGGAGAAAATCGCCGCTGAAATTGGTGGAACCGCCCTTGAACTGGATGTCACTAGTGATGAATCAGTAGCAGCCTTCGCGGAACAGATTACCGATTGTCACCTCTTGGTTAACAATGCTGGTGGCGCCAAAGGACTTGACCCCATTGAATCCAGCTCACTTGCCGATTGGCAATGGATGTATGACACCAATGTGCTTGGAACCGTCCGAGTCACCACCGCACTACTAGACACACTGACTCGGTGCAATGGTCACATCATCAATATGTCTTCAGTCGCTGGGTTCGCGCCCTATGCCGGTGGTGCTGGCTACAATGCTGCTAAATTCGGAGTAACCGCAACCAATAAAGTCATGCGCATTGAATTTGTTGAACGGGGACTTCGAGTCACCGAAATCGACCCCGGCCGAGTCAAAACCGACTTCTCGCTTGTCCGTTTCAAAGGCGATCAGGCCAAAGCTGACGCAGTGTATGCTGACAAACTCAACCTCACTGCCGATGATATTGCTGAAGCCGTACGTTGGGTTGCTGGTCTGCCAGAACACATGAATATTGACAAGATGGTAATCACCCCACGTGACCAAGTAGTTTAATGTCTGTTCTGGCGTTGGCCGCGGCTTGGTTCGCCGCTATCATGATGCCCGGTCCTGACCTATTTCAAATCATGCGACTAGGGGTCAGGGATCGACATGCTGGGGTGATGTGCGCACTTGGCATTATGCTCGGCAATACCGTGTGGATCATCGGTTCTCTCGTGGGACTATCTGCAGCGATCGCTGCTCGACCAGGGGTGCTGCTTGCAATCCAAATTATCGGTGGCAGCTACATCACGTGGATTGGCATTAGTTCTTTATGGTCGGGATTCCAACGCGATGGGAAAAGCCACGTGGTGGGAAGCCCGGTAGAACCTCGAATGCCGGGAACAACTGAAAACTCAGCTGGAAAACCCACGGAACCAATGCAGCAACTTTCGAAAGCAGCAGCACTTAGGATTGGGATTTTGACTAATCTTTCCAATCCCAAAGCTGTGGTGTTTTTTGCATCGATCTTTGCCCAATTCATCCGGCCTGACCTTGGACTATGGTGGTCGGTATTCATGGCCATATTCCTCATTATTACCGGTCTAGGGTGATTTATTGGGTTTGCTTTCGGAGTGCGAGCACTCGGACAAAAGATTCTGACCAATGCCAAAGTGATCGATGTGGGGGCAGGCATCATATTTTCCCTGATTGGAGGGTATATGGTGGTCGCCGGGATTACATCCGCATAAACTCGGTTGGGCTATTTCATTGCATGCAATAGCACTCTGTTCCTGACCCTTTTATATCAAGGAGACTATTTCATGATCGTCACAACCACGAATAATGTCGATGGCCGTCAAGTTGCCGAGTACCTGCGCGTCGTCGCTGGTGAAACCATTTTTGGGGCCAATGTTTTCAAAGATATCGCTGCAGGATTTCGTAATATTATTGGAGGTCGCAGTCAAGCCTACGAACAAGAGTTATTCCAAGCTCGTGAAGCTGCTTTAGCTGAGATGGTCCAACGGGCGCAAGAACTCGGTGCTGATGGTGTGATTGGGGTGAAGTTGGACTATACCACCGTTGGCGCTGATGGCGGTATGCTCATGGTAGGTGCGACTGGAACTGCGGTCCGCTTCGCCTAGACTATTCATTTATGCACATAGTGGATGTCGCGATACGCGATAATGAAATCAAGTTGGGCCAGTTCATCAAGCTGGCCAACTTGGTTGAAAGTGGCGGTGCCGCAAAAGAAATCATTGCAGCTGGCGAAGTCACAGTTAATGGTGTCGTAGATACTCGTCGTGGGAAAACCTTACGTGAAGGTGATGTTGTATGCCTTGGTAACCAATGCGCTCGGGTGCTGACCAACCAAGAAGAAGACGATTACTTCGACGAAGCCACTGCCGATGATGATTTTGACCCCGAGGTCTGGAGGAACATGTAATGCCAGCTTTTCAAGCCGAACCCGGTATGCCTTATTGGATAGACCTGACCACCTCTGATATACGCAAATCGGCGTACTTTTATTCGGAGATTCTTGGCTGGGAGATCGAAGAGCTTGCCGAAGACTATCGTATGGCTCGCATCCAAGGCCTGCCAGTTGCTGGTTTTGTCCAGCGTCCAGAAGACTCGCAGCAGCCAGACACATGGGTTACCTACTTCCAATCTGCAGACATTGTCGCCGATTGCGCTCGGGTCGTCGAATTCGGCGGCCGGGTATTGGTCGAACCCATCGAAGTCCGCCTGGGGCAGATGGCACTGGTTGTTGATACCGCAGGTGCGTTGTTTGGCCTGATTCAACCAGCTGGCGAAGATTCTTTCATTGCTGCGGGCGAACCCGGTACCCCGGTGTGGCATGAACTCACCGCCACCACCGCGTATAGCGAAGCAGTCCAGTTTTATCCAGAACTTTTCAATTGGATAACTGCTACCGCTGACGATGATTCCTATACCACTGCGCTAATCGACGGCGCAGCCTTCGCTGGTATTTTCGATGCGCGCGGCCACTTCCCACCACAGGTTCCTAGTTTTTGGCAGTCTTTCCTTGGCGTGCTTAATGTGGATGAAGTAACGGCAAAAGTGGCTGATCTTGGTGGTGAAGTTATCCGAGAGCCTTTCGAATCTGGTTTCGGTCGGATGGCGATTATTGCCGACTCCACCGGCGCCACTGTCACCTTGTGTGAAGTGCTACCGCCAGTGGAAGAAGGCCGTGAATCCGATCCACTCGAAGGCATTGACCTCACGGATTTCACCCCCTAGACCAGAGCTACCTGGCATGCTACTCGACGACCTTACCGACCATGTGCTCACCCTCTGCGATAGCATCCCCACCGGCCAAGTGGTGGCGTATGGAGACATCGGTGAGGTGGTTGGTGCCTCCCCACGCCAGATTGGGCGCATTATGCGTACGCATGGGCACCTCACCTGTTGGTGGCGGGTTGTGCGAGCCGATGGCACCAGTGCTGTCGCTGATCGAGCAGTTACCTATTGGCAAGAAGAAGACATACCGCACACTGGATTGCGGGTGGATATGGCTGCCTGTCGGTTTGAATTAGAAGGACTCTAGCCGAAGGTGTTCGCGCATATAGGGCATGGTGAAATCCACAAAACCGTGGGATACGGCTTGGATAAGACCACGATCAATGAGTCGTTGTCGGTAAGTAGAAGGCTGACTTCCCTTGATGTCCATTGCTGCACCTATGTCTTGGAGCTTCATTGGGCCAGGACTGTTGGCGAGTGCGGAAAGGAACTGTCGTTCGCGGTGCGGCAGACCTTTCAGCGCAGGAATATGAACCATAGTGCCCATTCGCTGGACTACTAGGGGGTAGGCTTGCTCAACCTCAGTGGTGGAAATACGGTTTGTAGTGGCCATTGTCCAAGAGATAGATCCGACTAATTGGATGAGGAAGGCGTAGCCGTGGCACATATGGGTGGCGAGCTCAAGAGCATCTTCATCAAATACTTTTCCTCCCTGAGTCGCCGTTGCTTGCAATGCTTCAGTGACTTCCTCAGCGGGTAATTCTTCGATTGTTATTGGCGTTGCACGCCGAAGGAAAGTAGTGCCTGGATGTTCCAAAAGTTTGGAAATTTCTCCTGGTAGACCCGCAAAACTAAAGGCAATATTCAACCCATCACGTACTGAGTCTTGAATGGCGTCTGTGAGTTGATGCAATTCCGCTGGATTTGCTGATTGCAACTCATCCAAAGTGAGGAACAGTCCACGATTTTGTTTGGTCAAGGTGGTTGCCGCGTCATTCATAAGCGTCCAGATGGTATGCCCTTCTGGATAGCGCTGATCTGTAGTAATGCCAATGCTTCCTACGCCACCGATTCCGATTTGGCTTATCCGATAATCGGTAGTTGATGAGATGCGATTGAGTAGTCTCGGTAACTGTCCAAGCACGAGGTCATCGATCAGATTAGTGGATCGGACTCGCACTACTTCCCAGTCGGTTTCTTGAGCGGTAGTCTCCAGTTGGTTAAGGAACACAGTTTTGCCAGTTCCGCGCGCACCTTGGACTAACGAAAAACGATAAGGTGATCCAATGCCCTCCAGTAATGAAAACCGGAAATTTGCTAGTAGCTGCTTTCTGCCAGCAAAAACCAGCGGGGTGACCCCAAAGCTGGGGCGAAATGGATTGCTTAGCATAACGCCCACTATACGCTTGTAGGTTTTGTAGGTTTTTGTAGGTTTTGGTTAGCTCTGTAGGTTTTGTAGGTTTTTGTAGGTTTTGGCTAAATAGGCAGCCACATCCTGTACCCGTTCCCGCGCCACTTCTGGAGTAGAGATACGATGCTCCGACACATACTCTTTCACCTCAGCCTGCGACTCGGCCCATGCGTAGCGGTCGGCAATGGTGTCATGGGTGGCCACTTGGATCAGCGTTGGTGGCAATACTGTAGGAAACTCCACGCCAGCGCGGACATTGTCAGGCAACATGCTCAAATCGAGGTGAGGGAAGGTCAGCGCGAGGGCGTCGAAAAGTTCGGAGCATAGTACAGCGAGTGCGCCACCGGAGGAGTATCCCCAAGCGCTCAACCAAGTGGCGCCATTATTTCGGGCCCAGTTGGCGGCAGTGTGAACGGCGGAAATGACCTCGGGGAGAGAATGCTCTGGAACTAGGGGGTAATCTAAATCGAGAATAGTTACCCCCGATAATTCGGCGACCCCGGCCACTTCTGGCCGCCAAGCGTTTTCTAGGGCTACGCCTGCGCCTTTCCACCAACCGCCAGGGTGTAGGGAAATGGCCCATGCACCAGTTGGCTGGGAGGGGGTAAATAGTTTTCCATTGAGCTCTGGAACAGTGCTGACCTCGACTTTTCCGGGAAATGCTACGCCGGGCATGGCGTGGTCTAGCCCGGCACCAAGCATAAGCATGGCGGAGTGGGTGATGCGGTCCGGCAGCCGAGCGTCAAAGGTGTCTGCGGGGACCGGGTCGGAGGGATTTTCGGACCACGGAGGGTTTTTGTCTGGAATGTCATAGTGGGCATATATATAGGTCGCTAATTGCTCTAATTGCTGCTCAGCGGACAATTTGCGGTCAATGCCACCAACCTGGAACTCCTCTCGGTCGGATTTTTCTTGTTGCTTGTCTGACCGTGTGAAATCACTCATGGCATCATGGTATCTAAAGAACAAGAGTCGAAGGAATGAATAATGGAGCGCATCGCAGAAATTTGCCAGGCAACCCTGACTCCTACCAAGGAAGAAATGATCACTGGGCTGTATGGTCCCCATGAGACTATCGGCGCGTTCCGATTTGTCGATCCACGGGGGAAAGTGGGCATTGAAACGCTGCTGATCCGCCAAGGCGGACCAATCCTCCAAGTCCCGGTCACCTACCGGGATGCCCGCATTGAAGACCGTCATGAGCTTGCCATACTTGAGCATAGCGAGTTGGGTACTCGCTATGTCACTCGTGTGGTAGCCGATCCTGCGGCAGTCAAGGAATACCTCCGCGTTATTATCGTTGGTGATACCAATGCCAAGCGTTCCGATGGTCAACTCTCGCCGCTTGCCATTAAGGGCACCGGCACTGATGAGGAGGTGGATCTCGACAATATCCACCTAGAAGACATCACTCGGGACTCTGTGGTTGGCAATATCAATGTCAATGGTGAGCGGCAGCGCTTCCATTTACAGTTGCCCACCGAAGTGACTGAGCGCTCGGTTCGGCTCGGGCTGACCGGCACTGATGAGGCGACCGGCAAAGTCTATGTATTGGCGGAATTGACGATTTAATCCGATGGTTTGGCAGTAGCCTTATAAGAAACTATCAACTTGTGAGCAGAACTGATAGTGGCTCGACTGTAGCCTTCTGCCGCGGCAGTCGAGTGCTGGATGGTATTTGCTGCATTCCATGGTGCAGGTCGCATATATGGCTTTCTATCAGTACCGATGCGTAAGCTAGATGCCATATGCACTGTAGCGGCCTGTTGTCGTTTTCTGATGCATACACCAACTTTTGAGCGTTAGCGATCATAGTATTTAGGGTGCACTAAATAACGGTTGTGTCTGACCCCCAAGCGTCACCCCAATCCCTTGTCTCCCTCTATTTTCTCCGATAATCTGCTCTAAAAGATGAGGAGATGATTCCCTGATGGCGCTTCCAATTCGCACGGTTGCGACAATTTTATTTATGCCAATAGCGGTTTTCGTGCTCACCGCGTGTGTGGACGATGCCGTTGGGATTATCCCCGACTCAGAGCAATCTCCCACAGCGGTCACAGAAGCTGTTGAGGAAACTACCGAATCCACTGATTCGCCAGTATCTACTACAACAGCCACACCAACAAAGCGGCCACAAGAATGTGGAGTGTTGACCGGGACAGAAGCTTTTGAGCAAAATCTAGATCAGGTGCCAGCACCATTTCCACTTGAGCTTGGTTATGCAGATAATTTCTGGAGCCAGCAAAGTGTGACTGATACCTTTGACCCCTGTGCTGATCTGTCGTGGATTACTCTCAATATTGATAGCCCAGCACCGGATGCGCCGTATCAAATAATGTTCTTCCACCAAGATGAGTTTCTGGGGGTGGTTACCGAACCAGCTTTCGCTTTCGCACCTGAGGTGGTGCGGGTTAGCGATCAATCTGTAGAGGTGAAGTTCCGATGGGCGCTAGAGGGTGAACCTAAAGAAGCAGCCTCGGGAAGCTATCTAGCTACCTATACCTGGAATGCGCAAGATAACCGACTGGAATGGTCAGGTGACATGCCGCCTACCGTTACTTCTGCCATTACCAGTGCACCGACTCCAGCTCCGCCTGCAGCCAGTGCACCAGTTATAAGTTCGCCTATGGTGAGTGAGCCAATTACCAGCCATCAGTAGCTACTCTGTAACGCCTTACTAGGTGATAGCTCAGCTTGTGTGCCTTGTACACATTAGTAGGATCAAATGTCCCAAGCTACAGCTAGGTGAGTGGCAAAGTCGGCAAGTTGACAATATAACGTGGCCCAGCGTTGTCGCTCCTCACCTGGGTCGATATAACGATCTGCCACTAAATCAACAAGATCATAGGCTGCAGCGTGTAATTCCATCGGTGATCCACACCAACCATTAGGAAACTGGCAGATGAATGGAGAATTATCCACAAGGCGAACAATAGTGATAGTGCTGCCATAAGGGCCGAACTCATTGATTGTGGTCCAATGGGAATGATGATGCAGATCAAGGGGAAGCGGACAATCCCACACAAAGCCATCACCATACAAGCATGTCGCTATCAGACCGCTAGCAGTGAGACGAATATTGCCTTTGATGTGACTTGTGATGGTCAGATTCTGGCCAGCAATGATGCATTGCCCCTCGACCTGCCCTCCAATGAGGTGACAGGTTCCGGAAACCTGCGTTTTCCCGGTAATGAGTGCTTGGTCTGAAAGCCGAACTGCGCCAGAGACAGTAGCGGTGGGGCCAATCCATGACTTGCCGGCGATACTCACCTCTGGACCAACCCAACCACCAAGATCGCCAGCACTGACGTCGAAATGAGGCAGATCAATGCTGGCACGAATTCGACGCAGTGGCCCCTTAGAAATATTGGTAAATTCACAGCTAGGCGGCTGGTCCTGATTGGTGACTGGCAGATTGGTTTCGTGCAGCTGGGTATTCCCACCGATTGTCTCAGATAAGATCCACTCATCACCGCCAATCTGGGCCTGATCGGTAATAATCGCACTTCCCCCTATGCGTGCGCGGTCATAGATCCTAGCTTGCCCACCAATATAGGCATGACCATCAACTCGGGCTTGGCCCTGTATCCTAGCTTGCCCACCAACCTTGGCATAGCTGGTTACCCGAGCGTGATCGGCAATGGTCGCGGCGTCGAAAAGCTCAGCTTCGAAGCTTAGCCACGCATCACCGCTAATACGCGGGGTGCCATCTGGCAGTTGGGCAGAACTGACCCAACCACCAAGATCACCAACATGAACCTGCTGGGTTGGGATATCCCGAGTGGCGCGAATGCGATAAAGAACCATCCCGTGATCGGAAATCCGAAACTCATCGGTGAGTTCGAAGCTAGCTACCAAATTCGCACCCGATCTTCGGGTTTGATATAGACTTTGGAGTCTTCAGGAACATCAAAGGCATCGTAGAATTCGGCAACATTTCCAGCGATAATATTGCAGCGGAATTCCGCAGGGGAATGCGGATCAATTGCAAGCAATTGAGCTGCCATTTCGGGACGAGTCTTGGTCCGCCACACATGCGACCAAGCGAGGAAAAGCCGCTGTAAACCAGTGAAATCGGATTCATACAGCTCAGGGCTGGCATCGGTGGCGTCAAAAGCGCGAGAATTATCGGGCCCATGATCGTCTAGGTACATCTGGTAAGCAACCACAGCAATACCCAAACCACCGAGATCACCAATATTTTCCCCAAGCGTGAACTTGCCATTGACGCCGGTGCATTCGATCCCTGCATCTTCCAAAGTGGTCGGGATAAGCCCTTGGAACTGATTAACCAATTTCGATGTCAACTCGGTGAAGGCCGCACGATCCTCCTCAGTCCACCACGATTCCAGATTACCTTCGCCATCAAATTGGGAGCCTTGGTCATCGAAGCCATGCCCAATCTCGTGTCCAATTACCGCACCAATGGCTCCAAAATTTTCGGCAGGGTCGGCATCAGGATTGAAAAATGGTGGACGGAGAATGGCTGCGGGGAAAGTGATGTCATTGACATTTGGGTTATAGAACGCATTGACAGTTTGTGGAGTGGAGAACCACTCGGAACGATCCACCGGTTTGCCAATCTTGGCTAACTCGTAATCGTGTACAAATTCCTCACCAGCTCGAACATTTTTTACCAGATCGGAACCTGCCGAGGAGAAATCGAGGTCACCATAATCACGCCATGTATCGGGATAGCCGATTTTTGCCTGAAATTTCTCCAGCTTTTCTAGTGCTTTTTCTTTGGTAGCAGGGCTCATCCAGTCGAGGTTACTAATGCGTTCTCGGTAGGCTCGGAGTAGATAATCGACAAGAGTGAGCATGTCTTGCTTGGAAGAAGCCGGGAAGTGGCGAGCCACGAAGAGTTGGCCAATATCATGCCCAATGTAGCTTTCGATAGTAGTCAGTCCACGTTTCCACCGATCTCGTTGTTTAGTCGCGCCCGTGAGTACGGTGCCAGAGAAATCAAAATTGGCCTGATCAATTTCCTCGGAAAGCACATTTGATCGGGTACTAATGATCCGCCAAGCAGCCCACAGTTTCCAATCTTCCAAACGCTCTGGAGTGAGTAACTCGATCACATGCTCAACGTAGCTAGGCATCATGACAATCACACGATTTTCGGTATGACCGGCCGCCAGCAATAACTGTTGGATGAGCTCTGGTAATTCCTCAAATTTCCGTGGATTATAGATTTTCTGTGGATCACGGGTTGTAACCACATCCCAGTGGCCTGCGGCGATTTCTTTTTCCAGTGCAACTACTCGGTCTGCACCAGATAAACCGAGGAAACTCAGCATCTGGCCGATGTGTTCTTCATAGGCAGCCAGAATCTTGGCGTGCACTTCCTCCCGGTAATAGGCCTCATCTGGTAGCCCTAGCCCATCTTGGTAAAAATACGCGATAGCTTTTTCTTCTTTAGCATCCTTAGATACGTAGGTTGCCAGGAATCCGGAAATTCCAATCCGATCCAATTTGCCTAGCGCAGTAACGAAATCTGCTATGGTGTCAACGTCGATAAGCGATAGTTCGTATTTGATCGCTTCGGTTCCCGCGGCATTGATCCCCGCGGTGTCCATATAGGAGTGGAAGAATCGGCCCGCTCGGGTATCGGTAGCTTCGCGCACAATGGCATGAACATCTTCTTCCGCTTGATCGCGCAGTTGATAAAAAGTGCCATCAGCGGCGCGGTCATCGGGGATTATGTGGTTTGCAAGCCATGGTCCATTAACAAATTGGAAAAGATCCGTCATTGAAACAGTCATACCCACCACAATAAACGGTAACTTGGGGACATGGCATTTTATCGGCACAAGCCTACGACAACTAGATCGCAGAGATGGAGCATAGCAGGTGGTGTTCTTGCCCTACTATTGCTACCAGCATTGATTAATCTGTTTTTGCCACAGATCTATCAAGAGAAAACCCCGGTTATGCTTGGTAGTTCCTCATGGGAGGTGCCACTGGTTGATGAGGATTCACAGCCGATTGTATGCCTGCGACAAGCAGCTTTAGGAATGACCCGTCAGTGGGATTGCGGGAGCTTCGTTATTGACAGCACTGTGGTGGAAACGGGATCAGATCCCGATCTAACTCTTCGCCGAGCTTTTCGAGCCTATTCACCAGCGGGAGTACTACCCGCAGATGCGCCAATAACTACAGACGGCCAGTTCCGCAGTCTAAATCATATGGGATACACCATCTTGACTTTTACTGGTGAAGGCGAACATGCGCAGGAAGCGATTCTCGTTTTGCTCAGTGGTAATCGAATTTCAGCACTGGAAATGGTAAAGGAAAGCCTGAAATGAATAAGACAGCATATGTAATTATTATGGTGCTTGGGGCTGGGTTAACAGTTATCCTTACTGCAGTGAATTTCCTTGTCTCGCTTTCAGGGGCGGCTTTAGGGCTAATCGGAGCTGCGATTTATCTAGCGGTAGGAACTGGGATTTTTAGAGCATTACCATTGTGGCCCAAAGCTGGGGGATGGTGGTACTTCAGTTGTTTAATCTGGGGTTCTGGCATTTCCGTTGGCATTGTCAGCCTCTTCGCTACACCCTTAGTGACCATTACTGAGAAACTAGGGTGGCAGGCAGTAACAGCATCACTAGCTGGGGCGTATCCTGAGGAGATCGTCAAATCCTTGGGCATTGCAATCATTTTGCTGCACTTTCGCGAGCTTAATCGGCCTTGGCATGGGTTGGTCACTGGAGCAATGGTGGGCCTTGGATTCGAAACACTCGAAAACTTCACCTATGGTGCAGTGGGTAGTTTATTGCATGCTGACAGTGATCTCTATGGGGCGATGACTATGTGGGGTTTGCGCAGTGTGGCAGGTCCTGGATTGCATGTATGCTTATCGGCTTTGGCGGGGTTGGGCATTGGTTATGCTCTTTTGCTTGCCGACGCCCAACGTCGCTGGTTATATGCCATAGCTGGGGTTGGTGCCGCATTCTGTTTGCATTTTTGTTGGAATGTCATTTGGGATACCAACGAACTAGCCCAAGTTCTTTGGCTGCTTGTGGTGGCATGTGTGCTGTACTCGGCGACCATTTATGCCATTTGGTTCTGTGTGAAGCAGGCCAAAATAGATCAAGGGCCGATCACAATGGATCGGCCCTTAACCAAGGCTAGTCATATTCCTTCTTATCAGTATCAATATTCTGGTGTCCGGGGTTCCACAAACCAGAGCGAGTTATTGTCTCTAGCTCAATCGCGGCCAGGTCTGGAACTTCTCCCACCGAGTTTGGACGCATCTCATATTTCTCAATAGCGCCCCAGTCTCGCAGCCAGTCATCCTTGGCATAAGCTGGGACCTCATAGGAATAGTTGACGGCTTCTGCGGTGCCGAGCACACCACCACCATGATAATCCTCAAAGCTGGTACCGGATCGCTTGCCTTTATAGTCCGGCAAGATTCGGTACTGCGGAATCTCTGCCACACCAGCGTAGTGGTTAAACGGCCGCTGACAGCTGAACTGTAGTGGGACCGACCAGTCCAATAGGCCAGGGGTTTCGGAACCAATGACATTATTCAAGGTATCGAGGTTGGGTACCCGTGGTGGGGTGAATACCAACCACTCTTTCGGATCTAGGTTCGAGTCCACCGCATGGATGCGAATCACATTAGCTTCTTCTGGCAAGTCTTCAATAGGGAGTCGGAGATTCCGCCAGCGTTGTTGTGGGCCAATGTCGAGCATCTGGGTTTCACCCAGTTCTTCAATCTTGCCGGATTCATCTTTTTTGCCATACTGCAGGACCAGTTTCCGGCCTTCTTGTTTCACGCCATCTGCATCAACACCTTCGATAATGCCCGCAGCCGAAACCACGATCAATGGAGATGCTTCGGTGGATTTTGGCACCTCGTACCATTGGCTAGTTGCCTCGGAATACACCTGCTTACCTACGGAATAGGAACCCAAAACCGGCACTTTCATGGGATCAAGGTTAAATGGCAGGATCATTTGTGAACCATTGATACCTTTGGTGTCGCGGCGGCCATTATCTACATTGAGTAATTCCGCAGAGCTAACCAAATACGGCAATTGATCTGTGCCCAGTGATGGGATGCCATTGGGTTTAAAGCCACGCAAACTATCGGTTTCTAGTGAATCCCCTAAGGTACCTTCGACTGGGGTGAGGAAGGAGTCATTGGTATTAGTTTCCATCAGCACATAATCTGCCAACCCACAGGTCTTGCCTGCAATATTGCGTAGATTACCTAGACCCACTGAATAAGCAGGGTATTGATCCACGAAAGCTTTAGCGAATGACACCATGGAAAACAGCACAGCTAGCGCACAGAAAGCTGCGATTGGTGCGGAAAATAACCGACTAAAGCGGCTGGGTCGTTGATCTTTCGCTTTGTAGGAGGAATCACCACCATTGATCTCAGTTGCAAGCCCACTTCGGAAGGATTGCACCACGCCAACTGTGAGGATTACTAGAGCAATAATCATCAAAACGGTGGCAAATTCTACCGAGTGGAACTGCACTGATTTATCCCACCACGGAATACCGTAACTGGAGACGTACCAGAAACCATTGGTGCCTGACAGCGAGAAGGCAAACACAAATAACAATCCACCTATGACAAGGGTCCGTGAATGCCGTGATCGTGTGGCAAATTCACTCAAAGCAATGGCGGCAAGTCCACCCAAGGCCGCAGCGATGCCAGCCCACACACCGAAGTGGTGGGTCCACTTGGTGGGGGTAAAGCTCATGAAGAACAGGGTGCCCATGAATATCATCAATAGGCGTAATGCTGGGCCCTTATTGGAACCAGGGACTTTGCGATTGCGCAGCATAGAGGCGAAGACTAGTACCACGGATACGAAGGCAAATAGCACTGCGATCCGGCGGGAGAACGAGCCGTCTACAGTTTGTTGGAATAGCACCTCATAGCGAACCCACTCTTGGTACCACTTCAAGCTGGGACCTTTATCGCTACGCACGTGAATAGATTCCAGCACCGTCATGAGAGTTTGGTCACCAAAGACCGCAAGGAACACTGCAGTGCCAGCTGCGAGAAATGGTGCTAATACCGCGGCCCATTCCAACTTGGTTTTTGCTCGCTGGGCCATGATCCTAAACAAGCTCGATAGGCTGACCAATAGGGCGGAAAACGCCATAAGGCCGGTTGGGCCGCAGGCGAGAGTGAAGGCGGCAATTGAAGTGCCAACTGCAGCTGGGAATAGTCGCTTCTGGTCGATTGCCCGCTCGAAGCAGACCCACGACAATATGGTACCCATCGCGATGATTGGTTCGGGGCGGAGACCGTTGTTGTAAGGCAACCAGAAAGCTAGGAACATCAAAGCCGCAGTCCAATGGGCAGCTTTACGGGCATTGATGCCATCGCCTAGCCGAGGGAGCACCCCTCTTGAAACCAAGAGCCAGATCACGATCCCAGAAATCAACGACGGTAGACGCATCCACATGGATGAGGTGGACACGGTTGCCATTAGTGAGAGGAAGTCATAATAGGGGGCGCCGAAGGGGGATTCTGGCACGCCGAACCACCGATAGTAGTTCGCCATATAATCCGAATCGAGGGCCACCCGTGCCATCGTTAAGATGAAGCCATCGTCGGAAGTGTTAGCGCCGAAGATGTACCAAATCAAAAGGACCGCACCTACTACGCCGTCGACAAGCCGTGGCCGGAACACTCCTTTGGGTAGTAGGCGGGCGGTAGGTGGCCCATCCATACGGTAGAGGCAGAAAAGTGACACAAACAGCAGCAGGGTGCCACCGATCATGGTGAACCATTTCAGCAGGGTGGGGGAGGAAGTATAACGGGAGTTAATTTCCACGTCCACGTTCAGGCCTGCATTAACTAGCGCCTGTTCATCGCCTTCCAGCTCAGTGTAAATGCCTGTGATTTGTGGGCGTTTATCTTCCTCTTCTTCGCTGGTGACTTGTACCTCCCCAGCGAGAGATACCGAGGTTTCGGTCCGAGTGGAGCTAATCAGTAGCAATGATTCGGGGTCGAGTTGGGCAACTTCCTCGGCGTCAAGCTGGAAGTAAACGGTATCTCGGATAATGACATCGAGCGCACCGTCAAAGGAGCGAACAAACAGACCTCGGTTTGTCGCTTGCTCACTATCGAGCGGTAGGGTGCCTACCAGTAAGGATTCGTCTTCGCGTAGTGAATCGATCGCAGAAACTGGTACCTGGATGTCAATGCGTTCTGGAGCATAAGACTCCAGTGGTGCTGTAACACTATTGAGGGAACCTTGGGGCCAGTGCAATGAGGATTGCAGCTGATTAACCGGCATCAAAGGGGTGAGTAAGAACAGCACAAAGCCTAAGATGCCACTGACGGCAGATGCTATTTTCACTTCCTCGTCACCACCACAAAGGGGCCGAATTGCTTGGCAGTCCATGGATCGTCCACGAAAACCTCCGGATTGAATCGAACGCCCTTAAACCGCACATTGGGGTTATTGGGATAAATGTCTTCGGCCAAATCATAGACCCAACCAGTGGTGGGACGATCATTCGCCAGATCGTCGAGGGCCTCATCTAAAGATCCACGGAAGATGAATACCTCGGGGGCTTGCCACTGTGCTTGGTCGAGCTTTGCGACGAACTCTGCTGGGGTTTTTGCATCACTCCAGCTCTCTAGTGCCCATTCAGTGATTGCTTCATTACGCAGATCGAATTCTCCCAATGGATTGGCGTAATGACTAGTGAATGCCTGGAATCCCCTAAAGGGGTGGAAAGACATAAAGTCTTGTTCGTCGGTCATAACGACAGTATCCCGGGGGGCTTTCCCAGTTTGCTGTTGGATGTGGTCAGAGATCGCTTGATAGTACTGCGTGGAATTTGGGGGATAGAGGTCTGCGCGTTCCCCGTATCCATCGGTATCGGAATAGGCGTGTTCGAAAGCGGTAGAAAGGTGATTTGGAATGTTTTGGACGTAGCTAATGCCACCAGCAATCAGTACCGCCATGAATGCAAGATTAATGGTGCGTGAGGTCTTGACATCGAAGGTATCTGGGAATAATCGATGAATACTGTAAATCCGCAGTTCTGCCAGCCCGAGCACACCAGCAGTGACTAATTGCAATGCAATGACTATATCGAGCCGGAAGCCGAGCAAGGTGGTGCCAGTCAAGGTAAATGCCATTGATAATCCGACCCAGCAATAAAACACCACCAAGCCAATGGTGAGCATTCGGATATCCAGATCTCGGATGCGCACAATCATGTAGATCAAACCAATCAGACACAGCAACCCAATGATGGTTGGCGACAGCATGGGGAGTGGAATCTGGGTGCCTTCCAATGGCAGGTAGTGGGCGGCAGTAGCTCCAGAAATATGTCGTCCACGAATCACTGCGCTGAAATAGGGGAACCACCATATAGCTGCAATAGCAAGAGATCCAATGCCCATGATGAACAGTCGGATCAATGGTTTGATGGATTTGAGCATCACCCCAGAAAACAGTGCTGCGACGATAATGACGCTCAGTGCTACCAGTGCGGTGTACAGGGTGTAGGAGGCAGCTGATATGCCGAGGTAAATAATCATCCCGATCATGCCGAATTTACTGCCAATTAAAGCGCGATAGGTCATGATACTTGCTGCTGGCACACCCATAGCGATCATGGCGGCATAGGGTTCTTCCGCACTCATGACCAGTGTTACTGAGGTACTTGCCAAGGCGATACCAGTAGCCACTGGTAGGCTGCCACAAAGTCGTTGCCACAGTGGTACCAACAGGCTAGCTGCCATGCTTAATGAAACAATGGCCCACGGTTGGAAAGTTTCCCAGCCAGGCAAGCCTAAAAGGTTGCCAAACCGACCCCCAAACCAGAACCAGAAACCAGGGTAGAAGGTGGGCATGTCGATATAATTCATATCGGACAACTGGGGCGAGTCAGTCAACCGCGTTAAAAATTGGGTTCGAAACCCCTGATCGACAGTGACACCGTCGAGATATAACCGACTAGCTGATAATGGCACAGCGATAGTGCTGATTACCAGACCAGCTGGTGCTAGATAACAGCTGAGGTAGGTAAGCCACACTCGCCATCTAGGATGGGCTTGTTTGCGTTTTTCATCCATCACCCACGCGATAATCAGCGCAGCGACGATCAATAGCACTAGCACCGACCCTAAGGTGGAAATTGCCCGAGTGACCATTGATGGCCCAAAAGCTGGCAGATTGGTGGTTTTTAACAGAAACCAGCAGATCAGGCTAAAAGCTGCGCCACCAAATAAAGCCCCGCAGATGCTGAGTAACGTTCGTTTCGTACTCAGCATGTCGGGGCCGTATTCTTCCAAGCGGGAAGTGTCAATACCCTGA
>JBHACV010000016.1:0-10979 GCA_041854705.1 Corynebacterium sp.
AACGACAGACCTTCAGCTAAGATCCATCTTCGATCAGACAAACAACCCAGTCTTTAGCTTCCCGATCAAACTTTCTTCGACATAACCCCAGATTCTTCGCACCTACTCAAACAAAACAAAACCCAGAATGATTCATTTCAGGGGGACACAAAACACGTAGCCCACACACGCATTTCCCCAGCAGCTGAATAGGCTTCATAGAACTACGCATTTATTCCTCCTTGCGCCTTACCGAAACATGCAGTTTAAAGCCTAGCGCAGTTCAACTTACGGACGTTGTGCCACCACAATAGAAACCAGCACAACCACTATTCCCGTTAATTGAAGGAATGTGGGTGGGTTGCCGCTGATGGCGTCGATAAGCAATGCCGTAACTGGGCTAAGCGCGCCTAAAACCAACACCCGCGTGGCATCCAAACGCGCTAGGCCTGCGAATAAATTCGGGTATGCCAGCAACGCCCCAAAAATGCACAAATAGGCATAACCACCCACACCAGCCCAATCCAAATCCGGCATGGGTCCTTCTAAAAGCGCAACCGGAACTAACAGCAATCCGCCGAAAGTCAACTGCCACGCGGTCGTATGTAACGCATTCAAACCGGCTGGTTGGCCCCAGCGTTTGGCCAGAACCATCCCCAAACCCATACTCACAGCAGCTGCAATACCAGCAGCAACACCGAAAACATTAAGTGTAGCTCCCGGCGTAAGCGCAATAGCCGCAACCCCTAAAAGTGCACACACCACCGCAATAATCTGATGACGAGCTGGGGTGGTATTGAGCAACACCGGCGACAACATAATAGCGATCAAAGGTGCACCTGCCACCAAAATAGCAGCCACCCCACCGGGCAATTGCTCCGCGGCTATAAACAGCAAGCCGAAAAACACCCCGATGTTCAGCGCTCCTAATACCAATGACCGCCACCACCATTGCCCTGTGGGCAGCACCCGGGTATAGAGCAATAACAGCAAACCCGCAGGCAGGGCACGCAGCATCCCCGCGGTCATAGGATGATTGACCGGCAGCCACGCGGTAGTAACAAAATACGTGGTACCCCAAACTACCGGGGTGAGCGAGATCCGCGCAGTAAGCAGTCGATCATTCATGCTCCCTAACCTAGCAGCACCGACCTTGAGGATTCCGTTCTTGCTCATCCCACCGCATCCGCCAATACTCCCGCTCTGTGGGGATCGGCGCACAGGGTTGATGCGTTTGCAAATAGGCAACATACCGTTTGTAGTCGCCTTCGCCTAACACCTCACCGATATAAGCCCAACAGCTTCGAAGCACTCTAATGACGAGCATGAATAACCACTCGCTTTTCAGACCACAACTTATCAACTTGCTTTTCTATATCCGTCGCAGCCATCCCCCGTGGTGCAAACAGTGACGACGGCTGGAATGGCTCCTCAGTCACCTCGACGACCTCACCCCTGCGATCTGCTTGGATGGCCTTGATGCATGTGACAACGGCGGCTGCCAGCACAATGAAAACCAATACTGCAAACAGGATGGACAACGAGCC
This sequence comes from Corynebacterium sp., assembly GCA_041854705.1. GTDB lineage: Bacteria > Actinomycetota > Actinomycetes > Mycobacteriales > Mycobacteriaceae > Corynebacterium. The sequence continues at coordinate 1,527 of JBHACV010000016.1, forward strand.
TTGAATAGCAGTATTGCGCACCACTGTTGCTATAGCTTCTGGGGATTTAGCACTGCCGTACTCGGTCAGACCTTGGGCGGCGGCTTCTTTAAACCGTGCATGCTGTGCCCAATAACCAATACTTGGATTCGAAGAGAAGATCTTTTGCCAAGAAGCTGTCATAGTTACAATAACATCCCAGGTTAGTGGTATTGCTGGAATCCATACCCACTTATACAGACCCTTCTTCACCACCACGACGGTAATTAATGCAAGAGCCATGGCAGCAAGCAATTGGTTGGCTATGCCAAACAACGGGAATAACACGTTAATGCCACCGAGCGGATCCGTGACACCCATGAGCAAAATTGCTCCCCATAACGAACACACTGCCAAGGTCGAAATCCAGTTGCCAACAGTCCACGTTGGATCTTTAAACCTAGCTAACCCTGGCACATTAGCCAAGGTATCGGTCATCATGAACCGAGCCACGCGGGTACCAGCATCGACGGTGGTGAGAATGAATAACGCTTCGAACATGATGGCAAAGTGATACCAGAACGCTTGCATCTCTGGGTGACCAAAAATATTCGTAAGAATCTCCGACATGCCGAAAGCCAAAGTAGGCGCGCCACCAGTACGCGATACCACAGTATGCTCCCCCACAGCGGCCGCTGCGGCAGTTAATTGATCAGCAGCAATATCGGTGCCAGGCAAGCCAAGCGAATTAACAAATGCCGCCGCGGACTCCGCCGTGCCGCCAGTAAGCGCGAGAGGCGCATTCATGGCAAAGTAAAGATTCCGATCTAAAATCATGGCAGTGATCAGCGCCATGATAGCGACGAAGGATTCCATCAACATTCCGCCGTAGCCAATCATGCGCATCTGGGTTTCTTTCTCCACCAACTTAGGTGTAGTACCTGAAGAAATCAAGGCGTGAAAACCAGACAACGCACCACAAGCAATGGTGATAAACAGGAAGGGGAAAAGATTACCCGCAAACACGGGACCATTACCATTAAGCGCGAAATCCGTAATGGCAGGCATATGCACCTCGGGGCGATCAATCAAAATACCGACCGCTAGCAGCGCAATAACACCGATCTTCATAAAAGTAGACAAGTAATCCCGCGGAGCGAGCAACAACCAGACCGGTAAAATAGCGGCAAATACGCCATAGCCAATCAGCGCCCAGGCCAAGGCAACCTTAGACCAGGTGAACATGTCCGCGCCCCAACTGGTATCAGCTACCCAGCCACCGGCAACAATAGATAGCAGCAATAGTGCCACACCTATGACGGAGACTTCACTGACTCGGCCAGGCCGCAGGTAGCGTAAATACACTCCCATAAACAAGGCAATGGGAATGGTCATAGAAATGGAGAACACACCCCAAGGGCTTTCGGCTAATGCGTTAACCACCACAAGCGCCAGTACCGCAATAAGAATAATCATGATGGCGATAACCGCGAAGATACCGACGGCGCCTCCCACCCTGCCGGTTTCGTCCCTAATCATCTGCCCAAGCGAACGACCTTTACGCCTTGTAGAAACCCACAACACCAAAAAGTCTTGCACCGACCCGGCCAAAATTACACCGATAACAATCCACAATGTGCCAGGTAAATAGCCCATTTGAGCCGCCATAACTGGTCCGACCAGCGGTCCAGCCCCAGCGATAGCGGCAAAGTGGTGACCAAAAAGCACACGACGATCGGTAGGCATAAAATCCTTACCGTCGCTAGCATACTCCGCTGGTGTAGCACGGTCGTCACGTGGTTTAACGATCTTATATTCCACTAACCGAGCATAAAAAGTGTAGCCAATAATATATGACCCCACCGCAGCCATGACCAGCCATACCGCGTTAACGGTCTCGCCACGGGATGTCGCAATTGTTCCCCAACCAGCGGCCGCGGCAAGCGCGACTAAAAACAATACTATTTTCTTAACTGGTGTCAGCTTGCGGTTATCCCGCACTCCCACTGGCAGTTCAGATGCTTCTGAATAAACCAGCTCCACCCTATCCGGAATATCCAGATTCTTTTCGGTATCTATTGTTGCCATAACTACTGTTCCCTTTCCTGGGAGGCATCGTGAGCACTATCACCTTTCCATAGAAACGTGTCTAGCGCTACGCAATAGCTCAAGCGGTTACAGCTTGAAAAGCCCATCTATGTGAGACGGCGCTTATCAGGGCAGGTTTTTATTCGTAACCCCAGCGCAGACGGGTACTATTCACTGCAAAGATGCGTGATGTGAGCGTCGACTAGCTACCCCTAAGCCAACCGAACCAGTAGCTAACGCAGATAAGCAATAAACCGTGCTAAGCCAGCAAGACCATACGGTAATCCGGCTTTATAAAATGGAAGCCTTTCGCAAACGCTGACAAACGCAACTGGCTTATGGAACAAGCCAACCATCACCGTAATGAAAAATACCCCCGCCGCAGCTCTATAACCAAAGGCTTTCCATTTAACAGAAAAACATTTTCCAAGAAGCGCATAAACACTTATGCTTTATAGAACATAGATCTAATAGCCACAAACCAGATTTTCCCAACGCACCCTGAGTAAGTCTTTGAAGATATGAAAACTACTAACTACACCGACAATGCTTTTTTGTCTGGGCTTGATCACCACAAAAGTCACAAAGATCACCCTACCTACGCTATCTTTGGCGTAGAAAGCATACCCACACCTCGCACGTTAGTCGATATATTCAACGAAACCGTCGAGAAGTATCCAAATGCTGTCGCTCTTGTGGGGTCAAACGGTAGCCTAACCTACCAAGAACTGTCGGATACAGTGCACAAACAAGTTATGCGACTGGCCAAACACAGAATTGGCCGGGGACACCGAGTTGGCATCCGGGTGCCGTCTGGGACGACTGATTTGTACGTCGCAATTCTGAGTGTGATCTGTGCTGGCGCCGCCTACGTACCTGTCGACTGGGATGACCCTGACTCACGCGCGGATACTGTATGGGAAGAGGCACAAGTCGCTGCAGTTTTCGGTGCGGATCTAGCGTTATCTCACCCAATTTCGGAGCACGCACCTAACCTCGATCAGCCCCTACACCACTCCGATCAGGGGCTAGGCTTGTTTGAACCTACCAGACCAACCCTCGATGACGATGCTTGGATCATATTCACCTCAGGGTCTACTGGCAAACCCAAAGGTGTGGCTATCACTCACCGATCCGCTGCCGCTCTTGTCGACTCGGAGGCTCGCATGTACCTTTGCGATGCCCCACTAGGCCCCAACGATCGAGTGATGGCAGGACTATCTGTTGCTTTCGATGCCTCTTGCGAAGAAATGTGGTTGGCTTGGCGTCACGGTGCCGCCCTCATAGCAGCTCAGCGTGACATTGTTCGATCTGCCGACGCTCTCGGCAACTGGATCACGGCAAACTCCATTACAGTTGTCTCAACTGTACCGACTTTGGCTTCCTTTTGGTCCACGGAGTCACTTGCGGCTGTGCGGTTGTTAATTTTCGGTGGCGAAGCACTTCCAAAAGCCCTAGTTAACCGGCTAGCTAGTCCTAACCGAGAACTCTGGAACACGTATGGACCTACCGAAACCACAGTTATTTGCTCAGGTCACCGCATGGAAAAACTCTCAGATAACGATGCGGTCCGTATCGGCCGAGCGACCTTAGGCTGGGAGCTAGCCGTCATTGACCCCAACACGGAGCAACCGGTGCGCTGGGGAGAAACCGGCGAACTCGTAGTCGGAGGTGTCGGTCTAGGGCGCTACCTCGACTCTGCTAAAGATGCCGAAGCCTATGCCCCGCTACCTGCCCTCGGCTGGGAACGAGCTTATCGCACAGGTGACCTTGTTGTAGCGGAAACAGCCGGACTCATTTTCGCCGGACGAAACGATGATCAAATTAAATTTGGTGGCCGGCGCATGGAACTCGGTGAGATCGACCGCGCCCTTGCCAGCACACCCGGAGTATCGGCAGCGGCCGCAGCCAAACAGAAAACCCCCGCCGGAGCGGACGTTATCGTTGGCTACATAGTTGTTGACACTGTCTACGAACCTAAGATAGATCTAGCAGCAGTCAGAGACCACCTTGCAAACGTTCTCCCCGGTGGCATAAGCCCCACACTATGCGTCGTCGATGAACTTCCCATGAAGACCTCAGGCAAAGTGGATCGCGGGGCGTTACCGTGGCCACTGCCCGACTCAAATGAAAACACCGCTGCTTTGCCAAGCAGCCTCCAATGGCTAGCCCACAAATGGGCGGATCAACTTGGTCAAATACCAATGCAGCCAGACTCTAACTTCTTCGATCTCGGCGGATCCTCCGTGGCTATCGCTTCCTTGACGGTGGAGTTGCGCAACGCTTACCCCGCACTTGATATAGGCGCGCTCTACGATCATCCCACCCTGTCGGAAATGGCTGAATACATCACTACCCTTGAATCCGCTGAGGAACAGCGACCAACTCCTCAGCCCATTCCATGGTGGAGCGGGATTATCCAATTCCTAGTTGTTTGCGTCATTTACTGCGTCAACGCGGCTCGATATATCATTGGCACTTTACTCACGGTGTGGGCACTGGACTTCCTTTTCGATGCGGGCTGGGTGCCTTCTATTTCGCTTTGGCCTGTGCTCATCAGCACGTTAGTGTTGTTTAGCACCCCGGGGAAAATACTCCAATTGATACTAGTTGCCCGAGTACTTACCGCCGGGATACGCCCCGGCAGTTATGTGCGCGGCGGCTGGACCCACTTGAGAATATGGGCTGCGGAGCGATTCTTTACCTACCTGCGCCTCGATCCGGTACTGGGCACCCCAGCAGCCCCGATACTCTATCGATTACTCGGCTGCACGGTCGGACGAGACGTAGAACTCGCCACCTTTCCACCAGTTACCGGACTCGTATCCATTGGCAATAACGCGGCACTTGAACAGGAAGTAGATATTAACGGTTATTGGATCGACGGTGATGTAGTGCACGTTGGCGAAATCATCGTTGGCGACCGAGTACGTATCGGATTGCGAACCTTTGTCACTCCTGGCTCAGTTATCGGGGATGATGCCGAAATTTTGCCTGGTTCCTGTGTAAGCGGCGAAATACCCAACAAGAAACTCTATGGCGGCTCACCCCTTGTCCTACACGGCGAAGCTGGAACCACGTGGCCGAATCAAACTCCCATTGAAGCTGCTACTACTCGCACAGTATCTCTGGTAGGGAAATTCCAGCTAAGGATGCTTTTCGGTGCCGGTATGATCTGGATGAGCCTCATGCCTCTAATCGCTATTCTGCCAGGTCTGGCCATCGTTCTACCCAAGGTTCGGCCCTTAGAACAGTATGAACTCGTTTTCCCGGTACTCGCTTTATGGACGCCAGTTTTCACCATTATCGCTGTAGGAACTTGGCTAGTCTTAGTAATCTTCACTGTTCGTTTTTGTGCACTCTTTATTCGACCCGGCTATTTTCCTCAACAATCAATCACTGGCTGGGCCTTATGGCTAACTCACTCGTTAATGCAGAAAACACTGACTTCGGCCTACTTCATATATGCTGGCTGGCTGACACCAGTGTTCCTGCGGTTGCTCGGAGCACGAGTAGGTAAGAACACCGAGGTTTCAACCGTCGAGACGATTCCGCACCTGACTTCCATCGGCAATCGGTGTTTCCTCGCCGACCACTCTTTATGCACCACAGCCCGTTACCGCAATAATTGGCTTCACATCGGCACCACTGTGATCGGCGACGGCTCCTTCGTCGGTAACTCCGGAATAGTTGGTCCTGACCATGACCTTCCCGAAGACTCTCTGATCGCTGTGCTTTCCTCTACCCCAGAACGGCCTGGACGTGGCACCTCTTGGCTAGGACGCTCGGTGCGGCAGATTCCCCGAGCATCAGTCACAGCTGATATTGAGCGTACTTTTAAACCACCAGCTCATCTAAAGCTCGCACGCGCCGTAGTAGAAGCCTTCCGCTTGCTACCTGTGATTATCGCAGGCTATCTCGACCTTTTCCTCGTATGGATCGGCACCATTATCTACATGAGTCACGGCTCCGGCTGGCTAGGACTAACCTCAGTAATCCTGTGGTCCATGCCGCTCACTTTGGCTGCCGCAATCATTGCCAGCACCATCCCGATCATCGCAAAATGGATTCTCATCGGCCGGTTCACCCGAGGTGACCACACGCTATTCTCCACTTTCGTCTGGCGGGGCGAGCTCTCTGACAACATCACTGAGCTTCTTGCGGTACCTTCCCTTATCCGAATCTCACTCGGCTCCCCCATGTACAACTGGTGGGCACGCGCTATGGGGTGCCGAATTGGCCGAAGCGTTTGGTGCGAAACTTGGTGGCTGCCGGAATTCGATCTGATTAGCATTGATGATCGCGCTACGGTCAACCGAGGTACCGTCTTGCAAACTCATCTCTTCCACGACCGAGTGATGACTTTGGACACTGTTTCGGTCAGAGGTGGCGCAACGTTAGGACCTAACAGCTTCATGCTTCCTGGCTCGTCTTTAGGCGAGCGAGCGACGATTCAACCCAGCTCACTGGTACTTCGGCAGGACGGCATTCCTCGCGATTCAGTATGGGCTGGCAACCCCGTCGCCCATATCGATCAGCACTATGAGGCTCCCCCAAAGAAAATAAGCCGTTGAGTCTCGGCCAGCACCTAAAGACCAGTGTTTAAAGTGTGCTTGCCACTCTCGATCAACTATCCCCAGCCTCGCCAGTACATCCTTTGAAAGGAGTTTCCATGGATCCCTCCCCCGCCTCTACATCGGTGCAATCCTCCAGCAACTTTACCAACCACCCCAGCCCTGGGCCGGCAGGAATACGCGCAATCTGGGATGGAGAAAAGGCTGCGCCACCACCAAGCTATCTGCCAACGCAAGAACCAGGAATGAACTCCTGGAGTGCAGAGCGAGCCTTTGGACCTGCGTTCGCGAATCGCATCACAGGCCTTGATGCCGCCCGAGGCTGCGCGCTAGTCGGCATGATTGCTGTTCACATTTTACCCGCCTACAACACCAATACTGGCAGGCCTAATCTCTTTTGGGAATTTTTCGCGGGGAATGCCTCTGCCCTTTTCGCGGTTCTCGCCGGTGTAACAGTAGTTTTACTAACGGGTGGAAACAATCCTCCCAAAGGCAGGCGCATGGCTCGCAGCCGAGTCTCGCTAGGCATACGCGCAATTATAATTTTTGTCCTTGGGATGTCCATCGATCACTTTGATGTTTACGCATTGAATATTCTGCCTTATTACGGGCTTATGTTTCTCCTAGCTATCCCGCTAACGGCTCTGCGGATCCGCTCATTGCTGCTCTTAGCCGTAGTTTTCGCCATTGCCGGACCGTTTGCGGTTTTCTTCACCAATTCCCAATTGGAATACACAACCACGTACAATCCTTCTTTCAGTGACCTCTGGGGGATGCCGATTGACACACTTATCACCCTAGCAATCGGTGGCAGTTTCCCACTGGTGACCTGGATGACCTATTTGTGTGCTGGGATGGCCATCGGACGATTGAATCTGCGCTGGTTGCTCACTCAAACTCGGCTAATCGTCTTAGGTGCCACAGTTGCAATAACTAGCACCATTGCTTCAAATTTTCTTGTTTTCCAGGCCGGTGGTTTCGACCAGATCTATAGCAACACGCCGGATTATAGCCGCGAAGATTTGTTAGCTGTTATGGATTACGGCCCTTACGATCATATGCCCACCGACACCCTGTGGTGGCTTACAATTACCGGCCCACATACCGACACTCCCTTCGAGCTCTTCACTACCGCCGGTCTGGCGGTATGCGCGATAGGCTCCTTGCTAGTGATTGCACGGATGCTCAACAACTTTCTTCTCCCGCTAATCGCAGCGGGATCCATGACTCTCACTCTTTATGTAGTGCATTTACTTATTTTCGCTATCTTCGGGGAGACCATCCTTGACAAGCCAAATGGTTGGTTCTGGGGGCAGATCTCCTTCGGAATACTCCTAGCGAGTGCTTGGTACCTTGGGCATGGCAAGGGACCGCTCGAATCCTTGGTATCGCGAATATGTCGATGGCTTGGAACCATAATTGTCCCAAATGCTCCCTCACCAGTCACAGTTAAAGCTGACGACCCCACTGACGACGCCACTTTGGATGTCAATGATGTAGAACACCTCTCTCAGCCTGACTCCCTCAAGCACTCTAAACCCAAACATGCAGCTGAGTAAACGACCACCTAAGGTGAAAGGAAATGTTATCCATGTCATCTCTTAAGCCCCACTCAGATCGTATTATTCGATGCTCACGGGCATTGCTTACTGGCGTTCTCTGCTTCAGTCTCGCACTAATGTCTGGTTGCGTCAGCCCCGACCGCAATAGATTTCAGCCCCACCCGCCCCGTGAACGGCCCGGCTCCGACAACACCAGTGAAACGGCCGTTAACCCTGTCATTACTGACAGTTCCATGGAAGAGAAACCCGCCGAAGCTCTGCCGGTTGTAGTCAACCTTGATGGCCAAGACCTCCATATCACTCCACCCGGAACACGATTAACATTTGGAACCCCAGCCACAGTTGCATCTATCGATTCCGAAGGTCGAATGCTTCTCTGGTCCGTAACACCGTACAACGAGGCACCATTGTCACCGGAGGAAGTGGAGCTGCTTGACCCTGGGTCTGCAGTAAACGTAGCACACTATACTTGCTATACCTTCGACATTGAGTTTCTAGGAGTGGTACCGGCCTACACTAACCACCCGTTAATCCTCAATGGATTCGCCGATACTGTTTTAACCCCGGTAACCGCGCCGGACATAACTCTAGGAAATAGCGATGGTAGTGCTGAAGTCCGAAAAGTTCTCGGAGGTACTGATAACTCGTGTGGCATCCCAGAGGCCAGTCGACTTCCTGCCAATGAAAGCAACCTCAACCTAGGGGTGACTTATACCCGAGGCCTCATAGGAGTCATCGATCAAAATATTCGACCTGAGCAGCATCCTTCCAGTGTGATCTACCGCTTCGACCATAAAATTCCCGGTGTAGCTGGCTCACCCACGCCTCCCGCTCCGATTGTATGGACCTATGCGCAGCCTTCCCCTGAAGCTGCATCTGAACCTTCCCCTGAAGAACCTGGCGAAGTGCCTGCCGATCCAGCCCCCGAATAACCACAAATCACGGCAATGAGCTTTGAAGCTTGAGCTTTCAAAGCTCTTCACATTTAAAACATATAGCGGGTTTAATTCCGCTCCAGTAGTTCTCATAGGCAGTGACTGCCTCAAGCTGCAAGGCACAGCAGCCCGAGACCACTCCAGCTGATCCATACAGAGGAATAAATTCATTTTCGATGCATCTTGGTCATCCTTGAAGCTTATTCAGGGGGTGGTTCGTAGAAGATGATTTTGCGGATGAGGTTGATTGTTTGGATGGTTTTGTTGAGGGGGAGTCGGCAGGGGGTGGATAGTATTTTCCAGGTTTTGAGGTGAGCAATGGATCGTTCGACTACG
>JBHACV010000017.1:0-26352 GCA_041854705.1 Corynebacterium sp.
GCCCAGTAGGTCTAAATGGCAGCTTGATTCTGAAACTGTCAACTATGGTGTGGCTCAAAATCATGCCAGTACTAGGGGTTTATGAGGTTTTCGGCGTTTTACGGGGCTGATGTCGGGAATCAAGCTGCTGTTCCCAGTCCCATGGCCAACCACACAGGCTCACGTCACCTAAATAGCAGCTTGATTCCAAGCTGTGATTGGTTGTTTGTTGGAATCGAGCTGCTTTTTTAACTGTGTAGGATCGCCACAGATGCTGCTGGCTAAGAAGTGCAGCTCGATTCCGCCAACCCCATGCACCAACCCCACACTTGCAAACAAGAGATACAGCTCAATTCTCACTTTCGGCCCACCACAACACACCCCAAACCAGAAGAGTCACTTTCGTCTAATTAAGATGGCTGTGCCAAGCTAATATTTCGGTGGTGTTATATTTAAAAGGAATCTGCAATGGAAGATCTGCTGTATCGGTTCGTTGGGCTTTATGGTCAGCCTCTAACCCCTCAACATGCCCCTGTCTTTTTAGAGGTAGTGCCTGCTCATGAGCTGTCTCCGATGCCACCGATAGCTGCTAAGCCGATTGGTGACATTGCCGAGTTCTATAGCAGGCTACAGTTTGAAGATTATCTTTATCCACCACATGGTTTAAGTGTGTTTTTTAACCCGTATCATAAAATTCGGGAAATGGCCTTTGGCTGGGCAATTGAGGAGGATGAAGCTTCAAATATTGACTTCTATCCTGATTGGACAACTGGTGAGTGTGTATTCTTTGCCACGGAGATAGAGGATGGTTGCATTTTTGTGCAGCTGGAAACTGGGGTGGTATATGGAATGTTGACCGGTGATTCAAAGCAGTATCCCTTGGCGGGACGCTTCTGGGACTTCTTAGATGCTTTGTTGCAACTGGCGGATTTGGAGAAACAGATACCTCGTTATAACGAAAAAAATTTCGAACAGAATCCGGATTATCAGCAACGGGCGCTAAGCATTCTAGCCAGCACCCTAGGAGAGGGATACACACATGGTTTTAATGAGTATTTTGAGATTTCACAGTGAAGCACGGTGAAAGAGAATGTCTTCTCAATTCATTGAAAAGCGACTGGCTGCTGCTGGGTCTGCTTACCAGTTTTAGATTGGTCTATAGCTTTGTTCCGATTCCTAGGCGAGATTGTCGGGGTAGAGGCAAGCATTTATGGGGTAATAAGCTAGTGCTAATAGTGGGTAAAATGTGTGTTGAGATTTCTTACCTAGAGCATGTAGTAGTTTTATGAATTAAGTCAACCTAATTACATCTTGTTTACAACTCTTTGTGGCTGTGATGTGTTGAAAGAGGCAAGAATATTTGTGTTGTGGCTTATATGGCTGGTGAAAAGTGGGCTAATCGATGTGCGATTTTTCACTATTTGAACAATGTATAGGTTTTGACTAGGGGGATTGTGGCGATGTTGGAACGGGCGTGCGTGAGCCCTGAACTGCCGAAAGTTTTTGATCGGGCATAATCGGATATTTGTATTGTGAAAATCCACAGATTTAGGCAGCTAAAAACAGACACAAACAAGCATGCAGAAACTTGGTTTTTCCAATACTGTCGAGGGTATGAGTCCAAGAAAAATTGGAGTGACAGAGCTAGCACTCCGTGATGCCCACCAGAGTCTATTCGCCACCCGAATGGCTACGGAAGACATGGTTGATGCCTGCGAGGACATTGATAAGGCCGGTTTCTGGTCAGTGGAATGTTGGGGCGGCGCAACCTTCGACGCCTGCATTCGCTTCCTTAACGAAGATCCGTGGAAGCGCCTCCGTACCCTCCGAGAGCTCATGCCGAATTCTCGGCTACAGATGCTGTTGCGCGGCCAAAACCTCCTCGGCTACCGCCACTATGAGGATATGGTTGTGGACAAGTTCGTGGAGAAGTCCAAGGAAAATGGCATGGACGTGTTCCGAGTCTTCGATGCTCTGAACGATCCTCGTAACCTTGAGCGAGCGATGGCAGCTGTGAAGAAGGTCAATGGTCACGCTCAAGGCACCATTTGTTACACCATTTCTCCATTGCATGATGTTGAAGGCTACGTCAAACTTGCTGGCCAGTTGCTCGACATGGGTGCTGATTCTATTGCGCTGAAAGATATGGCAGCGTTGCTCAAGCCGCAACCTGCCTATGACATTATCCGCGCGATTAAGGAAACCTTTGGCGAAGATACCCAAATCAACGTCCACTGCCACTCCACCACCGGCGTTACGCTTGTTACTTTGATGAAGGCTATTGAGGCTGGCGCAGACGTGGTGGACTCGGCAATTTCCTCCTTGTCGCTTGGTCCAGGTCATAATCCAACTGAGTCTTTGGTGGAAATGCTCGAAGACACTGGATATGAAACTGATCTTGATATGAATCGGTTGATTAAGATTCGAGATCACTTCAAGACCATTCGTCCAAAGTATAAGGAATTTGAGTCCAAAACTTTGGTCGATACCAATATCTTCCTTTCTCAGATCCCCGGCGGCATGCTTTCGAATATGGAATCGCAGCTTAATGCTCAGGGCGCAGGTGATCGCATTGATGAGGTAATGGCTGAGGTGCCTAAAGTCCGTAAAGACTCAGGTTATCCACCATTAGTGACGCCATCCTCCCAGATTGTTGGTACCCAAGCGGTGTTTAATGTGCTTATGGGCCCCTACAAGGTCATGACCGCCGAGTTTGCTGATTTGATGCTTGGCTACTATGGCGAATGTATCGGTGAACGGAACCCTGAGCTAATCAAGCAAGCAGAGGCGCAGACTAAGAAGCAACAAATCACCGTTCGTCCGGCAGATTTGCTGGAGCCGGAGTGGGATCAGCTAACTGACCAAGCCAAGGCACTTGAAGGCTTCGATGGCAGCGATGAAGACGTGCTTACTAACGCCCTCTTCCCAGGTGTAGCACCTGGTTTCTTCAAGACTCGCCCTGAAGGTCCAAAGAGTGTTGGCAAGGATCCTGCCAAACTCAAGAAGCGCGAGAACGAGCCAGTACTCGAACCAATCACTTATCAAGTTACTGTCGGCGGTCGTACCCAGACTGTCCGCGTTGAGCCTGCCGAATAAGGAGTAAACATGGCTAACGAATTAACCATGACCCAGCGTCTGGAGCAACTGGAGGAAGCCCGTCGAAAGGTCGAACAGGGCGGTGGGCAGGCAAAAATCGACAAACAGCATGAAAAGGGCAAACTGACCGCGCGGGAACGTATTCAGCTGCTTGTCGACGAAGGAACCTTCCATGAAACCGGCATGTTTGCTAAGCATCGCACCACTCATTTCGGTATGGATACCGCTGAAGCGCCAGCTGATGGTGTGGTTACCGGCTCTGGAGCGGTTTTTGGTCGTCCGCTACACATTGCATCTCAAGACTTCACCGTTATGGGTGGCTCCGCTGGTGAAACGCAGTCCAATAAAGTAGCTGCAATGATGGAAGCGTCTGCTACCACCGGAACTCCCTTCGTCTTTATCAATGACTCCGGTGGCGCTCGGGTGCAAGAGGGCATTGACTCGCTTTCTGGCTATGGCAAGGTCTTCTATCAGAATGTTTTCCTGTCCGGTTTGGTGCCGCAAATTTCTATCATTGCAGGTCCGTGTGCTGGCGGTGCAGCCTATTCACCAGCACTGACCGATTTCATCATCCAGACTCGGCAGGCCAATATGTTCATCACCGGACCAGGCGTGATTAAGTCGGTAACTGGCGAAGATGTGACTCCAGATCAGCTTGGTGGTGCTGATGCGCATATGATGAAGGCGGGCAATATTCACTTCATTGCCGAAGATGATGAACAAGCCATTCTGATTACTCAGAAGCTGTTGAGCTTCCTGCCACAGAACAATACCGAGGAACCACCAGTAGTAGACCCAGATCCAATCGCAGAGCCCGACTATGAGCTGCGCGATATTGTGCCGGTGGATGGCAAGAAGGGGTATGACGTTCGGGAGGTCATCACTCGCATTGTAGACCGCGGGGATTTCCTAGAAGTGCAGGCTGGGTACGCACAGTCGTTAGTGGTCGGTTTTGGCCGGATCGTGGGGCGTACAGTCGGCATTGTGGCTAATCAGCCTAACGTCATGTCTGGTGTGCTTGACATCAATTCCTCCGACAAGGGATCTCAGTTCATTCGTTTCTGCAATGCATTCAATATCCCACTTGTCACGCTTGTCGACGTCCCTGGTTTCATGCCAGGTGTTGCCCAAGAACATGGCGGCATCATTCGTCATGGTGCGAAGATGCTCTATGCCTACTCCTCAGCATCGGTTCCGAAGATTACGGTCGAACTGCGGAAGTCTTATGGTGGTGCACATTTGGCCATGTGTTCGAAAGATCTCGGGGCGGATCGAGTTTTCGCTTGGCCTACTGCTGAGATTGCTGTGATGGGCGCTGAAGGTGCTGTCAATGTGGTCTTCCGTAAGGAAATTGCAGAAGCCGAGGATCCTGATGCTAAGCGGGAAGAGCTGATCCAGCTGTATAAGGAAACCTTCTCCACGCCATTCATGGCTGCTTCTCGGGGATTGGTTGATGACATTATTGATCCAGCTGAAACCCGTCGTCATGTTGCTGACGCCCTTGAAGTGCTCGCTAATAAGCGTGTGACTCGTCCGCATAAGAAGCACGGACTTGGGCCAGTCTAAAAAGGAAAACGCAGATGAGTGAGTTAACTAACCAGGACCTTGCTGAGCTCGTCGCCAAGCTTAGTAACCGCTTAGAAAAAGCGGAGGCGGAAATCGCCGAGCTGCGTAAGCGTTCCGATGCCTCCATTCCTGAAGACGTTGTCGTGGCTATTTCTGCTGCAGTAAGCGCTTTCTTAGGGAATAAAGGGAAAGTCAAGGCCGTCAGCTACTCTCGTCACCGCACGTGGGCAGCCCAAGGTCGCCAGTCCGTCCAGCAGCGCATGCTGGGTCTGAAGTAAAGGGTTTTATATTATGAAACTTACCGTGACCGTCAACGGCATCGCTTATGCTGTCCAAGTTGAGGTCGAAGAAGAGCAGCGTCGCAATATGGGCGCAATTATGTTCGGTATTGGTGGTAATTCTTCCCATAATGAGCCAGCAACCGCATCCGTTCAAGGTGTCTCCGCCAATGCCGTGGTGGCACCGCTGGCAGGTTCGGTGTTTAAGGTTCTTGTTGAGGAAGGCGATGCCATCGAGGCGGGACAAGTCTTGCTGGTACTTGAAGCCATGAAGATGGAAACCGAAATTACGGCTCCCAATGCTGGCACTGTTGGTGCTGTGCATGTCTCTGTTGGTGACTCTGTGCAGGGCGGACAGGCCTTAGTAGAAATCAATTAACCTAATTCGGGGTGAGAAGCAAGCATGCTACGATCTATCGTGGCATGATTGCGAAGGTCCAAATAGTTTCCTAACGAAAACTCGAAAGAGATCTTCGCCTATGCGTAAACCGTCTACTTCCCGTCGCCTAGCGATTGCTGCACTTGTATTGGGGGTGACGGTTTTGTACGCACCGTCAGCCAATGCAACCGCAATCCCGGCGGCTTCTGCGCTCCTCGAGGGAGCAGTTGCGGATTTGGGGCAAGCGGGAGTTCCAGTCGATACCAGCGCTATCGACCCCGAGATCATCAATCAAGCAGATACGGCAATCGCTGATGCGAATGCCGCTATCGCTGATACAACTGCGGCTGTGCAGCAGCCAATTGTTGATACCACTCTTCCCGCAGAGCCTATCCTGCCCGCAATTCCTGCGGAGCCCGCACTGCCTGTAGTGCTCGAAGTGCCCGCGGCACCTGTAGCACCGACGATTCCAGCTACTCCAGTCATTAATGATCAGGTCGTTGCTGATGCGGTGACAGCCGCTTCCGATCAGGCTGCAACTGTGGTTGAACAGGCTGACAAAGCTGTTGCTGATGCAACTGCCAATGTCAATAGCCAGACCGAAGCTGCAGTAGCTGATGCAACAAAGGCTGTGGAAGAAGCCACAGCTAATGCACTGGCCGATGAAAATAGCGGAGATTCAGCCGCTAATCTGGATTATGAAGGCTACCAGCCCATCGTTGATGGTCCGAATTATCATTGGCGCTACGATCCAATGTCCAAGTTTATGGCACAGCGGCCTTTTTCCGAGCGGGTGCTGCACCGTGTTTCTGGCTCTTGGTTTGACCAGCCAGATGTCCCTGCTGCCTCGCATCAAGCAGAAGCGGAAGGTGCCTCACTTTATGGCCCCTCAACTCCGGTTTATGTCGGCGGCAACCAGATGTGCACGATTGCGGCTACCGGGTATGACAAAGATGGCCGAAAGATAGCAATCACTGCAGGTCACTGTGGCTATGTAGGTGCACAGGTAGCTTCAGCTGACTCGTGGCGAGTGGGCAATACCGGTACCGTGGTGGCGCATGGTAATGGGCTTGACTACTCCGTGATTGAGTTGGGTTCCAATGCTCGGGTTACTCGCAGCTATAACGGAGTGACTGTTAATTCTGTTGGTGGTGGCACTCCTGCTGCTGGCAGCCAAGTCTGCAAATCTGGGGTTGCCACCGGAACCACCTGCGGAAATGTATGGGGTGCAGACCATCGCACTAATGTCAGCCAAGTATGTGCCATGCCTGGTGACTCTGGTGCCCCAGTGATGGAAGGCGACCGACTTGTTGGCATGGTTTCTGGTGGTACCATCCCGAACTATGCATTCGCATGTTATACCCCATGGCAAGGCGGTCTATTTATGCCTACTATGTCCACTAATATGCAGGCAGTAGTGTCGGATATGGACTCGCGTGGCGGTCCTGGTGCTGGTTTCAGATTGCCAGACTCCTAAAATCAGTTTTGTAGTGGAACCCCCAGGTCACTGTGGTGATCTGGGGGTTCTCTTCACTTAAATGGGGGTATTTTGGGGTAGGAAAGTGCGTTTCAAAACTTCCGTCATGTGACGAAAAGGGGGTGATATTTGGGGTGGGTGACAAAGTGGGTATCTCTTGTGCTTGCAAGTAATTGAGGGCAAGAAGCCAAAGGTAACATGGAGAAAATGATAAACAGAATAATTGCTGAGGCAGAAACAATGCTGGGGGAGGCTATACCTGAAACTTACAGCCAGTTTCTGCGTGATCCTGCAAATCGGGACAGTGAGATTGTTCACCGCTTTATCCAGTTGGTCACCCAAACATCCAAGATGGGGCAGTTCGCAGATTGTCGCTGGACCAAAGAGTTTCCTTTCACTCCTGACGCCCCACTTAAAGTTGTTACCCCAGAAGAACTTTTGGCGAGTCAAGAAAACCACGACCTAGAACAAGAGGAAAAAGCACTTGCAGAACTATCAGAGTATATTGCTATAAACTTTGAAGAACCGGCATCCCGTGGGATTATTACTCTTTGCAACAATGGTTGTAATGCATACACAATCCTCATTCTTCGTGGCATTGCTAAGGGGCAGGTGTGGAGTTATGAGATCACCTTTGAACATGCTGAGGTTGTTCCACGTCGCCATCCACTCACAAATGAACCACTAAGCTTTGCAGACTGGCTGTTGCTCCAGCAAACCCCGTATCAATTGTCGGTACTGCCACGGAAAAAAGTTCAGTTGCTAACGTATCCTAAGCTTAGTACGGAGGGTAGAACCTGTATGAAAGCTCTGTTAGCAGCCAGAACTCTCCAAGGGTTAAGCATTCAGGAGATTGATGGTCTCAAACGGGTCAAAGACATCCCACGGCAGGCCAGATTTCTTGACCCATACAGCAATACTTGGGAATTGGTTGCTGATGCCCAAGTGTATTACTGGGCGGATGGCTGCAAGTAACGTAATGCTGCTTCATGAAGCAAACCATTGGTAGCAACTGCATTACCACCGTGGGGGCCATCGATCCCCGAGAGGGAACTAAAACGACCACCAGCTTCACGTACCAAAACATCTAGCGGCGCAAGGTCCCAAAGGGAAACCTCAGGTTCTGCTGCTATATCCACTGCACCTTCTGCGACTAGGCAGTAGGAGAAGAAATCACCAAAACCACGCAGCCGCCAGGTATCGTCCGAAAGGGAGAAAAACTGCTCGCGTAATCCAAGATCACGCCAACCGTCAAGGGAGGAAAACGACACTGAAGCATCAGCTACCGCCGAGACCTCGGAGACGGAAATTCGCTTGGTTGTTCCCCTAAAGCTACGGAAAGCACCAGTGCCTTTTGCTGCCCACCACCTGCGTCCTAGCGCGGGTGCAGAGACTACACCGACGACGGGAATGCCGTCGACAAGCAAAGCAATGAGTGTGGCCCACACAGGTACACCACGGACAAAGTTTTTAGTGCCGTCAATGGGGTCGATCACCCATTGACGGCCAGTGAACTGCACGGATCCGCCGAATTCTTCGCCGAGAATTTCTTCGGAACCGATCATCTCCCGCAGTACTCGCTCACATTCTAAGTCGGCGTCAGAAACTGGTGTCATATCGGGCTTGGAATTGATACTAAGATCGGTGGCTTCAAAACGGGCAAGGGTGATGTGGTCGGCGGCGTCGGCAAGCTTGAGGGCAAATTCGAGATCTTGTTCGTACATTTTAGTCTTTCAAAATAGAAGTTAGCTCGGTTACAGCCTGAGTATTGCCAGCAATGGACCATTCCACACCGCCAGCTTCCACCTTCGTTCCTATACCACCAACACCTTCGATTAGTGCTCGTCCGGGTAGCCAGTCCCAGTCGGCAACGCTGTGTTGCATCCACACGCCAAGTCCACCGTCAGCAACAGTGGCGAGATCAATGGAACCTGCGCCAAGCATTCGCAAAGCCGCCACTTGCTTGGCAGCACGCAACCAAGCATCACGAATACTGGGGTTTGCTAACGAAGTCGGATGAATATAAGTGCCCAGCGACACCATAGCTAGGGGAGCATCAGCGATTGATGAAAGCGCCTGACCATCGCGAGTGCTGGGAATAGTTGCCCCACCAAACCAGGTGTATCCCATCGCTGGTCGATGCACCGCACCGAAATGTAATTGCTCAGGTGCACTGGGATCGCCGGTGACTAAAGCAAGAGCTGAACAAAAATAATCACTACCTGAGGCAAAATTGAAAGTCCCGTCCACTGGATCAACTACCCATGTTCGCCCACTTTCCGAAGCTTTACGTGTGCCTTCTTCGCCAACAATCCCATCAGTAGGCCGCAGCGCTTCCAATGTCTGCGCAACAAACATTTCCGCTGCATGATCGGCTTCAGTGACCACGTCTGACACCGAAGTTTTCTGTTTTGCCTCAATACCAGTCTCCCGCAGCCGCCATGCTAATCTTCCCGCGTTATAAACCAATGACTGGGCTAATCGTTCATCAGAGTCCGCCTCATGAGCAATGACGAAAGTCTTGACGATCGCCGGAATCATCTCAGCTAAGTGTTCCGTATTATCCATATCCACCATTGTGCCCTGCCAGTCGGTGCAGAACTAAATTCTTCGTGGGTTAAACTGTTTGGTTATGCGACCAGAGACATCCGCTGAACTTTCTTCCCTTGCGGCAACCTTAAACACCATCGAAAAGGTAATGAACCCCGAGGAAATGGCTACGCGCATCCGCGAACTTGAGGCCCAAGCGTCCGACCCATCACTGTGGGAAGACCAAGAGCATGCGCAGCGAGTAACCAGCGAATTGTCTTCAGTGCAAAACCAACTAAAGAAACTCGACTACCTCCGCCAACGACTCGATGATGTACCCGTGATGTACGAGCTGGCTGAAGAAGAAGGTGAAGACACCGAATTAGCCGATGCGGAACTTGCGGCATTGCGAGAGGAAATCGGTTCACTGGAAGTCAAAACCATGCTTTCGGGAGAATATGATTCCCGAGAGGCAGTGATCAATATCCGATCAGGTGCTGGTGGTGTCGATGCCGCAGACTGGGCCGAAATGCTCATGCGTATGTATATTCGATGGGCCGAGAAACAGGGCGCCAAAGTCGATATTTACGATATTTCCTATGCTGAAGAAGCTGGAATCAAATCTGCCACTTTCGTGGTGCACGGCGAATACATGTATGGCACACTGTCAGTGGAACAAGGGGCGCACCGCCTTGTGCGTATTTCACCATTTGATAATCAAGCCCGCCGTCAGACCTCTTTTGCTGAAGTTGAGGTACTACCTGTGGTGGAGCAAATTGACCATATCGAGGTGCCTGACTCCGAAATTCGTGTCGATGTTTATCGATCCTCCGGGCCTGGTGGACAATCAGTCAATACAACCGACTCGGCAGTGCGACTGACCCACATCCCGACTGGCATCGTTGTGACCTGCCAAAACGAAAAATCACAAATCCAGAATAAAGCTTCAGCTATGCGAGTTCTCCAGGCCAAACTACTAGAACGCAAGCGACAAGAGGAACGCGCGGAACTTGACGCTCTCGGCTCTGGTGGAAATGCTTCGTGGGGAAACCAAATGCGCTCATATGTGCTGCACCCCTACCAGATGGTCAAAGATCACCGCATGAATTACGAAGTCAATGACCCTACTAAAGTCCTCGACGGTGACCTTGACGGCTTCATTGAAGCTGGTATTCGCTGGCGTATGTCCGAGGAAAGCTAATCAACACTTGGACATTGGTTGCTGTAGTTGTGTTGCCACCGGGATCTGGAATCAAGCTGCTTTTTAGGCTCTTGGTATAACTCCTAACTGGCCAAGGTGGGGAAGTGCAGCTTGATTAAAAGGAGAATTCGGAAGGAACTGGCAGAACCGGAGAGAAGGAACTGGCAGAACCGGAGAATCGAGCTGCTTTTCTGGGGTGGAAGTTTAAATCTTTTGCCCCTTCAGTAGGAAGTGCAGCTTGATTGTGCGGGATGTAGGGCATGCCGCTACTAGAAGCTGCTCTTTTGGGCTGGTAGCGGTGTCTAATGTAGCTACTGGTTGCTGCGGTTTTTCCTGCGGCTTGGAATCAAGCTGCTCTTTTGGGGGAGGCAGTGCACTCGGTGGGGTTGGACTTTGAGTTGGAATCAAGCTGCTCTTCCTGCCTGAACTTTTCTTCCGCGCGACACTTTCAGTAGGAAGTGCAGCTTGATTGTGCGGGGACTTAACAAGGCCAAGCTTCGGCACACAAGTCGTCCCGCACAACGCCGGTTGATATAGGCTTCAGCTACCAGCTGTACACCAGCCAACGACTCTTCATGCCTTAGCCCCAACAAACACGTCACCCCACTAACCCGGCATTTTCCAAAACCACGATCGAATCGGCAACATTGGCCACATCAATCGCCAAGATTCACAGAGGTTTCGGTAGGGTATAGAAGGTGATTACGTTTGAAAATGTCACCAAGCTATATAAAACCTCCACGCGACCAGCGCTGGATAACGTTTCACTAGACATTGAAAAAGGAGAGTTCGTCTTTCTCATCGGTCCGTCAGGATCAGGGAAATCAACTTTCCTCCAGCTGATGATTCGGGAAACGAATGTTAGCAGCGGCAATATCCATGTGGACCAGTTTCATGTGAATAAACTCAAAGGTCGCCACATTAGTAAATTACGGCAACGTATTGGGTACGTTTTCCAAGATTTTCGACTTTTACAACAGAAAACAGTTTACGACAATGTCGCGTTTGCCTTAGAAGTTATTGGTACCAAAAAAGACAAGATTGCCAAGATGGTACCAGAGACACTAGATCTAGTAGGCCTAGCTGGTAAAATGGATCGCCTGCCGCAAGAGCTTTCTGGCGGCGAACAACAGCGAGTGGCTATTGCCCGAGCCTTCGTTAATCGGCCCTTAGTATTGCTGGCAGATGAACCAACCGGCAACCTAGACCCTGATACTTCGGATGGGATCATGGTTTTGCTCAATCAGATCAACCGAACAGGCACCACAGTGGTCATGTCCACTCACAATGCTCGCGCGGTCAATGATATGCGCCGCCGAGTAGTCGAATTGGATCTTGGCAAATTAGTCCGTGACGATGCACATGGCGTTTACGGCGAAGCACAATAAAGGTCAAGGGAGTAGAAAATGAGTGGAGCTTTTGTTTTTCGAGAAGCTATCCGTGGCCTAGGCCGGAATTTCACCATGACGGTGGCATTAGTAATTACCACCGCGATTTCCTTAGCGCTGCTGGCCTCAGGATTCTTGGTGACCAATATGACCGAACGCACCAAACAGATTTATCTCGACCGCGTTGAGGTAATGGTTCAGTTTGACGAAGCGACTTCGGCAGGAGACAAGGACTGCTCTTCCAACGAATGCCAAGAAGTGCTCACCATCTTAGAATCACAAGAGGGCATTGAGACAGTAACCTTCCGGTCTCGGGAACAGTCTTATCAGCGCTATGTTGATCTGTTTAAAGACAGCGACCCACTACTCGTTGCCGAAACCTCCCCAGAAGCGCTACCTGCGGCACTGCATGTACGGTTGGTGGATCCATTAGATACCTCACCACTAGATCCGGTTCGTGATCTGCCACAGGTATCAACCGTGATCGACCAAGTTGATGACCTGCGTGGTGCCACCGATAACCTCGATGCAATTAGGAATGCCACTTTCCTATTTGCTGGAATCCAAGCGATTGCAGCGATCTTCTTGATTGTAAATATGGTTCAGATTGCGGCGTTCAATCGGCGGGAAGAAACCGAAATTATGCGGATGGTCGGTGCATCACGTTGGTACACCCAAGCACCATTTGTGCTGGAGGCAGTGTTTGCGGTGGTTATCGGCTCAGTCCTATCAGCACTCGCGCTGTTTGGCGGCAAGACATGGGTGGTTGACCGCATGTTGTCCGATCTATATAGTGCTCAACTCATCGCACGGATTACCACTGCTGATATTTGGTTCATCACACCCATCGTGGCGGTACTCGGGGTTATCTTCGCCGCGCTTACTGCGCAAGGCACCCTTCGGTGGTATGTACGGAAATAGTGGTAGGGGTGTCGAAAAGCAATGCGCTAAGATATAACCACTATGGCGAAGAAGAAAAAGAAGACGCCTTCACCGGTCATTGCTACTAACCGCAAGGCTCGACACGAATACAACATTCTTGAGACTTATGAATGTGGAGTGGTGCTGGTCGGTACCGAGGTTAAATCCCTGCGCGAAGGCAAATGCTCCCTCGCCGACGCCTTCGCCACCATCGACGACGGCGAAGTATGGCTGCGCAACCTGTACATTCCAGAATATTCCATGGGGCACTGGACGAATCACAATCCGCGCCGGGTGCGTAAGTTGCTGCTGCATCGGCGGGAAATTGATTCGATCATGGGCAAGGTACGCGATGGCAATAAGACACTGGTGCCGCTCAGTCTCTATTTCAAGGACGGGCGGCTGAAGTGCGAACTCGGGCTTGCCCAAGGTAAGCAAGCTTACGATAAACGGCAAGACATCAAACGCCGTACCGAGGAACGCGAAATCACTCGCGAACTGGGACGGCGCATCAAAGGGCTACACGGTTAACCACGGCCCAAACTTTACGACGCTCGTTGTTTCACCGCGAACCGTACGCGGTGAAACAACTACTTAGCAGCCTCAGCTACCAGCTTTTCTAGCTCACTGAGGGCCTTATTGACAGAATCAAGCTGGCCTTCAGCAGGAGTGAAAACACCATCTTTAACTTCTGCGCCTAAATTGATGGAAATTGATTGCGCTACCTGTGGCATGTTGAAAGTAGCTATGACCTGCTCCCATGCCTTTACTGTTTGGACCCCGCCGTGATAGCTGTAGCCAGCGAAGAGAATGGGCTTTCCACGCCATTCATCGCTGAGGGAGTCAAAAGCATTCTTCATCGGTGCTGGTACAGAAGAATTGTGTTCGGCTGTGACGAAAACGAAGCCATCAAAGCTGTTGATCTTCTCCGCCCAGCGAACCACTTTAGGATCTTCATAGTTGCCTTTGAGCATCATGGGAGGGGTTGCGCCCGTGTAAAGGGGCAGGTCGTAGTCTTTTAAGTCCACAAGCTCATACTCAGCTTCGTTGCGGTCACGAGCGACTGAGTAGATCCAATCAGCGATGGTTCCACCAACGCGACCTTCACGGATAGATCCTAGAATGATGCCAATAGTCATTCTTGTACCTTTCTTTGAGATATTTTACACAAGTGTCCTGAGTTTACGCGCGTTTGCGGGTAGACGTCTAAAAAGACTGGAAAGCAGCGAATTTGAGGTGGTGATATTTTCCGAGTGCACTAGTCCAAGTACAGATTCAGAGGTAGACAATATCTGAGTACAAGTCCAGTACATCAAACAATCTCAACCGCGATCTGGAGCATGAGTGATACAGTATATTCAGTGGTTATCGCCTCAACCAATAGATTGATTGTGCCAATGGAGATCCGAGCGCTAGAATGGTGGTCACTTGTTGGTTTAGCACTATCCCGCCAATGAGATCATGGGGTCGATTTTGGTTTCGACTGCGTGCATTACGCCAGGGGAAGCGTGCCGGTGCAGGCTAGAGACCACCGCAAGCGTCGTAGCAATTTGATAAGCGCCGAGAACACTCAGCGCGACTACGCCCTCGCTGCCTAATTAGAATAGTCAGCGACCTGCGTGTCTGTCAGACCAGGACTGTCCCTGGCTTGGATTCTGGCATCGATTAAGGGACTTGCCTCATGGTTGGGTTAACAGGGTCATGAGGGACTTTTACTGGTAACTGGGCTCATCATCCGGGAGTGTTCGTCCTAGCCGGAGAGTCAAGTAGAGATCCTTGCGCGAACTGCGCACGGAGAAGTCCTGGCAAAATGACGTAGGACCCGGGTTCAATCCCCGGCGGCTCCACTGTTAGGATGCTCATTTTGATACAAAGTGGGCGTCCTTTTATTTACTCCTTGGGTATCGCGTTTTGCATTGTCAGGCGCGGTTTCTGAGGGGTTTGCTCTGTTCTGGGTGGGTGCTATGAGAGGTGGGAGGTCGGGCCTGGGGTCGCGTCTTCGTGTAGGGTTGTCTTAGCTTGCTCAGTCTGGATGGACTGCTCCAGTTCTTGTTGACGTTGCTCCAGCACTTCCATGGCTCTCTGGGCGACAGTACTGAAGATGCCTGCTGTGATGGCTTGGACAAAGTTGGCGACCTTCTCGTCCGCGGCTTCCTTCGCGCCGCCTCGCTTGTTGATAGTGAAGCGTCGTTGGATGGCGTCGAAGGTGGTCTGGTTCACGAGTTGAGGTATTCCTGCTGGGATGACGTGCCCGGTATAGCTGTAGTTGCCAAGGTAGACGCGGTTCTTGGGAGTTTTGTTCAGCGAGAGAGCGGTGATCCGATGGGGCCGTGCACGGTTGTGGTGTCAGCGATGGTCAGTATCGGCTTCCGGCTGGGTAGTGATGCAGGTTTGTCGCAGGGCTGGAACGGTGTTGGGGCCCACCTTGTAGCGCTTGTCGGTGCCGATGGTGAAGCTGAGAATCTTGTGGTCGCTGGATAGGGCATTCTGAGTGTTGTGTATTACACGCCGCGGCGGATGTTCTTGGACAGGCTGAGAGAGTATCACTTGGAACCTCACCCTAGATTCGGTCGACGCGCTGACCAAGTCCAGTCTTTACCACCCTAGAGCCTATGAGCTTGTGGAGAATCGCCACAGTCACGGGTACGACCAGCAGATCTTCACCCAGAACATGCGGCGAGGAATCATGGATACCTTGGGTATAGGTAGCTATCACACTCGCGCAAGACGAACAGAGTCGGATGATGACGTCTAGACTGAGATCTGTAACACCTCAGCGATCATTCGACCCCACGACTCAGGCTCCCGGGGTGGCAGTCTGTTCAGGGTCCTCGATGCGCACAGCGAGAGAGGCCTTCGACGGGAAGGGTGTGAAGATCTACGACTGTGACAAGCTTCCGAAGGGTACCAGCTACCTGCTGGACGCTGATAACTTCGGCAAGCTCGTCGCCAAGGATGGCCTACAGGTGGAGACCTGGCGTGACCCGTCTATTCGCGTGACATGGTGTCAGTCCTACGTCGAGCCAGTTACCACAATCCAGCGCCTGCGCAATGTGGTTCGCCTCGTTGGTCTGGGTCCTGCCTAGAAGTAAGGAGAACTACTGGTGTTTGACTTCGCACCTTTCCTGGACGAGCTGTACATGCTGGGCTAGGCAATCACTGTCACGGCGACCGAGAAAGTGAAGCTCGGCCAGTTCGTTGAGCTGGTAGTGTCGGAGAGTCTACACGCGACTGCTAAGACCGCTCACCTGGCCGTTAAGGTTGCGACCCCAGCGCTCGCGCTTTTGGCCTAGCTGGGCACGACGTGGCCAAGGAAGGGCCTAAACTGTCCAACGTGGCGCTGGTCGTTGCTTGCGTATCTTGGCTGCTGGTCCGCACGTGGCGGAAGTAAGGACCCTATGACCGCGCCTAGCGCGAGGGCACCCTGCGTCGCCTTGACACTGGCTTTGGATTAGACCGATTCGCCCTTTTCAACAATTCTCATTCTGTTGGAGTGGCTTTGCTATGTTTAGTGCATGCTTTCAATTTTTGCCGAGGCTGCAACAACTGTCGTTCAAACAGTCACAGTGACGCCACCAAACGTGCTGGTTGAAATCGTTAAACAACCATCGAACGGCTGGAGCGTGAAGGACTTCATCTCACCAGTTATTGCTTTGTTTGCGCTGATTGTTTCATTTTTGTCATGGCGTTATCAGGGAGCTTTGCCTCGTTTTAGTGCCGAAGTTTACGGCGAGTCTATTAGCACAGCAATTGTTCGTGTAAACCTAATAAATTTTGGTCGATTGACTGCACAACCAGGGTCAGTGGAAATTGTAGGACCTGGTGGTGATTTTTGGCCGGTTACGAGAGGTGATTTCGTCCCTCTCCATTTAGAGGATGAAATTGAACAGAAACCACTTAAGCCCGGAGATATGTTCATTGGAGATGCGAAGCTGGAAGAGATTGCTAGTCTAATGCGAAGCCCCACAGATACATTGCGAAGCGTGCATTTTGAGACAGTCGTCAGCGGAAAGAAGTTGAAGTGTAAGGTTTCAAGACGCACCGCCAGAAAATGGCAGGCGGAGTTTTCTGAAGTCATTAAAACCCACTTAAGAAACCGGGAACAAGTAGACAGCGAGCTGGAGAAAATGATTGAGGATGGTGATCAAATACCGCTTGAACCTATACCACCTTTAGCTAAAGAAGAATTCCCGACCCGGCTGAAGACTTGGTTAAAAACCCTCCTTTAACAAGCGCTTAAAACCTTTGCCTCGAAGGTATTTCCCGTGGACACTCGTCGTTTCTGAAGGTGAAAGTACCGAAGAAGGCCCCTAGACACTCGGAAATACCTTCCTGTGTTGTACCTCCGAACGGGGGATTTTCATAATTGTGTCACCTAGGTTAGCCTTGTTTCCTGAGGAAGAAAATACGTTTTGACCTGCACGAGGACGGAGCAGGGGTCAAGCTTCAAATACAACGGACCTCAGTTACCAAAACTGGTAGCTGGGGTATCTTGTGATCCTTTGGACCCGAACCTAGTTTCCGTCAGTGAAAACCGGTTTCCAGGGAAACATGCCTGCGGGGTGCGTCAATACTGTGGTGTCGTGCCCAAGTTCTGCGGCACAGCTGGGGTTCGGAGCTAACCTCCAGCCTTCTATATAACCTGGTAGGGCATGTCTGATAGTGGGGTTCAAGGCTTTTCGGGTTCAATCCCCGACGGCTCCACAAGTGCTAACTCTCGTACCTTAATGGTGCGGGGTTTTATTTTTGTGGCAGCAAAGGTGCAGAAAATCGTTGTTAACTCTGACGCACTTCGGTTATTTAGCGAGTATTGGAGATGCTTGCTGGGATTTTATAGAGTTTGCAGTAAAATAACCGAATTAAGTCTCTAGCCTTGACTGGCTCGTTCATCAGTGCCATATAACTTACGCCGATAGGGTGCTAGCCTTTCTCATTGCCCATTAGGGCCCATTGGAACGTGGTTCAGTGCCGCACCCCCCTTTGGTTGGTGAATTCGCTGGTTTAACAGACAGCAAGGTTGGATCGGTTTAGTCTTGGGAACTGTCAAGTAATGTCACCCGGTATAAACAAAATGGGAGGAAATAAAACTGTAATTCAAGAGCAGGGTGAGTTCGTGCTTCCCTAGTACAAGACGAGTAGGAAGTCATGATCATGATTCAATACACACCTCGGACCTCGATGCTTGCTGTGAGTATCGTGCTTGGACTTTTCGGATTGTCGGCGCAACCAAGTTTTGCACAGGAGTCTAAGTCAGGCCCACCTCAAGACTGTCCGCAGGCGCACATTGTGGCCACTGCTGGAACTGCTGCCGCGAATCCGAATGATGATCCCAATGTGATCCATACCTTTCGCATGGGAAATAATTTTGCGCAGGATCTGGCCCGAGAATTACCAGATACTACGTCATGGCAAAACCCCTATCCAGCGAGTGCTGGCTCTTTCGGGACATTCCTTGATACGGCAAATCCCTCACACATCAGCTATGGGGCATCAAAAGAAAATGGGGTAAAGCAAGCAACCGAGCATATTGAGGAGTTGGTGGCTCGTTGTCCTGATACACATTTCGTGTTGGTTGGCTATTCCCAAGGGGCTCATGTGACCGGTGATGTTGCAGCTTATGCACCAGTTCCGCCAGAGCGAATTTTAGGTGTTTATTTGGTGGCAGATCCAGCACGTTCTGCCCTGCGTGATGAGCAGGCATGGACCAATACTGGAACTGTTGGCAGGCTTACCGAAGCTGGGGCGGTCTACATTGCTTCAAACTTTCCAACTCCGAATACCGATATGGTTGGGGCGGCTGGGCCACGGGAAGCGGGAGCATTTGCTCATTTGTCAGGTAAGGTTCGGCAGATTTGTGCGTCGCCAGATCCGGTATGTGCCACTCCTGCCGAGGGATTTTTCGCGCATATCATTCACTGGGCTGAGTCGCCGGAGTATGCCGTCGAAGGTGCAGAAACCATCGCACCTCTAAGTCCAACGCTTGACGACGGCACCCTGTTGCGCATTTTTACCCCCGAGCTTCCAGCGTTCGCTAAGGCGGTACACGAGCAGGATCCCGTGGCTGCCGAGGCCGTATTCCAGCGTTCTGCAGCTGCTCCTGGACTTACGGCTGAACAGCGTACCTCGGTGGAGTTTACTGGTAAAGAGGTTAGTTCTTTGCTGCGATATATGAACGAGGAACAGGTATGGGATATTGGTCGTGTTGTATTGCCACTCGATGATCCTGTAGCGCTCTTTTATACGCTGACCACCATTACTCAATCTACTAATCAGATTACTGAACTCCTGCGGCTGATAGACCTTCCCGACTATCACTTTTCCTATAATGGTGGGAATCGAAACTTTATCGTCATTGATGGTGCTCGGGTGGATGACTGGGTTGCTGCGGATGTGTTTAATCTTATTGCTGAAGATTTGGGAGTAGTGGAGCGGAGACAACCTCGTTTGGCAGAAACTAGGAAAACCCCGCAACATGAGTTTGGCTACCTTTTGTGGAAGCTTTCTTGTGAGATCCATGGCGAATTTAGCCCACAGACAGAACACCTGAGACGCTATTTTGATCTTTGACACACACCCCTGAAAAGGGGGAAATTTTGGGTAAATTTGCGAAAACTTCCCCAAAATGTCTTTAAAAGTTCTAGGCTCGTACTCACCAAGGTTGATCGCGCACCGCATCGCAGTAAAACCTAAGGTAGGGGCCAAAAAGTCGCCCTAAAGAACCGTCGGCACCGCGCTTTCACCTCGGCGAAATGAAAATGACGCCAACATGGCAGGAGGTTAGATGGCAGTAAGTGACGCAGATGAGTATTCAATAATTGGCGCCGCAGCTTCGTCAACCGCTGGGATTCCCTTTGAATCTAGGTTCTAAGCGCTAGGGATGCGTGAACTAGAGGCCAATACGATCTCGCGCCACAAAATAGACCAGAAGCAGTGGTACATATGGTGCCTTGCTTAAGACTCTGCCCTAGGGGAAACATCAAAACCCCTAGGGCTTGACCGTGTGTCGGTTGTTCCGAGTTGCGCAGTGCACATCTGAGGATCTATGCCTAAGATGGGGCGGGTGACTATTACTGAGCCGATTCTTATCGATGTTTCCATGTGGGATGATTCCATCACCCCTCTAAGAGTGTTTGCGCCCAGAATGGACCGTCCAGATGCTGAGCCCCCTTTGGTGATTGTGTGGCCAGGGTATGGCATGGGGGCTCGTTATTATGATCCAATTGCTAAAGAGTTGGCTGCCCGAGGTTTTTATGTGGCTACTAGTGAGCTACACGGACAGGGCGCTAGTACAGCCCGAGCCACTCGTGAGCACAAATTTGGCTACCATCAAATGGCGAGTTCCGATTTCCCACGGTCACTTGAGGCTGCCAAGGAACATTTCGGGCTAGCACCAGACTATCCCACCTATTTGTTGTGCCATTCGAAAGGTGGGCAGATCGCTACCTTATTTGCTGCTCGCCCTGAGGCTGCAGAGTTGGGTCTGCGTGGGGTGATGGGTGTGGGTTCTGGAAGTCCCTATTGGAAGGGCTTTTATGGACGTGAAAGGTTTCGGATGCGCTATGGAACCCGCTTGATCCAGCTCGTGGTAAAAATCATCGGCTATCAACCTGATGGGATTTTGGATGGCGGTGGCTATGGTCGTCAGTCAGGAGTCCATGTCACAGAGTGGTTGCGGTATTTGCGCACCAACCGGTTGCATGACCTAATGGACCAAGACATGGACTATGAGGCGGCGAAGCTACAGATCCGCATTCCAATCCTGCTTACACGCTGTTCTGATGATGAGATGTGTCCCATTCCGTCTGCTAAGTATCTGGCGGATTCTCTACCTTCGGACTATGTCGCAATCGAGGAACTGCCCGAGGCCTTGGGGCATAACAAGTGGGCGCGGAAACCTGAGACAGTAGTGAATCGGTTTGAGCAGTTTGTCACAGAAGGTCTACCACGAGGGTGATGAGCAGGTAAACCGTGGAATCAGGCTCCACGCTATACCAGCAGCTGTTAAGCTATCCGGTGCTTACCAGTAGTAGTAGTATATGGATATTCCAACCACTAGTAATTAGTCATGGAGACTTATAGCGTGACTACCAGTTTTCCGGCAGCCTGTCCATCTTCCATTAGCTGATGGGCAGTGCGGATATCCGATAGCGTGAACTGCCGAAACAGAGGAATTTTTGCTTTACCCGCAGCTGCATCATCCAAGAATTCCTGCAGAATTCTTGCTGGTAAATCTGCTGCTTCGCCAGCATAAGCAGTGAGTCGGACCCCAGTGGGAATGTAGTCAATGGGGTAGAAGTCTTTCACAATCCACTCATTGGACAGCATGCCGGTGAAACAGACAACACCGTGCACTCGGGTAGCACGTAGAGTGTCGCGTAGGGTTGGTGTGCCAACAAGCTCTAAAGCAGAATCAACACCGCTAGGTACCAGTTCACGCACCTCCTCGGCAATATTGCCACTATCGATTAGCACATCATCAACGCCAATGGCTTTAAGACTGTCAACTTTATCGGGGTTACGGGTAGTAGCGATTACCCGTACTTGTGGCACCCGTTTGGCCAAGATGGTTGCAGCCATGCCCACTGAAGCAGTGCCTCCCCGAATGAGAATGGTGTCACCTAGCTTGAGATTCATACCAGTGGTAAGCGAGCCGTAGGCGGTCTGGATCATTTCCGGTATCGCCCCAAGTAAGGACCAGTCCAATGCGGACTCAAACGGAATGACCTGTTTGAGTGGCACACAGGTAAATTCGGCATAGCCGCCGTCAAAAGTGCGCCCCATTCCTCCCATCATGGTCATTACCTGTTGACCAGGTGCAAAGGTTCCACTTGGGTCAAGATCAACCACACCAGTTGCTTCAATACCGAGAACCCGTGGGAAGGTAACCCCTTCCGCAAGTCCAAGGCGAGTGTGCAACTCCGATCGGTTGAGGCCGAAAGCTTTTACTCGGATACGAACCCAACCAGTAGCAGGTTCTGGAATGGGAAGCTGTTCTTCCATCAGATTATCTACTGGCCCTGGGGTGTGCAGCACAATGGCACGCATGGTAGTGGTCATAATGATTCCTTAGTGTGAGGAGTTATCAGCCAACCAATCGGTGGCGATGGTGGTTGCGGACAGTTTTTCATTGACACCTCGTCGGTTGAGTTCAATGAGAACCTCTGTTGTGATTTTGGCGTTAATGCCATTAATGACTTGTTCTGCCTCTTTCGTGATGCTGGCACTTGCCAGTGGAACGATGTGGGATGAAAGTAAAAGTCCATGTGGATCGTCAAGCTGGACTAAATCGTCGTCTAGTAAAAGCGGGGAAGCAGTGTACATGATGCCGAGCTGAATTGAATTATCTTTTAACGCACGAACTGTTAGCGGGCCGCCACTGTCTTCAATGGGAGTGAAACGCACCGCAACCCCATAGCTGTCTTTCAATCCTTGTGGTCCGTGTGGACGATTTTCACCTTCCGAATTTCCACCCATAGTTAAGGAGGTAGTCACTTTGGCAAGATCCGCCACCGAATGTAGGTCCCATTCCTCAGCGAATTTCCTCGTTACCACATAGGTGTCCTGATCGGTGGCTGGGGATTGTTCTAACACCCGCAGACCAGTTGGCGTGGTTTGGGTGAGTGCTTGGTATACATCCTCAGGACTTCGGGCAGTGGCATTGGGGTCCCAGTATTTCAAAAGGGGACCAGTATATTCTGGGAAAAGGTCAATATTGCCGTTTTCAACTTCTGGGATATAGACCTCTCGCTGGCCGATACGAAAATCTCGAGTCACTGGTATTCCTGCTGCCTCAAGCGCTTGAGCATAAATTTCCGCAATGATCTCATTGGAAAAATAGTCTTGCGATCCGACCACGATAGTGCCGTCATCAGCATTAGTCGCCAGTGGATCATTATTGGAGCAACCTGCTAGGAACCCAAGACCTAGGCTGCTGAGAACGACAATAACGGAAATTTTCTTAAGTTGACGCAAAAAAGACATGGTTTCACTTCCGAACAGACGTCGGGGATAGTTGGCGGGTGGCAATTCGCTGGATGGTAGATAGGAAAAGTTCAAGAACGATAGCTACAATGATGACCAGCAGTGCACCGGCCAGCATGTATGGATAGTCCCTAGTTTTTAAACCAGCAAAAATATAGCGGCCAAGCCCAACATCAGCGGTGTATGCAGCAAGAGTTGCTGTAGCCGCAACTTGCAAGGTGGCGGCTCTGATACCTCCGATGATTAACGGCAATGCAAGTGGCAGCTCAACACTAAAAATCATCTGTGGGGTGCTGTAGCCAAGTGCACGGGAAGCACTAGTGATCGTGGGATCAATGGCTTGAATACCAGCATAGGTGCTTGTTAGTAGGGAAGGAATCGCCAGAATAACCAGTGCGATTATTGGTGCGCGCACTCCAATCCCTAGTGCAAGTCCAAATAAGGTGAGCAGCCCCAGAGTCGGAAGCGCACGTGCAGCGCCCGCAATAGCACCAACGACCCCAGCACCACGTCTACTATGGCCAATTGCCACACCAGTTGGAAGTGCTAGTAAAGCAGCAATTCCCACAGCTACAAAAGTGATCCATAGGTGTTGCCAGAGCCTAGTGGTTATTCCATTCATGCCAAACCAGTGTGATTCATCCATGAACCAGGACAGTGCTTCAAAGAAATAGGTCATGAGCTAAGCACCTTTTTTCGTTGTTGCCACGGAGTGCATACCCGGGTGAGTAGGAGTAGTACCACATCTGTGCCAATTGCTAGCAGCATGGTAGCGCCGATACCCGCGGCGATGGAGGCGCCAATATCACGTTGGAATCCGTCGGTAAGTAAGGAGCCAAGACTGGGAATCCCAATCAGTGCACCAATGGTGACCAAACTAATGGTAGAAACCGAAACCACCCTGATCCCAGACATCAGCACTGGAATCGCCAATGGCAGTTCCACTTTCCAGAAAACACCAGCAGGAGAGGTACCAATTGCTAATGCTGCATCCTTGGTGGCAGTGGGAATAGTGATAAACGCATCGGCTGCAGTACGAGCCATTAGTGCCACTCCATAAAGAGTAAGAGCAATAATGATGGTTGCTGAAGAGCGCAGCGGAGTACCAAAAATCAAGGGAATCACAATCAGAAGTGGAAGTGCTGGAATTGCATACAGCAAGGAAGCTGCACCAAGCAGGGGGCCACCTAGCCACGGGAAGCGAAAAGCTAATCGACCAATGGGGACTGCAATTAAAACCGAAAGGATAATTGGGGGAAGGCTCAAGAACAGGTGAGTTTGTGTTAGTCCTGCGATATAGGTGAAGTTTGCAACGATCCAGTCCATCAGTCCAACACCCCTACGGGGCGACCATTGGTATCAAAAGCTATGCGCTGTCCATTGATTTCTTGCGTATGCAGTTTGCGGTATTTATCATTAGCGCCAATGAAATCAGCTACAAATGCTGATGCCGGATCGCTCAAAATCTCAGCTGGTGTACCTTGTTGCGCAATCTGTCCACCTTCGCGGAGCACCACGACTTGATCGCCAAGCCGAAACGCCTCATCGATATCGTGAGTGACAAATACAATAGTCTTGCCCAATTCAGCTTGCAGCCGTAGTAATTCATCCTGCAATTCTCGGCGAACAATCGGATCAACCGCACCAAATGGTTCATCCATGAGCAAAATATTGGGATCAGCAGCTAGCGCACGTGCCACCCCGACCCGTTGTTGTTGACCACCTGAAAGTTCTGCGGGGTACCGATGCGCAAGATCATGGTCAAGACCAACCACCTCCAGTAGCTCTCGGGCTCGGTTTAATGCCTCTTTTTTGCGCTTGCCATTTAGTCGTGACACTGTTGCAATATTCTGCAGCACGGTGCGATGGGGCATAAGCCCACTGGCTTGGAGTACATAACCAATGGAACGGCGTAGTTTCACTGGATCTTTGGTCTGTACATCTTCATCATCGATCAAAACCACGCCCGTGGTGGGGTCGACCATGCGATTAATCATGCGGAGCAGTGTGGTTTTGCCGCAGCCCGAAGAACCAACCAGCGCAACAGTGCTATGCGACGGAATTACCAAGGAGAAACCGTGGACCACCGCTGGACCACCTGAATAGGATTTACTTACTGCTTGAAACTCGATCATTTTTTGATTGGCCCCTATCGTTGAAGCTTGACTATGGATGAAGTTGCGCCAGCACTGCCCCAATATCGTCACGTATGAGGATGGACTGCTGAATTATCTTCTTAGGCACGGTGGCGTCCAAGGCAATGCTTATATAGGTTGCCCGTGGATTAGACCAGGTCATTTTCCAGAAAGGGTACTTGATTATCGCAGGAGTATTCGCTCCAACACCGAGTTCCATGAATAACATCTTCTGATTTTGGTGCTGTTCCATAAAGCGAGAGTAGTTCTCATAGGCCGTGTACCAGCCGGTACTTTGGACAAAGCGATGATCTGCCCGCAGGTTCATCTCCATCGGAGCACCACAACGCGGACAATAGGGAATCAACTCTTCGGGAACCTGCATGTCTGCTTGTCGCTGGACCATTGCGAGCACAGTTTCTGCATTGTCATAGGTCTGGTTGTGGCAAGGTGTTGAACACTGCCACAGACCGAAATCGCCTTGAGTGTAAAACAATCGGTCCTTGGCAAACCCCGTTCGCTGAAAACAGTGGTCCACATTGGTAGTGAGCACAAAATAGTCTCGTTCGCGTACTAGATCTAAAAGTTGTGTATATACCTCACCAGGTGCTCGATCGTAGCGATTGTAATAGATGTATCTGCTCCAAAACGCCCACTTTTCTGCCAAAGTCGGGAATGGGTAAAAACCTGCGGAATAAGCATCCGTAAATCCATACTTTTCGACGAAATCTGCAAAGTGCTTCGTAAACCACGAGCCCGAGTACTGGTAACCATCAGAGGTAGAAAGTCCCGCACCAGCACCAATGACAATGGCTTCGGCCTCGGTTAAAACAGCCTGAAGTGCGGAAATCTTGGCAGCAGTATCAGCTGAAAAGAAGTTGGTGGTAACGGTCATAATCTTCCTTAGTGAATACGTTGAACAGGATATGGAAATCCGTGTCTATTGGTAGCGTCTGTAAAAAGTCCCGAGCAGTGGCAACAGCAATAGGGGCTGCCACATCTGAGGGAAATCCGAAAACCCCAGTAGAAATGCAACATAACGCCACCGAATGCAGGCCTTGACTAAAAGCCAGCGATAGTACTGACTGATAGCTACGTACGAGATCTGCCTGATGTTTAGACGTCAGGCGGCCTTGCACAATTGGCCCCACGGTATGGATCACATAATCTGCGGGTAAGTTAAAAGCTGGGGTGATTCTTGCATTGCCAGTTGTTTCGCCATGAGCCTGCAATTCTGGTGAATGTAGCACTAGCTCATGGCAGGCTTGGCGCAATTGCAGTCCAGCTGCAGAATGGATCGCATTGTCAATGCAGCTGTGATTGGGTGAGAAACAACCCAATAATGTGTTATTAGCGGCGTTGGTAATGGCGTCGATACGCAAGCGAGTGATATCACCGCGCCACACATGTAGCCGTGGGTCA
>JBHACV010000018.1:0-4581 GCA_041854705.1 Corynebacterium sp.
AATTGTCGGGCTACGTTGATAATCCAGTCTCGTTCCCGAGAGGTGACCAGGCCATCGGACCATGCGAGCACCACGAGGCGGCGCACGAATAGTTCGTGTAGCTCTGAAATGTCGTCTGGGGTGAAGTTTGCTTCTTCGGCGATGTGATCGAGTTCCGATTGTTCTCGCTCGGTTAGGGTGCGGTCGACCAGTGCTTCGATTAATGCTCGCCAGTAGGAGCTGTATTGCGGCTCTAAGTGGGTAATCAGCACGGTGATGCGGTGAAGCCAGTCGGTCCAGGATTCCTCTGTGCCTACGACAAAACTGCGCGGTAGTGGATCAGTCTGGGAGATCGATTTCAATGCCGTGAGGTGTTTATCGGCCACGGTGAATGGCTCGATGGGGTCAAGTTTTTCTGGTGCAGTGGCCACTTGGCGACTAAACAAGCCTGCGGTGGTCATGGCATTAAGGAGGGCGGTTGCCTCGTCACCTAGGTCGGCGGCTTCGGGGTCCGACATGTCGTGGGCTGCGGTGGCGGGGGTAACCAGTTGTAGGAAGGCATCGTAAAGGCCGGGGTGGGCGATGCGCTTGAATTCCTCGCGCAGAAACCGCAAAGTTGCCTCGGAGTTATGCATTACCAGGACCCGGCCATTTAGCTGTGTTAGCAAATCGCCGATGGCGTCTTCGATGCGGGGGGCGATGCGTAGTTGGGCTGCGGTTAACCCTGTGGCCAGGGGCGGAGTGTAGCCATTATTCGGATTGACGATCGTCTCCCAGGTTCGTTCCACGATGCCAGTGGCATCGAGCAAGATGACAGCAATGTCAATTACACGGTCGGTATCCGCCGTGCCCGTGGTCTTCATTCCGACAACTGCAAAACCAGGAGAAGTCATGGCGAGAATATTAGTTCACAGCAGAAATGCGTGTCAGTTTATCGGTTGATTTTCGCCCCTGCGCAGAAAGTAGCACTGACCATACTGACATGGTGCACGCTAGGGAGAGCAGTAATGAATCTCCCGCATAGTTTGATGATGGCCAGGGTGCTCGGGCCAGCCACATGGCTGCCATGCCCATGCCGACCCAACACAAGAACTGCCATTGGATGAGTGTGCTTCTAAGCACAATGAAGCATCCTGCCCCAAGGGCTAATGCTGGCCAACCAACTGTGGTTAACAGCCCTAAACTGAGCATTACATTCGCGGTTTTTCCGCCGCCGGGTTCGAGGATGTTGTTGGATGCGTTACGACGTCTTGTGCACCAAATGCACCCTAAAATCGTTATGATTCCGATTGCTGCTCCGCTGAGAAGCCCGGTCCGAAATGGTTTATCGCCAGTAAATTCCATGCGGAATTCGCCTGCGGTTTGAGCTGGGATGATAAATGCTTGGATTCCGGCATTGACGGTTGTTGTTTCTAGGGGGGTGTCGCCGAGGTAGCCAACTAGTCCTGAATTGACGCTGCGGTTGGTTACTACCAAGCGGGGGGTGTCACTGGGGTGGATGTAGGTTGGTAGTGGTTCATTTGTGGCTCCGTTGTTGGTGAATCCCTCGGCGGTTAGCCACACTACTCGGGCGGCAGTTTTGAGATCATGCCAGCCTGCTTTGAGTGTGATGGTGTCTTTGCAGGAATAGTTGTGGCCATTAACCGTAACTCGTTGTGCGCAACTAGAAAGGATCACAGTGAGTTTCATCTCTTTTGGTACGAAAAACCTGCGTTCTAGCACTCCAGTGTTGGAAAACACTCGATTGAACACGAATTGTTGTACCTGAGGTGAAGTATTTGGAACTGTCACCATCCGTTCCAGGGGAACTCCTGCTAAAGAAACCTCTGCCACCCCTACTGGTGCGCCGCTGGCGCCTAAGGTCAATCGCACGGTGTTTGTTGCTCCGCCAGGAACGGGAATTTTGGTTGTTTTGCCAGCGGTAATAAATTTGCTGAAGTGAGCATCTCCCGAGGTTACCGTCACTTCCACCCTAGGTGCTTTCGCTGCTGAACGGTTACTGGCTAAAGTTACCTCCAACACCGGATTTTCCACCATGCTACCTGCTGGTGTCTGAATTTCTAACCATTCACCCTTTTGTTTGCCAGGGCGGGGATACCATGCAGTTGTTGGGTTACCATCAACTGCGGCGGTCGTAGAGCGAGCAGGGTTGGCGCCATTGAAGCTGGTGGCATCTGCGGCACTGGAACTGGCAGTAATTTGGCCACCGGCGGTTTCGACCTTGGTCAGAGGTCCGACAGATGGATAATCCAGTACGGGGTTGTGCACGTCTGTTGCTTCATTGGTATTGGCTAAGGGGGCGGAAATGGAATCGATTGTGCCGTAATTTCGGGCTACTAGCAGGGGAGTATCAGTGACAATGTCGGCGTCTTTGTTCACCAGCTGGTAGGTTCCCTCACCGAGAAATGCTAAAGCTTCGCCACCAGCTGCAACTGTGGGGATATCGGTTTGGTTTGTCAGATACATATCCCGATCAGTGTCGAGCAATACCACTTCTACCTGCCCAAATCGCTTGGTTTTGGCATGGGGAAATAGCCGTTCGGCAGACATTAAGGAGTCATCGTTAAATAGGTCGTGTCGGATGATTACTGCTCCAATACCGTGCCGAGCGAGGTTGTTTTCGGTGGGGAAAAACGACATACCGTCCAAGCCACGAATGGTTTCAGGATCAACTAAGGGGATGGCGTCGCGGACCGCCCACGGGACTGATAATAGGGCTTGAGCTGGTTCGTCCCTAGTCCAGCCCCAGGTTTGTCGGGCAAAAGAACTAGCTGGAAGGATGAGGGTGCGGGTTCCTTGGGCATTTTCATTGAGGAAATCCGCTGCTTCCTGCCAGTATTCTGGCACGTTTTGATAACTGCCGTGGGGGAGCAGGCGGCCAGACCAAGCAGGGGCGGTTGCAGCCAAGGCAATGAGCACCATCCCGGCGGCTGCAGCTCGTCGGCTATCACGGGTAGTGCGCGCGTGACGGGCAGTGGGAGCTGCAAGTGGTTGCTGAGGTTTTGGCGGTCGCAGTACAAAGGTTAGTAGGTGACTGGGGTTAAGCCAGTGAGACGGCTGTGCGTGGCGTGGTGTGGCTGTAATAGCTGGGGGGAGAATTGCCTGACAACTAGCCGCCACCCCAATCG
The DNA here is from genome assembly GCA_041854705.1 of Corynebacterium sp. Classification (GTDB taxonomy): domain Bacteria; phylum Actinomycetota; class Actinomycetes; order Mycobacteriales; family Mycobacteriaceae; genus Corynebacterium. The sequence goes on from JBHACV010000018.1 coordinate 3,108, forward strand.
TGAGCGGTAACCGAACCAAGAGGTCGAATTTATGCACATTGCGTAAGGGGGTGCCAATGCCGTCAAGAAAACCTGTGACTAGGCTCGCCCCGCCAAGCAGCACCAAACCAAGGCCGAGCAATGCTATCCAAAAATTGCGCAGTGGCACCGAGCGACGACCCAGACCGATTAAGCTCACCGCCGCGACAAGCAGGGTGGCAATGACAAAAATCGGACTGGTTGCTAGTAGATACCCGGCGCGGCGTTCGGCGTCGACAAAGGGTGACCAGCTGGTGGTACCGCGCAGGATTTCTGCGAGGTTGAGCCAGCGGGTGACCACAGTGGCGTTTTCGATGTAGTCGGTAAATGGGCTGGCATAGGTGCCCAGCACCAATAGGGGAAGGATCCACCAGAGGCTAACGAGCACACAGCCGGTAACCCAGCCAAGAAGCTGGAAAAATCGGTGTCGGAGTAGTTGGTCCGAGTCGAAGAATAATCGCCATAGCAGGAGGAAACCCGCAGGAACACAAGCCGCTAAGGTGGCGGTGGCATTGACCGCGCCCATTGCTGCGACCGCTAAGATAGAGGCGGCAATATTACTAATGCGTAGGCGGGCCGAAAGTAATGGCCATACTGACCACGGGGCAAGCATGATGGGCCAAGTTTCGGAGGAAATGGTGGTCAGTGTAGACAAGGTGCGGGGCGCAAGCGTATACAGTGTAGCCGCGACGACGGCAGCGAATGGGGTGAATCCGAGGCGTCGTAACAAAAGCATCATGCCGGAGTAGCCGAGCCCCAATACCAGCCACCACCACAATCGTTGAGCAATCCAGTTAGGTAGTGGATCAGCAAGGGCGAAGAATAATCCTTGGGGGAAAAGGTAGCCGTAGGCTTGGTTTTGGAGTTGACCAAAGGTGAAAATATCGGTCCAAGCAGTGGTAGCACCAGATAGGAATTGCCATGGATTGGCTACCAAATCATGTTTGGTGTCAGCGGCAGTCAACCCCATTGGTTGGATGAAGCTCAACACACCCAAGACCACAAGCCCCACGAAAATGGGGCTGCGTAGACGAGTCGGCATTAGGCTATTTGCGGCTGCCGTACTCCGGGTCACCCAGAACGGATTGGTTGACGTTGATGTTCTCGGGTTCGGGGACGGCCGCACCGGAGGAGAACATGGAAACCCCAATGACGGCAACAATGCCCAACGTGATGCCGACTGCACCGCTGGCGATCGCTGGCCCGAGGGTGCGCCGGTTGAGGGAGTCGGAATCAAAAGCCATAAAACAAAAGATAGCAGTAAAAGTCGATTAACGAAACGACAATTGTGTCTGAGCTTTTGGCTAAAGCATCGAAGTAAGGTGCTGCAACCGATAGGGTGGAGGGCATGAAACGCCTATCGGTCCTTCTGTCCTGCTGTGTGTTGGTGTTGTGTGGCTGTACCAACGATGAGCCAAATTCGGTGACCAACACCTCAGCCACGCAGGTGACGAGC
>JBHACV010000019.1:0-35503 GCA_041854705.1 Corynebacterium sp.
AACTTTTGGTATTTGGCGGGTGCGTGGTTATGGCGACTATGATGTCAGTGCAACAGATGGGGCTTTAAGCGATCATCCTGATGCGGTTTTTCCTTCGTTTTATAAGGATTCTGGGCGTAGTCCAGAGAGTTTGCCGTGTCAGATTTCTTTGGAGTTTTGGCCGGAGAAGACATTACGAGATGCGGTTCATAAGACTGATTATGCAGGTGATGGTCTTATTGTCACACCGTGTACGGACTATAATTTAGGTGCAACGCCAGAAGAAATCGCCCAACGCTACCACTACTAGGGAAAACTGCTGGCAATAAGCGTCGAAAAGCAATGCAATTTAGCTATATGCTTACTAGCGGTTTATGGGGTTTGCAGTAAAATAATCGAATTAAGTCTGAAGCCTTGACTGAAGTATGGTCTGTGCGGGGTTGTCCACAAGTTGCGGATAACCCCCAACCTTTAAATCCTCTTGGCCGAAATTTTTCGGTATGTCTTGTATTTCCATTCACCTGGATAGAGCGAGATCTAAGGTGCGTCAATCAAAAACAAATCAGAAATGCTAAGCGTTTAGTAGGAAAAGCTGGGGTATTTCAGCGGGATATGTGACTGAATAGTGCTCAAATATCATTCGAACACTATTGTCAGCTTGATTCGAACGGTGTTTGAACAGTGCAGGTAGTAGTTGATTTCTGATTGATGATGGTGCTCTACTGGGTGAAGGTGGGTGGTAGTGATACTGGGGTGGGTTTAATTCTGGGTATGTCACCTGCGTGTTATAGCAGGGCGGTCGCACACTCATTATGTGGGGTCGGTTATGATGAGATTTGGCTAAAAGCGATCTTGGCCATAGTTTCCAGCTGTGAAATGATCAGCGCGAAATAATCAACGCCGTGTGAATGAGAAGAATCAAGGAAGAGGGGTCGACATGGTGAAATCGGGTGCGGCTAATAGCCCCGAGGAAAACGTTGGGCTCACAGGCCGACCGTTACGGGAATTCCCAGAACCTCGTCCCTTAGATACTCACGGCCCTGCCACTATCATTGCTATGTGTAATCAAAAAGGTGGGGTTGGTAAGACAACGTCTACTATTAATCTTGGGGCGTGTTTAGCTGAGGTTGGTCGTAAGGTGTTGTTGGTTGATCTTGATCCGCAAGGCGCATTGTCGGCTGGTTTGGGGGTTCCCCATGATGAATTGGATATTACGGTGTACAACTTGTTGGTTGATTCCAGTGCTTCCATTCATTCTGCAATGCATAAAACGGCGATTCCTGGTCTTGATTTAGTTCCGGCGAATATTGATCTTTCTGCCGCAGAAATCCAGTTGGTCAATGAGGTTGGTCGGGAACACACCCTAGCACGGGCTTTGCGGCCAGTGGTCAAGGATTATGACTACATTATTTTGGATTGTCAGCCTTCATTGGGATTGTTGACTGTTAATGCTTTAGCTTGTGCTCATGGGGTGATTATTCCAATGGAGTGTGAGTATTTTTCCTTGCGGGGATTGGCGTTGCTTACCGATACTGTGGAAAAAGTTCGTGATCGGTTGAACTTTGACCTGGAGATTGTTGGTATTTTGGTCACCATGTTTGATCGTCGTACCTCCCATGCGCGGGAGGTGATGTCGCGGGTGGTGGAGGTTTTCCAGAATCAGGTTTTTGATACGGTCATTACCCGGACGGTGCGATTCCCAGAGACTTCGGTGGCTGGGGAACCGATTATTACGTGGGCGCCGTCAACACCCGGCGCGAAACAATATCGCGAGTTGGCCCGAGAGGTTATCGAACGTACGTCATAGGTGGTTGGCTGCGCAATTAGTGTGGCTGTACCGGGTAGTGTGGCGGTTTCAGGTGGGAGTATGGTGGGTTTGTCGATGTTGTCTGAGTGTGTGATGGAAGCCGATATACCGCCGAGTTCGGGTTTAGATATGCAGCCTGAAATTACTGGTTTTCGTATTGTTCTCAATAATTTTCAGGGTCCGTTTGATTTATTGCTGCAATTGATTGCGGCCAAGAAGCTTGATATTACTGATGTGGCGTTGGCGACGGTCACCGATGAGTTTGTTGCTTATACCCATCAGTTGGGTGAATTTGCTGATCTTGATGAAGTTACCGAGTTTTTGGTGGTGGCGGCTACTTTATTGGATTTGAAGGCGGCACGGTTGGTGCCTTCGGGTCAGGTGGATGATATTGAGGATTTGGAGTTATTAGAAAGCCGAGATTTGTTGTTTGCTCGGTTGTTGCAGTATCGGGCGTATAAGCAGGTGGCTGAGTTATTTTCGCGATGGCAGGTTGCTGCTAAACCTAGGTATCCTCGGGCGGTTGGCATGGAGGATCGGTTTGCTCAGTTGTTACCGCCGGTGGTGTTGGATCAAGATTTGGCAGGGTTTGCCGAAATTGCGGCGGGGGTTTTTCGTCCTAAGCCACCGGCGACGGTGGAGGTTGGTCATTTGCATCATGTGCCGGTTTCGGTGCCGGAGCAGGCTGGTAAAATTTTGGATATTTTACAGTTGGTGGGTAAGGATCAGTGGCTTTCGTTTGCTGCTTTGACGCGGGATTGTACGGTGTCATTGCAGGTTGTTGCTCGGTTTTTGGCACTGTTGGAGTTATATAAGGTGCAGGCGGTTGGGATTGAGCAGCAGGAGTCGTTGGGGGAGTTGCGGGTGTCGTGGACGGGGTTAATGGTTGATCCTGCGGTGGTGGCTGCTAGTGACTGGGAATAAGATACTTTTCAATTGTGGGAAAGGAGAGTGTGGCTGTGGGTATTGTTGTGGTTTCTGGGTTAGCTTCGGGTGTGGGTAAGACTATTGCTGCGGCTGCGATTGTTCGGGTGTTGCAGGATCGTGGTCGGGATGTGTTGCCGGTGAAAGTTGCGCGGTTGCCGGGGACGAGGAAGCCGGTTGATATTGGCACGATTGAAAAGTTGACGGGGATTAAAGGGGTGGATTTTTCTCAGTATTCTGATCCATTGGGGGAAGTTCGAGCTTTGGCTACTCGCGGGAAGACGGTGATTGTTGAGGGGTCGGGTGGTCTTAGTGTTCCTTTGATTGGTAGTGCTACTATTGCTGATGTTGCTGCGTATTTGGAGGCGCCTTTGGTGGTGGTTTCTGGTATGGAATCTGGTGCGGTGACGTTGGCTGATGCGGCGGTGCAATTTGCGCATTCGTGTGGTGCGCAGGTAGAGGGGTTGCTTGGTGGTAAATTGCCAGCTGGTGCGGATTTGCGGACTCGGTTGATTTTGATGGAGGTTGCTAGGAAGACGGGAGTGCCGTTTTTGGGTAGCTTAAATGATGGGGTGGGTTCTTTGGGGGCGGTGGCGTTTGCTCAAGCTACGGAGACGATTTTCTTGCCGGAACATTGGTAGTGTGCATGGATTTGGTGGGTGGGGTGGGTTGGTGTTACTGCTGTGGGGCTGGTAGCTGCTATTAGACTGGGGCGGTGTGACATAAGTCGTGTGAGTTTTTTGTGGAAGAGTGGGTAATGGAATTTCTCATTGGTTTGATTGTATTGTTGCTGGCAACGGTGATTATGGTGGCGATTGGCGATCGTGTGGGGTTGCCGTGGCCAACCTTGTTGACCATTTTGGTTGGGGTGGCGATTTTTGCTCCAGGGATTCCTGGAGATATTGCTATTGATTCGGAGTTGATTTTGCCGATTTTTGTTCCGCCATTGTTGTGGGCGTTGGCTAGACGTACTTCGTGGGGTCAGATTAGGGTTCAGTGGCGTTCAATTTTGTTGCTTTCGGTTGCGTTGGTGGTTGTCACCGCGGTTGCGGTTGGTGCGACTGCTTATGTTTTGGTACCGGCTTTGTCTTTGGCGGGGGCGATTGTGATTGGTGCGGCGGTTTCGCCACCGGATCCGGTGGCCGTGGATGCGATTGCTGAGCCGGCGGGGGTGCCGCGGCGGTTGACTAATACTTTGCAGTCGGAGGGGTTGTTTAATGATGCCGCTTCTATTTTGATATTCAATGTTGCTTTGTCGGTTTTGCAGCAGGAGCAGGAGGTTACGTGGTGGGAGGTTATTCTTCGGTTCTTTTATTCTGCCGGTGGCGCGGTGATTCTAGGGTGGTTGATTGGGTTTGGTTCAGCGAAGCTGGCGAACTGGATGACTGATGCGGTGCCGCGTAATGGGTTGACGTGGGTGATTCCTTTTGCGACGTTTTTGATTGCTGAGCATTTTCATGCCTCGGGTGTGGTTGCCATCGTTATTGCTGCTATTGAGTTTAATTCTCGGATTGATGTCGGGGCGGAGGACCGCCTGTCTGGTACTGCTTTCTGGGAGGTTGTGGAGATGCTATTTACCGGTGTGGCGTTCGGTTTGATTGGCATTTTGGCCCGAGGTGCGATTGAAGAAGTTGGTGCTGATCTGTGGGAAGCTGTGTGGATTGGGACAGTTTTGTCGTTGGTGGCCATCCTAGTTCGGGGGTTGTGGTTTTATGGTATGTACCGGTTTAACAAGACTTTTGGGGCGAAAACTGGGGCACCATTGCGGTTACAGGAGGTGCTGCTTTTGACGTGGTCGGGTATGCGTGGATTGGTCACCTTGGCGTTGGTGTTGTCTATTCCGGTGATAGCTGCGTTTCCGCTTAAGCATGAGGTGGCGGTTATTGCATTGGTGGTGCTGTTTATTACGATGGTGATTCCGGGTTTGACCATGCCAATGTTGATGCGACGGTTGTCCTTGGGGGTGGATCCAGATGCGTTTGGCGATGTGTCACGAGAGGTGTTGGTTCGGCGGGCTCGGACTGCGGCTTATCAAACAATGGAGGAGTATGCCCATCAGTTAAGTGATGAGCATCTGGCGATTTTGAAGTCGCGGTTTGATGAAAATGCCCATTTGGAAGAAATTGATGCTGATTTGCTCAATCATGAGGAGCGTCGGGAGAAGATGCTGCGTATGCGTTCGGTGATGAATGAGGCGCAGCTTGCAGCTTTGCGTTCGGCGCAGGAAGAGTTGTTGAGTGCGCGTAATGAAAAAGACGTTGATCCAGCAATCTTGGATGAGGTGCTGGTTGCTATTGATCGGCAGATTTTAGGGGTCAAGGCGAAAGGGGCACAGCATTAATGACGGTGCCATCCAACCATCGTGATTATCCGCGTGATTGGTCATTGGAGTCGCTGCCACCGATTTCAGGATTGCGGTCGCAAGTGGAGTCCATTTTGTTAGTTGTTGATGCTCCGGTTACCGCGGCAGCATTGGCGGGGGCGGTGGAAGTAGAAGAGCCGGTGGTTGTGACTGTTTTGGCGGCGGTGCAGGCGGAACTAGATGCTCGTGGTAGTGGAATTGAGTTGCGGGAAACTCAGGATGGGTGGCGGTTTTATACCCGAGCAGATAATGCGGGGGCGGTGGAGAAATTTTTGCTCGATGGTACCCAATCAAAGTTGTCGCGGGCGGCGTTGGAAACACTGGCTATTATTGCGTATCGGCAACCTGCCACTCGGGCCCAAGTGTCGGCGGTTCGGGGGGTCAATGTTGATGGGGTGATTCGTACTTTGGTGCTGCGAGGGTTGATCCGGGAGGTGGCGGCCCATCCGGTCAGCGGTGCGCATCGTTATGAGACTACTGAGTTATTTTTGGAATTGTTGGGTATTGATTCTTTGGAACGGTTGCCGGATTTAGCGCCTTTGTTGCCTGATATTGATGCTATTGATGAGTTTGATGATGCGTTTTAAGTTGGTGTGGCCTAATTGGTGTTTGGTTGGAAGATCTACTAAGGTTGATGTGTTTTATAATCACATAACTTATCGATAGGACACATTGTGACTCCTCCCGCTCGCCGAGACGGCACACCGGAGAAAAACCGAGGTTCGAAACCACAGGGGAAAAAACCACATCGGGGTCGATCTGGCCAACCAAAGCGTACTGTGCGTGGTGGCCAATCACAGCGGAAAACCCGTGACTCGGATATTTTGATTTCTAACGCGCGCCCTGCGAAAAAACAGCATGTTACCCCCCGTAAGGCTACTGCTAATGTTACTGCGGATTCTCCTGAGGGAATTCGCTTGCAAAAGGTGTTGGCTCAGGCGGGTGTTGCTTCTCGTCGGCATGCGGAGATTCTCATTGATGCTGGCCGTGTTGAGGTCAATGGCAAGATCATCCTGGAACAGGGGGTGCGGGTTAATCCTGCTACCGATGTCATCCGGGTGGATGGGGTACGAGTCAATGTTAATGAGAATAACCGGTACTTCATTCTCAATAAACCGCGGGGTGTGCATTCAACCATGTCTGATGAACTTGGCCGTGCCTGCATTGGAGATTTGATTTCGGAGCGAGTTCACGCTGGTCAGCGTTTGTTCCATGTTGGTCGTTTGGATGCTGCCACTGAGGGGTTGATCTTGTTGACTAATGATGGGGAACTTGCCAATCGGTTGATGCATCCGAAGTATGAGATCACGAAAACCTATATGGCTACTGTGCTTGGTGAAGCTGGAAAGTCATTGGAAAAGCAGTTGCGTGTTGGTATTGAATTAGATGATGGTATTGCCAAGGCAGATTTCGCACAGGTTGTCGATACGCATCAAGGTAAATCGTTGGTTCGGTTAGAGCTGCATGAAGGGCGTAAGCACATTGTGCGGCGGATGCTCAAGGCGGCGGGTTTTCCGGTGCAGCGTTTGGTGCGCACTAAGATTCATACTGTGCAACTGGGGGAGTTGAGTCCTGGGAAAATTCGGCCTTTGAACGATCAAGAGTTGACTAGTTTGTATAAGGCGGTGGAGTTGTGACTGTAACTAATCTTTTGTCTAACACTGCCAATGGTGGGTTGATTGTCGCGGTTGATGGGCCTTCTGGTGCTGGTAAGTCCACAGTGTGTCGGGCGGTGGCGCAGCATTTTGCTGCCAAATATCTTGATACTGGTGCGATGTATCGGGTGGCGACGTTGCATGTGCTTGGTGCGGGTGTTGACCCTGCTGATGCTGCGGCGGTAGCAGCAGCGACTGAAAATCTGCCGTTGGTGGTCAATGATGATCCGCATTCGCAATCTGTGCTGCTTGCTGGTGAGGATGTGGCTAAAGAAATCCGGGGAACCTCAGTGACTGCACATGTTTCTGCTGTGGCGGCGGTACCGGCGGTGCGGAAAAATCTTGTCCAGTTACAGCGGGATCTCGTTCGTCAGGCTAAGCGGTGCATCGTTGATGGTCGTGATATTGGTACTCATGTGCTTGTCGACGCCCCGCTAAAGATTTTTCTTACTGCTTCTGCGGAAGTGCGTGCGGCTCGGCGGCATGAGCAAAATCTTGCGGCAGGGCGTGATTCTGATTTTGCGACGGTATTAGCTGATGTTCAGCGTCGAGATGACCTAGATTCGACCCGTGCTACTGATCCACTACGACCAGCTGATGATGCCATTATTATCGATACTTCTGAGATGAGTCTGCAAGATGTTATCGATACCATCATTGGATTGGTGACTGAATCGGCTGAAAGGACTCAAGTATCATGAGCGAACCAATTAACCATCATGATGGGGATGATTTTTCTCCCGATCTCGAACCCACTGAGATTGTCGCAGCTGATGCCGATGGAGTGGTTTTTGATGATACGGATTTTGATGAATCCGAATTTGCTGCTCCTGATTTTGGTGATGGTTATACCGAGCAGGATTGGCAAGAACTAGAGGCTGCTTTCGGACTGAGTCACGATCATATAGTCGAGGAGTTTTTACCTACGGTGGCGATCGTGGGGCGACCGAATGTGGGTAAATCTACCTTGGTTAATCGCTTCCTTGGGCGTCGTGAAGCAGTTGTTGAGGACTTTCCCGGAGTTACTCGGGACCGAGTTTCTTATCTTTCGGATTGGAACGGGCAACGGTTCTGGGTTCAAGACACCGGTGGGTGGGATCCGAATGTTAAAGGCATCCACGGTGCAATCGCTCGGCAGGCTGAAACTGCTATGGCAACTGCTGATGTTATTGTCATGGTGGTTGATACTCAGGTGGGTATTACCGAAACCGATGAGGTCATGGCCAAGAAACTCCAGCGGTCACAGGTGCCGGTGATTTTGGTAGCCAACAAATTTGACTCTGATTCACAGTATGCAGAGGTGGCAGAGTTTTATGCTCTCGGTTTAGGTGATCCGTGGCCAGTTTCTGCCCAGCATGGGCGTGGTGGTGCTGATGTGCTTGATGAGATTTTAAAGAAGTTTCCCACTGAACCGCGTCAAGCATCAATCACCGAAGGTCCCCGGCGCGTGGCGTTGGTGGGGAAACCGAATGTTGGCAAGTCCTCATTACTGAATAAGATCGTAGGTGAAGAACGATCTGTGGTTGATGATGTTGCTGGTACTACCGTGGATCCGGTGGATTCGCTAGTTCAGTTGGAGCAGAATCTGTGGAAGTTTATTGATACTGCAGGGCTGCGTAAGAAAGTCAAAACTGCCCAAGGTCATGAGTACTATGCATCTTTGCGTACTCGCGGTGCAATTGATGCTGCCGAGGTGTGTATTTTCATGATCGATTGTTCTCAACCGGTTTCTGAGCAAGACCAACGAGTGTTAAACATGATCCTTGATTCCGGCAAGGCATTGATCCTAGTGTTCAATAAGTGGGACCTCATGGATGACAACCGTCGGTGGGAGTTAGAACGAGAAATTGAACAGCAACTAGCCCATATTCCGTGGGTTAAGCGTATTAATATCTCTGCGAAAACTGGTCGGGCGTTACAGCGGTTAGAGCCCTATATGTTAGAGGCGCTAGAGAATTGGGATAAACGTATTACTACTGGTCAGCTTAATAACTGGTTGCGTACTACTATTGCCCAGAATCCACCACCAATGAAAGGTGGACGAGTGCCTCGGGTATTATTTGCTACCCAAGCTTCCACGAGGCCGCCTGTGATCGTGTTATTTACCACTGGATTCCTTGATGCAGGATATCGAAGGTATTTGGAGCGCAAATTCCGGGAAGCATTCGGCTTTGAGGGCACCCCTGTGCGCATTGCGGTACGAGTTCGTGAACGTCGTAGCAAAAAGTAATCTGCACACTTAAAACCCACACCCCCTTTTTTCTGACAGTCTGAGCTGTGAGAAAAAAAGGGGGTGTTGTATGTCAAGGTGCTTTTGTTAGGAGGAAAGCGTCGCACCGGTAGGGAAGCTGGATCGCTGAGTTGGCGTCAAATTCTAAGTGCTCCGCCAAGTACCAGTGCAGATTTGCCTCTACTTTCGCTCGAATGTGTTCATTGCTGCGCAACCAGTAGGATCGTGTTCGCGCTAATTGTATAATCTCGGCGATGCTTAAAGATTGCTGCCAGGATAGTCGTAACTCTTGGGTTAATTCCCATGGTGGAGCAAAAGTGGGATAAAAGCCTTTGGCCAAGGTATCACCAGAGTGCATAATCCTACTGAGTCGATGCACCCAGCTGATTGAGACATCTAAGGTGTTCCACACTAAAAGCACCTTTGCGTTATTGGTGGTGATCCGGGCAAATTCCGCTGATGCTGCTTGTGGGTCTACCCAATGCCATGTCTGTGCGCAGGTGAGAACATCAAAAAAGCCAGTTACAGCGGCGGTATGTTCGGCTGTAGCTTGCCATAGTGGTATTTTCACTACATTCCGCAATACGTGTAGCATTTGCGCGCTCGGGTCGCAGGCATATACCTGGGTAAAGCGGGGATCGTCGACAAGCTGCTTGGTGAGCTTTCCTGTTCCTGCTCCCACATCGCAAACATGAACCCCACCAGAAAGCAGATTTAATATCTCGGTTGGGTAGTTGGGGCGCACGTCATGATATACGTCAGCGCCGTGGGTAAACGCCTGTGCACTGCGATTACGGTGATCGGCATCAGCGAACTTGGGTGCATGCCGACTTGAGACAGGGGGGATAGGGGCATCAAAGTCACTCATGATAAAACTCAAGTGTAATGGCAGTTGCACCCGCGCTAAGTTGCAGTCTTTTATTGCATGTTTGCCGTGTCGTGGCGGATTTTCCATAGACCCTTTTAGAATCAAATTATTACTCGCAGCACTTTTCACAACAATGCAAAAGCCGAGATCGACTATCTGAAAGGCCGTTATTTACTCATGGCAACTATCTCAGGTGCGGTATTTAATCACGACACCTTCGCCCAAGCATGGAAACAGTTAGAAACTGAACATTTTGACATGATTATTATCGGCGGTGGTTCCGTCGGAGCAGGGGCGGCGCTTGACGCCGCTACCCGTGGATTGAAAGTCGCAGTCGTTGAGGCCCGTGACTTTGCTGCCGGGACTTCCTCACGGTCGTCGAAAATGTTTCATGGCGGACTTCGCTACCTAGCTATGTTAGATTTCCGGCTTGTCGCTGAATCCCTTCGCGAACGTGAACTTTCCATGTCATTATTGGCTCCACACTTGGTCCAGCCTCTAAAGTTTATCTTTCCCCTGACTCGTCGCGGCTGGGAGCGGCCTTATATGGCTTCTGGTTTCATGCTTTACGATCTCATGGGTGGCGCAAAAAGTGTGCCCATGCAAAAGCACCTCAGTCACAAGCAAACCCTTAAAATTGCTCCTGCTCTTAAAGAGGATGCTCTTGTTGGGGGCGTTCGGTACTATGACACCCTAGTTGACGACGCCCGCCATACGTTAACTGTACTGCGTACCGCGGCGGAATTCGGTGCTGTCATACGTCCCTCCACCCAAGTCGTTGGGTTCAACAAAACTGGTGACCGTATTGATGCTGTCACTCTCCGAGACAGTGACTCCGGTGCCGAGGTCACCGCTCATGCTGATGTTTTTGTCAATGCCACCGGTGTGTGGAGCGATGAGGTGGAAAAACTCGCTGGGGTAGCCGGGAAATTTACCGTCCAAACTTCCAAAGGTGTACATATCGTTGTCCCCAAGCACTGTCTTGATGCCGATGCTGCCTTGTGTTTTGTTACAGAAAAATCTGTTCTATTTGTCATTCCGTGGGGCGATTATTGGATCATTGGCACCACCGATACTGACTGGGATAAAAATCTTGCCAACCCCATGGCCACTCGTGCTGACATTGACTACATCCTTGACCACGTCAATGCCAAACTAAAAAATCCCATTACACCTGACGATATTGTTGGTGTTTACGCAGGACTGCGCCCGTTGCTTAAAGGTAAATCCGATGCCACCTCCAATCTTTCGCGCAATCATGCTGTTGCTGTGGTCGCGCCGGGGTTAATCTCGGTTGCCGGTGGAAAGTACACCACCTACCGAGTTATTGGTAAAGATGTTGTTGATCTCGCGGCAGCTGATCTTAACCGTGATTTTCCTGATTCTGTTACCGAAAGCACTCCTTTGTTGGGTGCTGATGGATATTTCGCTCTTCGTAATCAGATTCCTATTCTCGCAGCGGCTTATCAGTTAAGCACTGACCAAATCGATCATCTGCTTCATCGTTATGGCTCTTTGCTTAAAGAAGTACTTGCGCCAGGTGAGACGAATCCAGAGTTATTACAGCCTATTGCTGGTGCTGAACGTTACCTGTGCTGTGAGGCCCTTTATGCTGTTACCCATGAAGGTGCCATTCATCTTGAAGATGTTCTCCATCGGCGCCTGCGCATCTCTATGGAATATAGTCATCGTGGTCTTGAGTGTGCTCGGCCTGTTGCGGAGCTCATCGCCCCGTATCTTGGTTGGGACCAGCAGATGATTGAAACTGAAATAACGCAATACCATACGGCTATCATGACAGCTCTAGCTGCGGAAAAGGAACTCACAGATGCTTCTGCCAATGAGTTAGCCAAAGCCGCAACTGAAGCCCGTACCAGCCTCGATCTGAGCCAGGACCGATCATGACTGAACATCGCTACGTTGCTGCCATTGACCAAGGAACTACCTCCACTAGGTGTGTCATCTTTGATGAAAATGCCAATATGGTTGGTGTTGGTCAATTTGAGCATAAGCAAATTTTTCCCCAGCAAGGGTGGGTTGAACATGATCCGTTAGAAATTTGGGACAACACTAGGCGAAGTGTTGCTGCTGCCCTTGCGGAATCTAATGTTCCGCGGGAAGATATTGCAGCTGTTGGTATTACTAATCAACGGGAAACTACCATTGTGTGGAACAAGCACACTGGTTTGCCGGTGTATAACGCTATTGTCTGGCAAGATACCCGAACCGATGTAATCTGCGAGCAGCTTGCCCAAGATCATGGGGTTGATCGTTGGCGTCAACGCACTGGCCTGAAAATTACCTCCTACCCAGCTGGTCCCAAGATTCGGTGGATCCTTGATAATGTTCCCGGTGCACGAGAACAAGCAGAGACTGGTGATCTACTTTTTGGCACTATTGATACGTGGATTTTGTGGAATCTCACTGGCGGTCCCGATGGCGATCAAGGAAGCGATGCCATCCATGCTACTGATGTCACCAATGCTTCCCGTACTCTGCTTATGGACCTACATACCTTGCAGTGGGACGAGGATATTTGCGCTGAACTCGATATTCCACTTGCAATGCTGCCGGAAATCAAGCCTAGTGTCTCTGATTTTGGTCATGTTCGTGCCCGTGGCACCTTAGCTGGTGTTCCTATTACTGGCATGCTTGGTGATCAACAATCTGCTATGTTTGGCCAAGCTTGTTTTGAACCTGGTGATGCCAAAAACACCTATGGCACTGGCCTATTTTTACTCCTTAACACTGGGACCGAACCTAAATGGAGCAGCAATGGCCTTATCACCACTGTCTGCTATCAGGTTGAAAATCAACCGCCGGTCTACGCCCTTGAAGGATCGGTTGCCATGGGTGGCGCTCTTGTCCAATGGATCCGCGATAATCTCGGTATCATTGCCACCGCCACTGAAATTGAAGAATCCGCTCGGGAAGTTCCTGACAATGGGGGCGTCTATATTGTTCCTGCCTTCTCTGGGCTTTTCGCGCCCCACTGGCGTGCCGACGCCCGTGGGGTCATTGTTGGACTTACCCGATTCGCCAATAAGCACCACATTTGTCGTGCAGTACTCGAAGCCACCGCCTATCAAACCCGCGAAGTTGTTGATGCCATGCTCGCTGACTCTGGTGTTAAACTTTCATCGCTCAAAGTTGATGGGGGAATGGTCCTCAATGACCTTCTTATGCAATTTCAAGCTGATATCTTACGTAGTGATGTTGTGCGCCCCCGCATTATTGAAACCACTGCACTCGGTGCTGCTTTTGCCGCTGGTTTAGGGGTCGGATTTTTCGAATCGCTTGATGAGCTAAAAAATCGGTGTGCTATCGGCCGAACATGGCACCCACACCTATCCAAAGCTAAAGTTGATCAGCTTTACAGCAATTGGAACAGAGCAGTAGAACGAACCCTCAACTGGAACTAATTCATATAGCAAATACCATAATGAAAACTAGCTACATTATGGTACTTGCTTGGATTACGCAGGGGCTAGAAAATCCTTATTCCCCAAGGATTCCTTTAACTGCTTATGATTATTTATGTTATTCTAACCATTTAGATAGTCTTATACATAGATAGTTATTGCACTGCGGACACAGTGGCACTACCAACAGGGGAATGGCAGAAGTTACTGACGTTGATTTGGTTTTACCTGCACCAACCAAGACTGGCAATGATGACCAGTCCTGCGTGCTCATCAGGGGTTCTCGGTAGGCAGGCTCAAGTTTTTCGCAAGCATCACATTCACTTCCTTAACAGGAAGGGGAGTAGTGGCCCAAGAATGGTCCACTACCTTTTGACTGTACATGGTGCTTACTCCACTAGATCTACAGTTTTGCATACGCGACAATCCGTAATGGATCAGATTTGATAGAACACCAATCATTCAGGTAAAACGTCTGCGCGATTTAACCATCACTCTGCTTCAGGGTCATTCTCAAGATGCGTGGCATGTATGAGATCTTCAACTACGCGAGTGTTTCCGTGTATGCGGATCGACGGGATTCTGTTTAGTTTTGCTCCGCCAATAATGCACGCTTTCCATGCAGCGGTAGTCGCATGAACTTCTGCATCTGCTGGTTGGGGAAGGGGATTTTTCTTAATAGTCGTTGCATCTTGGGTCAGTACCGCTGTATAAGACACCGGGTTAGCTGTTTTAATCCGAGAGTCAGTCAAAAAGAGGTTAACAGTTACCGGGGAGGTTAAAGAGGCATTACCCCGTGCATGGGCGCGCATGGTCAGTACCAGTGCATCAGGGCTCATGTCTACATCCCATGGGAGGGTAGGTGATGCAACCGCCCACGATGAAAGCGCTTTGTTTACTGCTTCAAGACGCAAACCCCACGGAGTTAATTCATAAACATCAACATTGGCGGGGGCAGGCAGCGTGCGCCGCAGTACAATACCACGCGATTCCAAATCACAAAGACGTCGTGAGAGCACGGTCGGACCAATTCCGATGATATCTCGTTGGAGGTCAGCAAACCTTTTGGGCCCAAGAAATAGTTCTCGCACCACAATCAAGGTCCATCTTTCTCCAATCAAATCAAGTGCATGCGCTGCTGCACAGCCATCATTATAGGAACTGTAAGTACGTCGCGAACCCATAAAACAAGATCATACTACCCAATACTTGATTAATAGCTGTCACTACAACAATTGTAGTGACAGCTATTTAAAAAAGAGTAAAAGATACGAATATAACATCACACAATAAAGCTGAACTTTAAGCAGTAATCCACGATGAACAACAAAACTGCTTGACCACCTCACCCCCAACCCCCTAGCGGCACTATGAACTAAACCTTCCACATACAAAAACCAAACAATTCATTACGCATCTTGTGGAAACAAGCAAAAACACCAAAACAAAGCTTGGCCACTACACAATATCTCTTATTTCAAATGCACCAGAGACTAAAACCAGACAATCCCTGCCACCAATGTAAAATCCCAACCCCTACCCAAAAACCAACAAACCCTAGCAAGCAGCATGCAAAACCATACTCTCACTAGGGACTGGTCGGACTGACAGGATTTGAACCTGCGACCCCTTAACCCCCAGTCAAGTGCGCTACCAAACTGCGCCACAGTCCGATGTTCCACAAAAGTGCAACGCGCTAAAGATTACAGCATCACAACTGGCTTACGCAATAACCCAGTTCACGACCAAAAATCAACCACAAGACACCAAACAAAACCCCGCCACAACCGGCCAAATGAAACCCAAAACCGCCCAATAGCGTTAAATAGTAAACAAGAAAAATCCTCGGCACCCGCACAACCGCGACTACGCCGAACAACCAACTCAACCACAAAGCGGAGGACTACAGTGGCAGGATTCGACTGGTTCTGGAAAGCCATGGGCGGAAAACAAGGCCGCAACCAAAAACGCAGCCTCGCCATCGTCGACGAAGCCGAAAACCACCAACACACCTTCGCCTCCCTCGACGATGCCACCCTCAAAGCCAAAGCCCATGACCTAACCAAAACCGGCGAAATCACCAACGCCGCAGAATTCCTCGCCATCCTCGCCATCGCATCCGAGCGAACTCTCAAAATGACCCCCTTCCCAGTCCAACTCCAAGCAGTCCTACGACTACTCGAAGGCGACGTCATCCAAATGGCCACCGGCGAAGGCAAAACCCTCGTCGGCGCCATGGCCAGCACCGGCTTCGGACTCATGGGCAAACGCGTCCACACCATCACCGTCAACGACTACCTCGCAGCCCGCGACGCACAATGGATGGGCCCACTCGTACAATTCTTCGACCTCACCGTCGCCGCTATCACCGAAGACCTCACCCGCGACCAACGCCGAGCAGCCTACCAAGCCACCATCGTCTACGCCCCCGTCACCGAAATCGGATTCGACGTCCTACGCGACCAACTCATCACCGACCTCAACGACGCCGTCCAACACGGCGCCGACGTCGCCATCGTCGACGAAGCCGACTCCGTCCTCGTCGACGAAGCCCTCGTCCCACTCGTCCTCGCAGGCAACGAACCCGGCACCGCCCCCAGCGGCCGCATCACCGACATTGTCCGACGCTTAAAAGAAAACAAACACTACACCATCGACGACGAACGCCGAAACGTCTTCCTCACCGACGCCGGAGCCAAACAACTCGAACAAACCCTAGGCATCGACTCCCTCTACGACGACGAACACGTCAGCACCACCCTCATCCAAGTCAACCTCGCCCTCCACGCACACGCCCTCCTCATCCGCGACGTCCACTACATCGTCCGCGACGGAAAAGTCGCCCTCATCGACGCATCCAAAGGCCGCGTCGCCGACCTCCAACGCTGGCCCGACGGCGTCCAAGCCGCCGTCGAAGCCAAAGAAGGCCTCGCAGTCACCGAAGGCGGCCGCATCCTCGACACCATCACCCTCCAAGCACTCATGGGCCGCTACCCAATGGTCTGCGGCATGACCGGCACCGCCGTCGAAGCCACCGACCAACTCCGAAGCTTCTACAACCTAAGAGTCAGCGTCATCGAAAGAAACAAACCCCTCCAACGCTTCGACGAAGCTGACCGTGTCTACGCCACCATCGAAGACAAAAACAAAGCCATCATCACCGAAATCCGCCACCTCCACAACACCGGACAACCAGTCCTCGTCGGCACCCAAGACGTCGCAGAATCAGAAGCACTAGCCCAAGAACTACGCAACTACAACATCGAAGTCAACGTCCTCAACGCCAAAAACGACGCCGAAGAAGCAAAAATCATCGCAGAAGCTGGCGACATCGGCCGCGTCACCGTCTCCACCCAAATGGCCGGCCGCGGCACCGACATCAAACTCGGCGGCGCCGACGAACGAGACCACCAAAAAGTAGTCAAACTCGGCGGACTCGCCGTCATCGGAACAGCCCGCCACCGTACCGCCCGCCTTGACAACCAACTCCGCGGACGCGCCGGGCGACAAGGTGATCCTGGTTTGTCACTGTTTTTTGTTTCCTTTGAAGATGACATGGTTGCAGTCGGTGGGGCAGGGGAGGAAGTCTCGGCTCGCCCTGACGCTGATGGACTTATCGATTCAAAGCGAGTTCGGGATTGGATTGAACATTGTCAACGAGTCACTGAAGGGCAGTTGCTGGAAATCCACTCTCAAACCTGGAAGTACAATAAACTACTGGCAGATCAACGGGAGATCATTGATGAGCGTCGAGCTGCACTGCTTAGCACTGATCAGGCGTGGATAGAGATGCAACAGCGCTCATCTCGAGCTGCGCAGTTGAAGAAAACCCTGCCAGAGCCGGTTTTAATCACAGCATCTCGGGAAATCATGCTGTATCACTTGGACCTAGGGTGGAGTGAGCATCTAGGCCTGATGGATGATGTTCGTGAGTCGATTCACCTGCGGGCTATTGCCCGAGAAACCCCGATTGATGAGTTCCATCGGATCGCGGTGCGTGAGTTTAAAGAACTGGCACAACGAGCGGTCGATGCAGCAGTGGAAACCTTCAATGAGGTTGAGATTGACGCAGATGGTGCCCATCTCACAGACCTTGGATTGGTACGACCTTCTGCTACGTGGACCTATATGGTTTCTGATAATCCATTGGCTGGTTCAGGCAATTCTGTCTTAAAGGGGATTGGGAATATCTTCCGTTAAATCTAGAAGGTGCATTAAATGGGGCTGAGATCAAATCACACACTTGTGGTTTGTGTTACCATTGCGTAGTCAAGTGAATGCGCTGGTCGGCATGTAGCAGTGCGCGAAACGGGCAGCGAAACGCTATGATATAAATCGTTGGTCAAATCACTAACAAAGCTGAGCTTGTTCGTGATGAAATCACCAGATGCTACTTTATGAGAAAATAAGGCCAGGACTTCTTAAATGGAGGGTTCACGATGAGTGAAAACAATGAACCACAGGATGTGCCGGTGGAGACTACCTCAGTCTTTCGCGCAGACCTGTTAAAAGAGATGGAAAGTGGTGCTGGAGCTTCCGCAGCTCAGAGCCCCGATCTTACTCCTCCTCCGGGCGTTGGCATGTTGATCGTCAAGCGCGGTCCAAATGCTGGTGCCCGATTCTTGTTGGATCAGCCCACCACCTCAGCTGGGCGTCATCCTGAATCTGATATTTTCCTAGACGATGTGACTGTCTCTCGCCGCCATGCAGAGTTCCGACTTGATGAAGGTCAGTACGTGGTTGTAGATGTTGGTTCTTTGAATGGAACTTACGTTAACCGTGAGCCTCGGAATTCAGAGGCATTGTCGTCTGGTGATGAAATTCAAATTGGCAAGTTCCGCTTGGTTTTCTTGGCGGGTACTGCAGGTTAACACCTTTTGGCGACGTGGCGTGGTCAAGGTTAGGTGTTTGATCTCAACTAGTTCTTCGTTTTGTTGAATTGAGACCATTTTTAAAACCTGGCACTATAATTAGCTAAAAGTGTGTCAGGATTAGGAAGTAGTTTTGTTCAACTTTCCAATAGATCAATTGAATCGGAATCTTCGTTCATGAGCACTCTTTCGAACTCTGTTGTAAAGGTAACAGCGACAGCGGCTGTTGCCCCCAAGCCCAAAAAGACGATGGGTATTGGTGCTGTGTTGAAACAACTTCAGACTGAGTTTCCTGACGTCACCATGTCGAAAATCCGGTTCTTGGAGTCCGAAGGGTTGATCTCACCCCAACGCGCCAGTTCGGGCTACCGAAAATATGTCCAGGCCGATATTGATCGGTTGCGCTATATTCTGACTACCCAGCGGGATAATTATCTGCCGTTAAAGGTGATCCGTGAGCAATTAGAGGCCATGGATTCTGGTGAAGTGACCCCGTTGCTAAAAACGGTGGAAGCGCAACCCATTATTGGACCCGAGCAATTCCGCAAGCCAGCAAAAACCAGATTGTCAGATGTTGATGTCGCCGATCAAGCAGGTGTGCCGCCCACCTTTGTAGCAGAACTTGCTACGGTGGGGATGATCCGACCAGATCGGTCTGGCTATTTCACCGCTGACGATGTTCGGATAGTCTCTACTGCTCAAGCTTTAGGTGAATTTGGCTTTGACGTTCGGCATTTGAAGTCTTTGAAGAATGCAGCTTCCCGCCAGGCTGCATTGATTTCGCAAGCAACTACCCCAGTAGCTCGTTCCAAAGGGGAGGGGGCAAAGGAACGTGCCGAGGAAATGAGCCAGCACATGACCGCCTTGGTAGTTTCCTTGCATGCCAGCTTGGTGAAAAATGAGCTGCGTGATCAATTAGGCTACTAAACTTAACTTGAAGAGTGCACACTATGTGAAAGGGCGGTGTAGCCTTGTCCATTATGCATCAAATAGATTATGTGCAGACTTCTATCTTTCCAGAAGGACACAGCTGTATCGTGTTGCGGTGGAAAGAAAAAAAGCGAATCCTGCCAATTTGGGTTGCGTTGACTGAAGCTATTGTTCAACACCAACGGGAGGCGGGAGTACCCCCGCGTCGCCCCCGGTTAACCGATTTGTTAATTGAGGTTGTCTCGCGAATTGGTTCAGGGCTAAAGGAAGTCCAGATAACTTCTTATTTTGAGGGCGATTATGTGGCCTCGTTGGTGACCAATGAAGGGGAAGAATTCGATTGCCGACCTAGTGACGCTATCGCGGTCGCATATATTTTAGACCTCCCGATTTTTGCAGACGAAGCTGTGTTATCGCAGGCCAGTATCTATATTTCCGAAATGGATCTGGAACAATGGCTAGATCTGCACTTTGAATCCGACGTGTCTGAGCCATTGGTTGAGGACTCCGCTTCTGGGGATGCCGCAGCGGATGCTGATTTTTCTCGGATGATGAAAAGCATGGGAGTCAGCGAAGCAGACCTTATTGGGGAGAATGGTCCTGAAACAGAAGAGAAATAAGTTTTCTAGTGTTACTATTGTGTCGAAAGATGACATTCGTGCAATTTAAGTCTAAACTTCAAGTTGAGGTTTAAATCAGCGGAATGTTGTGAGCATTTTCTTGACGCTTCGCTAACCTTGCCTGAGAATGGAGAAGGCGCTTCTTATATTTTTTAAGGGTGTGGCTTCCCCGAAGCCAAAGACCGCAAGGAGACTAGGTACATGACTGATCAACCAAAGCAAGAGTCGCTCTTCGATATGGGGCTCGATGAAGAAGTGGGCTATCGCGTGCCCATTGCGTGTCAGGTTGCAGGTATTACCTATCGGCAGCTTGATTACTGGGCACGGACGAAACTTGTGGTTCCTAGTATCCGTACTGCCCGTGGTTCCGGTTCTCAGCGGCTTTATTCTTTCAAAGACATCCTCGTGTTAAAGATTGTCAAGCGCTTGTTAGATACGGGCATATCCTTGCAGAATATTCGGCAGGCGGTAGAAAAACTTCGCGATCGTGGGGTAGAGGATATAGCCGAAATTACTTTAGTCTCGGACGGTACCACTGTTTATGAATGTCGTAGCGCTGAAGAAGTTATCGACCTTCTTGGTGGGGGACAAGGAGTGTTTGGTATTGCGGTGCCAGGAATTGTTAAGGAACTTTCAGGTACGATTGCTTCCTTCCCTTCTGAGCGTATTAACCCGCGTAACACTCGTCGTAGTATCCCCGCCACGGATGAATTGGCGGCTAGGCGGCGTCGGCGCACCTCTTAGGGGCAACCTTAGCGTAACAAGCTTGATAATCCCTACAAGACCTCTTCGCTTTTAACGAAGAGGTCTTTTCTGGCTTGTGGTGTTTTTCGTTACAGGCCGCTCGCCTTGTCGACGGCTGGTGCTACGTCCTGCCAATCGGTCACAGTGGCAGCCTGAGCGGCAGCATCCATGATCTGTTGGTCTGTGTCATCTGATCCTAGGTGAATCATATCAAGTTCCACATTGGTGGCTTTAGCGGTAGCTATTTCATCGATCACGGTATTGACGTCTAAGTTATCGTCATTGCCAGTAGTGATAACGATAACTCGAACGGGTTTAGAAGTAGATTGAGCATGTTCCACACCATACTTCAAAGCTGCAACGATAGTGGATCGGGTATGCCGTGAACCACCTGTGCTAAAGCCTACCGCTTTGGATGCAACAGTCCAGCCGGAGTCATTGTCATCAAAGTCCACATTTCGACGCCACCCACGGGTCACCCCAGGGTTCAGCGGTGAGGAATAATTCCACAGCGCAACAGTATGGCCTGTTTCACCGACCTCAGGCGCAGCTTCTGCAATGGCGTTAGAAGCTGCAGAAAACCACGTGTGTCCGTCACCAGCAGCACCAGCCATGGTGTCAGACGTATCCAAAACATATAGAGTATCCGCCGGAGTACCCGCCACTGCTTCCGAGCGTGAGGATGGAGCAGAAGAAGTGGAGGAAGGCGTAGCAGCCTGTGTGGGTTCTCCTTCAAATGCTTGCAGGGCTTGGGCTGCTGCGACTGCCGCTAAGGTAGTTGTGGTTTTGGCTGCTTCCTCGTTGGAGCTTGCAGTTCCAAAATCAACGCCAGCGCGGCTGACTTCTTCATTCACGCCATTGGTGGCGTTCAGCGCCACAATGCGCACCGGTTGAGTGAGATCAGAGATTTCGGTAAAGGCGTAGCCAGGTGGTACCTGTAGTTCGTTTGTTACGATTTTTGCTTTACCGTCAGAAACCGCTGAGTCAATGGTGACTGCTTTGGACTGGTTTAGTAGTTCCCCCACCTTAGTTGCGGAGTTATTATTCAAACTTGCTGCCACTAAGGCCGAAGCCATTGCATTATCAGCCACGGGATAGGTGACGTCGCCTAGATTTTCCTTATTGATGGTTTCGGTGGCCGAGATACCAACTTTTATCGCATCAACCACTGGCCACTCTGAACTGGTCGCGGTTCGTTCATTAGTGCTGAGCACACGGTGAATGCCCCCGTCAGAATTGGTCGAAACATAGGCGCCCGCCTCAGCTAAAGACTCGGTGTAAGTCGCCTTAATGCAATAATCGCGAACGACGGGCTGTGTATCGTTATAGGCGTCGATAAGCTTAGTGGTGATCATCTTTTCATTTGCTGCACTAGCCACTGGGAGGACTAGTTCACCTTGGATGCATCCACTGGCAGTTGGGTCGTCAGATTTAATCACTCTGACCCAAGTGCAGGTAGCTAACGATAGACCCACGAGAACTGCTAGGAAAATGTACACACCGGGGGCGATGGTTAAATTATTGTTCCCTGTGGAATGGCGACCCATGAGGTGAACATCCTCTCTTGATGATCCATGTGCGAACTAGTGCTAACTCTAAACTATAAAGTCTTAGTTTAAGTTTAATGCCAAAACTGGGCTAATTGTGGAAAGCAGCTGCGTGCGGAGTTTTTCGCCACGCTGTGAAAGCTCCCGTTGCCGATGCACGTATTCCTGTTTTCCTGCGGAATTTTCAATGCAGACAGGGGAGATCCCATATTCGCGACAATCATAAGGACTCGCGGCCATGTCTAAAATTCGGGCATCCCACGCTAATGCAAAACAGTCGAGCCATAATTCACCTGGAACCAGTGGGGCTAGTTTCGTAGCCCACTTATACAGATCCATGGTGGCATGGAGACAGCCTTTTTGTTCAAAATGAGTTTGGCTATCGCGATCAAGCACGGTGAAATTAAGCGGCACTGCCGCAGGGGTGAAGAATCGGAATGCATCGAAATGGGTGCACCGTAGGGAGTTTTCCGCTACCACCCGGTCGGTACCTGAAGCGCCCAACCGTAAGGGTAAATCATGTCGCGGTTGGGTGGTGCGGTACACCATTGCCCACTCATGCAAGCCGAAACAATCGAAATGAGCTGGATTGGTCAAAGTTTGTTCAAGCAAGGTCTTGATGAACACCAGCGACTTTTGTCGTTGGCGTAGAAACAACTGCGCATCAGCAAAAACCACACCATTTTCACGGCGATAGTATTTCCATGTTGCCTGTTTTGCCTCCTGCTGGGGGTCTGCCAATGCAGTCCCATAACCTGGGTGCCAACGCTCTAAATGTGCAGCTCTAATGGGGTAATACTCGAAGAGGAAATCAAAAACTGGGTGCTTGTGTCCTGCCCGTCGGCGGGCGAGATGATCGGTGGTCCATTGCTTGGCGCGGTCACGGTGTTCGGCTTCGCGAAGTCGCCATTCGGACTCAGTTAAAACGTTCATGAGTCGTTTTGCTCGTGAGTCCAGTCGGCGAAAGTGCCCAAGTATTCTTCAATCAAATCTTCCAAGGTCACCACCCCAACCAGTTCACCTTGATCGCGGAGTTGCGCCATATGTGCGGATTTTCGGTGCATGGTGTGTAAAGCCTCATCAAGGGTGTCCTCGGCATCAATATTGAGCAATGGACGGATTTCTGCTCGGTGGACAATCGCATCCGCAGCTGGGGTGGAATTATCATGATACCGATCCAGAATGTCTTTAACGTGAACGTAGCCGACGAACGAACCATCACGGCCTTTAACTGGGAAACGGGAAAAACCTGTATCAACTGTTGCCGCTTCTAACTCCGAAATCTGTGGGCCATTCTTGCCAAAATCTACAGTCCGTACTCGCTGCAGCGGAATCATGACATCATATAAGGAGCGATCCGCCCGCAATGCCTTGCTCAACCGAGCGTGTTCTTCAGCATCCAGTAACCCCTCAGACCGGGACTCTGAAATCATGGTTTTTAGCTGTAGGGGATCAACTGTAGCGTCTAATTCATCACGCTGTTCAATACCAAAAAGTTTTAACGTGATCCGTGCCACCCAGTTCATTAGGCTAATGGCAGGCCGCGCAATGGTGGCGAAAGCTAAAAGAGCAGGGGTAAGCCAAATCGCCAAGGTTTCTGGGCCAGCTAGTGCGATATTTTTAGGAACCATCTCGCCAAACAAGATATGCAGGAACGTAATGATTGCCAGTGCGATGATAAACGACACTGGATGGAGGAACTGCTCAGGTACCGAAAGAGCTTTAAAGGGCTCTTCGATGAAATGAGCGATGGCAGGTTCTGCAACTTTACCCAAAATCAATGAGCAAATCGTAATACCAAACTGGCAGGCAGCCAACATGATAGATAAATGTTCGGTGGCATATAGAACACGACTGGCCCCAGATCTACCAGCAGCTATCAAACTGTCAATGCGGTCGCGTCGTGAGGAAATCAAAGCAAACTCTGCTGCAACAAAAAATGCATTGGCCAATAGCAACCCAATAATCATGACAAGGGTAGTGAAAATTCCCACTATTTTTCACCTTCTTGTGCTTGGGTGCGCTGCGTTTCATTCTCCAGCTTTGGGGACATGATGACCTTATCCACCCGCATGTCTTCCATCGCTGCCACTTTAGCCGTCCATCGGTGACTAAAACCAGAGGTAAATTCTGCTAAATAGGGTGAGGGTGATTCGGGTAAAGTTACTTCATCATTGACTTTCGGAATCCGACCAAGTTGCGCCATGACTAACCCCCCAAGCGTTTCATAAGGGCCTTCGGGAGCAACATACCCTACTTTTTCTTCAAGCTCATCGATACGCACCAACCCAGAAACTGCCCAAGATTTACCAAAACGCTCGAAATCTCGCTCGGCTTCCAGATCATCATGTTCGTCATACACTTCACCTAGAATCTCTTCAATAACGTCTTCAATCGTAATTAATCCAGCGGTACCTCCATATTCATCAGCAACCAAAACCACTTGGGAACCAGCGTCACGAACAGCATTTAAAACTGCATCACCATCTAGCGATTCTGGTATTACCGGTACCGGCCGTGCCAAGGTAGATAGTAGAGTGGTAGCCCGCTTAGCAGCAGGAATATCAAAAGCATCTTTGTAATAGACAATGCCTATGGTGTCATCAAGGTCACCACGAACTACTGGGAACCGAGAATGCCCAGTCTGTAGCGCAAGAGCAATGAGATCTGCCACAGTGTCATTATGATCCAAAGTCTCAATCGTCGACCGAGGAGTCATAAGCTCTTCGGCGGTCGTCTCTCCGAAGCGTAAAGATCGATCCAAAAACTGGGCAGTATTTAGATCAATTCCACCAGATTCAGCGGAATTACGCACTAAAGCAGTTAGTTCCTGTGTGGAACGAGCAGTGGCAAGTTCATCTGCAGGTTCAATGCCGATCTTACGTACCAAAGCATTAGCGGTTCGATTGAGCAGATTAATGAAGCCCTTTAACACCACATTAAAAGCATGTACCGGTCCCACCACGAATCGAGCAGTCGCAAGTGGGTCAGTAATAGCAATATTCTTAGGCACCAACTCGCCAAAAACCATTGACAAGAAAGTCGCAATGATGAGCGCTAATACTAAAGCGGTGGGAGTAGATAGTGAGTCTGGTAGTTGCGCCCACTCAAGCACTGGTTTCAAAAACTTGGCCAAAATGGGTTCTGCCAAAAAACCGGTGGCCAAGGTGGTCACCGTGATTCCCAACTGTGCCCCAGATAGCACAAAAGAAAGATTTTGATAGTCTCGCTTCACCGCAAGGGACCGTTTATCCCCACGGGTAGCAACATCCTGATCGATAACTGAGCGCTCCAGCCCAGTCAACGCGAACTCGATCGCAACAAAAAGTCCGGTACTCGCAGTGAGCAGGATGAACCCAACCAGCGAGAGGAGAGATATGACAATGTCCATCGTTACCTAGGCAGTCGGTTGTTCTACAACTGCCGTGTTTTACAGCCTTTCTCGATTAGCACAAATTTTAGCCGAACTTTCACAGACCTTTACCGCAAACCACTCCGCACCCGCCTACGCCGATTCTTACCCTGACTATTCTGTGAACCGCGACTGGTCACCTGTGGGTCACCACCCCAAGCGGAACGATGAGCTTTCTGTTTGCGGTTGCGCTGTTGCTGATTGTCAGTTCGCCTTTTATTTCGCTTTTCGACGTCAGCAGTCGGTGCTTTTCCCTCAGTTTTCCGCCGAGGTAGTTGTTGTTTTTTCAACACTGGTTGCTGATCGCTGACCACAGCCATAGCAGGCCCCACCAACCGATCGAGCTGGGGGGAGTCAGGAGCAAGCGTAAAGGTCTGTGCCGACACACCCGCAGTTTTCAAGAGCCGATCTACTTCTTTAATTTGGGTAGGCAACACGATAGTTGCCACCGTGCCAACTGAGCCAGCTCGGGCAGTACGACCTGCACGATGAAGATAGCCTTTGTGCTCTGCTGGTGGGTCGATGTGAACCACCAGGTCCACCTGAGAAATATCAATACCACGAGCAGCGATGTCAGTTGCCACTAAAACTGGAATCGTCCCCCTAGTGAACCCGTCAATCACCTGGGTGCGAGTGGTTTGGCCCATATTGCCATGTAGCCCAGCAACATCTAAGCCGAGGCGCCGAAGCTTCTTGACCTGTCGATCCACGTTATACTTGGTGCGCATAAACATGATGGTTTTACCCTCACGTTGCGCAATACGACGAACAAGACCATCTTTTTCTTCCTTAGTTGCCACCTGTAGCCGAATATGGGTCATAGTATCCACAGCGGCGCTCACATCAGCTGTTGAATGGGTGACAGGTTCATCCAGAAAATCCTCAACAAGCGCTGCCACATCCTCATCTAATGTTGCCGAAAACAACATACGCTGGCTGTGGGCAGGTGTTGCACGCAGTAAATCCGACACCTGTGGTAAAAAGCCAACATCAGCCATGTGATCAGCCTCATCAATGGCGGTGATGACAACATGAGAGAAATCAAGCTGCTCAAGCTGTAAAAGCTGTTGCGCTCTTCCTGGGGTAACCACTGCAATATCGACCGGAGCAGCGAGTAACCGTATTTGCTTATTGAGGTTTACACCACCAACCAATTCCAACACTCTTAGCCCTAACGGCTGAGCCAACGTACTGAGCCGATCCTGGATTTGTAGAGCAAGTTCTCGGGTAGGTACCACAATAAGCCCGCGTGGTTTCCGTGGCACAGAAACACCGCTGGCTGCTAACCGATCGAGCATTGGTAATCCGAAGGCCAAAGTCTTTCCAGAACCAGTTGGGGCACGACCGAGAAGGTCTTTTCCTGCCAACGCATCGGGAATTGCTGCTTGTTGAATGGGAAACGGCACAGTGAAATTGTGATTGCCAAGCTGTTTAATGATTAGCGGCGATAAACCCAAGGCTGCGAAAGAGGTCATTGTCCTCATGCTACACAGTTAAAAACCACACAGGTAACCAGAAACGTCAGGTGCATTAGCTTAAGGAAAACCACCCAATTGTCGAAAACACATAACACATGCTGTGACAACAGGGTGGTAAAGCCAATGACCGAAATAAAGCTATACCTCTATCTCACTGCGGTCACCAGACCACAAAGTGTGGAAACTTCCTTCCTTATCCACACGCTGATAGGTATGTGCACCAAAGAAATCACGCTGACCTTGGATAAGTGCTGCTGGTAGCCGATCTGACCGGAGACTATCGTAGTAGGAGAGTGAGGAAGCAAAAACCGGAATGGGCAATCCAGTCTGAGTAGCCAACACTACCACTCGGCGCCACGAATCAATGAGGCTAGTTAACTCACCCTTAAAATAGGGATCTAACAAGAGTGTTTCCAATTCTGGATTGGTGTCGTACGCTTCGCGAATCCGATTGAGGAATTTTGCCCGAATGATGCAGCCACCACGCCAAATAGTTGCAAGATCACGGGGATCAACCTGCCAACCATATTCGGCGGACCCAGCTTTGATTTCATCAAACCCTTGGGCGTAAGCAACCAACTTTGAGGCATAAAGCGCACGTCGAACATCTTCGACAAAACTCTCTTTATCTACCCCCAGCTCATCAAGGGTGGTTAATTCACCAGCTGGCAGGTTACCAATGGTGGCTTGACGCTGAGTAGTAGCTCCAGACAGTGCCCGCGCAAAGACAGCTTCACCAATCCCAGTAACAGGGATCCCAAGATCCAATGCAGCTTTAACAGTCCACCGACCAGTGCCTTTTTGACCTGCAGCATCAACAATAAGATCAACCAGCGGAGTCCCAGTTTCAGCATCCACCTGAGAAAGTACCTCAGCAGTAATCTCAATCAAATAAGAGTCCAAATCACCAGCGTTCCAGGTACGGAAAACCTCGGAGATTTCTACCGGAGACATACCAGCGCCATAACGCAGCAGCTGGTAGGCCTCACCAATGACCTGCATATCAGCATATTCAATGCCATTGTGAACCATCTTGACAAAGTGCCCAGCACCATCAGGGCCGATATGAGTCACACATGGAACCCCATCAACCTTCGCCGAGATAGACTCCAGCAACGGACCAAGTGCTTCCCAGCTTGATTGCGGGCCACCAGGCATGATGGATGGACCATTGAGCGCACCCTCCTCACCACCAGAAATTCCAGCACCAACGAAATTGAGATTACGCTCAGCAATTTCTTTCTCACGACGAATCGTATCGGTATAAAGCGCATTACCACCATCAATGATAATGTCGCCTTCCTCCATAGCATCCGCCAGTTGGTTTATCACTGCATCAGTGGCAGGGCCAGCTTGCACCATGATGATGGCACGGCGCGGTTTTTCCAAAGAAGCCACGAACTCTTCGATTGTTTCAGCAGGCAGGAAGGTTCCCTCTGAACCGTGATTTTTTATGAGGTCATGGGTTTTGGAAACACTACGGTTATACACCGCCACAGTATGCCCATTGCGTGCGAAATTACGTGCCAGGTTGGAGCCCATCACTGCGAGACCGACGACGCCGATCTGCGCAAGGTTACCATTATCAGTCATGTTTTCTAAGCTTACCTCACCCACCCATCTACCCACCGAATGGATTTAAATATCAAGAGTTCAGAACCTATATAGCTTTTGATGGTCGATGTGTTTTAGGACAAAGGTAGTTAGTAAAACTAGGCAGACAGCTTGTGGTATGGGAACTAAACTCCACAAACCACATCCACAACCAACGCTCCCAGTACATTGGGGGCAGACATTAACTACTACCACGCACAGTAAGGGGTGCGACCTCGGGCACTATTTCAATTACCCGCCATACAACAAACTACACAGCTAAACCCTAAATGAGCTGCGCAGACAACCAAAAATAGAACATCAGCGTGAGCACAACTGAGATAGGGCAGTAGTTTCGTGTCCTGAAAAGCTTCAGTAGGCTGATCACTATGCCTTCACATACGGAAATACCAGATACAACCAAAGAGTTGTGCGCACTACTAGAAAACATACGGCCAGAAGGGCTACACATACGTGAACTAAACCACCTGAATGATCTTAACGGAGGATACAGCACCTCACTCGGCATGCGCTTTACCGAAGTAAACAAAGATCTTGTTGCCGCAGAATTACACGTAGCACACGAGCATCTGCAAGTGTCTGGCGTAGTTAACGGCGGCGTTTTCTGCGCCATCGCTGAAACCGTCGGTTCAGTCATGGGCATTGTTGCCGCCGGTGGCACGATGGTAATTGGTGTCAACAACACCACCGATTTCATTGCCCAAGTACCAGCTGGCGTCATCTCTGCCCAAGCTAAAGTGATTCAAGCAGGCCGCCGTACCCAACTCATTGAAGTGCTCATGTTCCACCGCGACCACCTTGCAGCCCGAGCAACTTTACGCACTTTGGTCGTCGACAAGATTTAACGAAACGCCATACCATTACGTCGGAGACGCTCAAGATAGGAAACACCAAGAGTAGTAGCTGGAGTTCCGAACCCAGCAGGGCCCAAACCAGAATCTTGAGCTAAGCACAGCGCAGCCTCGGACAGCATCATCGATGTGACCTGATAACCCGGGTCACCTTCGGCACGCACATTAGCTGTCACTCGCCGACCAGTTTCAGTCAGCCCCACGAAAGTGATATCAAAACAACCAGAAGCCAGCTGCTGCTTATTTGGGCCCTCTCCTGGCTGCGGAAGGAACCTCAAAACCTTAGGGCCCAACCAAGGATGAGTAAGTACCTTCATCCCAACACCAAGCCCTACAAGCAACCCCTGAGCTTTAAGCTTTGCACGCCAGCCAGCACCCATAGCCAGTGCCTCCCGATACTGGAAATCCTTACCGTAAGCATGCTCAAAAAGCGAGTGACTACGACGCACAATCCGAGTATTAAACGGCGCCATGAAAAATGGACCAAGCCATCGTCCCTCAAATTCTGCTATCACCATGTCCCCAAGTGGCGATGCCTCAGTGATAGGCTCAGCATAAGGATCTGGACACAAGGAATTCGGATGAAAAAGCAATTGAGCCGCAGCCTTGGATTCCCGCGCAGCATTGCTAACCTCTAACATTGAGGCCAACGTCCCACCCGAGACCGCACCTTTGAGCTCTTCTAGGATCATGGTCACCTTAGTTAAAGGCTCATGTGCTTTACGTGACAAAAACCATACCCCCATATCAGAAGGCACAGAATCAAATCCGCAGGATGTCACAATTCGGGCTCCAGACGCTTGGGCAGTTGTCTGAAAACCATCAATCATAGAACGAATGAACAAAGCTTCACCGCACAGATCAACATAGTGAGTTCCAGCTTGAGCACAAGCTGCGATCACAGCTGACCCATAGCGGGTATATGGCCCCACAGTCGAAATAACCACAGTAGAAGTGTGAGCCAACTGATCCATATCATCAGTAGAAATGGCATTAGCCTCAACGATTTTCCAGTCACTGGTATGTGGATGGGCATGAGCCAATGATTCTTTGAGCCGTACTAGCTCATTGTGGTTTCGCCCCGCCAATGCAATAGATAATCCTGCTGCATCCGAGGAATTAGCAAGGTAAAAAGCAGTCAGACGGCCAACAAAACCAGTTGCCCCAAAAAGTGTGATATCAATAGGCCGAGTTCCATTTGATTGTTGCTTAGGCTGTAGCATAGCCCCATCTTAACCACATTGAAAAAATGATCAGCGTCATCATCACACAATGGCGGCAAAAGACAAAGTGGGCATATCAGGTTAGACTCATTAGTCATGCCAACCTGGAAAGAACTGATCGAAAAGAACCCAAATCACTCTGTTAATTACGCCAATCGCTGGCGTATGCTGGCAGCTCGTGGTGATGACATCGTAGGAGAGGCACGCCTGATCGACGCCCTCGCCGATCGCGGTAGCAAAATTCTTGATGCTGGCTGCGGTCAAGGACGCATCACTGGTTATTTAGCAAACCAAGGTCATGACGTAGTCGGCACCGATCTCGATCCCGTGCTCATTGACATCGCACGCAATGAAGTCCCAAACGCCCGATTCTATGTTGGCGACCTATGCCTTGACCCAATTCCTGAACAGAATTTCGACCTGATTGTCTCGGCAGGAAATGTCATGGGATTTTTACCTACCAACGGACGACAAACCGCCTTAACCCACCTTTTTGATGCCCTCCACCCCGCAGGACGAGCAGTTATCGGCTACGGCGCTGGCCGCGGATGGGACTTCACAGATTTTCTCACCACTGCTCAAACAGTAGGCTTTATAGTCGATGGAAAATTTTCTACTTGGGGACTTAGGCCCTTTGAACCTGACTCCGATTTCCTGGTAACCATTTTGCGCCGTACCTAAAAATTCCGAATTTTCCGACGGATTTGTGCAAAGTGGTCAATCGGGCCATGCCCTTTCCCTACATTAAGCGAATTAGCCCCACGCAGTGCCTCCCCAAGCCACGAGGTAGTCCACTCCAAAGCAGGCGCAAGATCTTCACCATGAGCTAAACGAGTAGCCAAAGCTGACGACAAAGAGCAACCAGTACCATGAGTGTTATTGGTACTAATTCGCGGCGCATTAATCTGGATAGGGAAGCGGCCAGTCCGCGTCGGGAAAACCGCTGCGTTAGAGGCTAGATAAGTCTGTAACTGGCCACCTTTGACGATGACCATTAGGTCTCGTTCATCCGCCAATGCTTGCCCAAGGTCAATGGCTGCCGCCATCGTTTGTGGTGGATCAGTTTCACATAACATTGCAAGCTCCAAAATATTTGGAGTGACTACTGTAGCTAATTCCAGAAATTCTTTGAGTGCTGATTCGGCTGACTCTGCTAGTAAGCGATCGCCAGAGGCCGCAATCATTACTGGGTCCACCACAACCAGCCGATGAGGATTCTTTTCCATCCAAGCTCGGACTGTGTCAATAGTGTCAGTATCACCCAGCATGCCGATTTTGATGGCATCGATAGTCACATCATCGCTAACAGCTTCTAATTGGGCGGTGAGAAATTCCATGGGGGGAGTATGAATCATCCTCACCCCTTGGGTGTTTTGAGCCACAAGGCTAGTGATGACCGACATGCCATAACCACCTGCTGCTGCGATCGCTTTTATATCAGCTTGGATGCCAGCGCCACCGGTCGGGTCGGTGCCCGCGATGGACAGAACTCTGGGTTGAAACATAAGTCATTCTCCTCATGGTTGTTAAGAAGAGAATAAGTAAAACCGCGCCACATCGGAAGTTAATCAGCAGGATTTCTGCGTAGATTACCCCTGTATGGTCGCGGTTTATTAAAATTTAAGAGTCTGAAGGCGCGCGGTACTGCTCGGTATCCAAAAGCTCGATAGGTTTTAGCTCCTTGCTACTAATTCGATCCGAGAGCTTGGTTAGGGCAGTGCGTGCATGCAACTGTTGGCGGGTGGTCGCCAGATGCCAACGCTTCCGAGAAATGACATTAATACCCCATGACACTAGGGCAGAAAAACGGTTACGGAATCCAACTAAGAACATTACGTGCACGATCAGCCATAGAACCCAACCGAAGAAGCCTGTGATCTCTACGTTCCCCATCTTAACCACAGCATTAAACCGAGAGACGGTAGCCATGGATCCCTTGTCGTAATATTCAAAGGGCTCTCGATCTGCTGGAGTCTGGCTATTATTGGCCTCTGCAGCAATCTGCTCAGCCACATATTCGCCACCTTGGATTGCAACCTGCGCCACACCAGGAAGGTTTTGATAATTCATCATGTCACCAATGACAAAAACATTCTTGTCATCACCAACGGTGAGATCAGAATTGACCATCACACGGCCTGCCCGGTCAAGTTCGGCGCCGAGTTGATCTGCTACTAGTTTGCCCAGTGGGGAAGCAGCCACTCCCGCCGACCAAATCTTGCAATATGAATCAATGGTGTACTCCGAACCATCAACGGTGGACTTATAAGAAACCGTACTCTCTGTGAGATCGGTGACCATCGCGTTAAGTCTGACTGTAACCCCGATTTTCTCCAAGGATCGCTGAGCGTTCCGCCCCAGCCGTTTCCCAAATGGTGGCAGTACCTGGGAGGCGCCATCGAGGAGGATGATCTTTGCATTGGCAGGATTACACCTGCGGAAGGCGTTAGACAAGGTACGATGTGCCATCTCTGCAACTTGACCAGCGAGTTCTACACCAGTAGGGCCAGCACCAACGATAACAAACGTCAATAGGCGTTCTCGCTCAATTGGATCATCACACAATTCGGCGCGTTCGAATGCGCCAACAATGCGTGCACGCAATTCAAGGGCGTCGTCAAGCGTTTTCATTCCGGGAGCAAACTCAGCGTAATGGTCGTTGCCGAAATAGGACTGGCCAGCACCAGCAGAAAGGATGAGGGAATCGTAGGAGATGAGCTTGTCAATTTGGCCAAGTTTTACCATCACCGTTTTATCCGTGGTGTTAATATCGATAACCTCGGCTTTCATTACGCCAACATTATCTTGCTCGGCAACAATTTGTCGCGTCGAGGGCGCAATCTCACCTGAGGATAAGATCCCAGTTGCCACCTGGTATAGCAATGGTTGGAACAGGTGATGATTGGTCCGGTCGATGAGGGTGATATCAACGTCGGCGTTCTTTAGGTTCTGAACAGCAAAAAGGCCACCGAAACCAGAGCCGATGACCACGACATGATGCCGACCACCTTCGGGACGAAACGGGGTTTCAGACATGTGTAAAGATTCTCCTCACGTTTGAGCACATCGGCTCAAGCTTTAACATAGTGGGCTATCGCCCGATTGCGACTGTGATTTCAACCATGTTAACCCTTTTTGAGTGATTTCACCTATTCCTAAAAATTAGTAAGAGCACCACGCCACCAGCGGCGTCAACTGGGAAACTGTCAGGTGTACAGCAAGGGGATAGAAGATTGGGTAGTACCATAATTTGCGATTGCGGTGTGGCACAAGGAAACTCAAGTTATAGGTTTTAAACTATGTTAGACACAATTTAAGTATCAGTAAGTCGTTTAACCAAGGAGTATTGCGTGCGTCCATTGCAAATGGCCAATGGTGATCATTTGGCTGGCATCGACGCCCAGGCATGGCCAGGAATAGTAGAGATTCCCGGTGGGTTTTTCTCTGGGACCAAAGCACGGCGAGCGGAAGCCGAATTCGCCGCAGCATGTGACAATGCCGGTTTTGTCCTCGAAGGACAGGATCCTGATCTCACGGTGTTCCATGAGCAGCTTTTCTCACGGATCGCTAATGCTGGCTGGCTCGGTTTAGCCGAGGGGTTTATGGCTGAAGAGTGGGGTAGTGAACGACTCGTTGAGGTGCTAGTTCGTCTACTGCAAGCAGAGTATCGGCCTCGTATCGGACGGGCAACCATTGGTGGTGATTATTCTGGCGCTGAGGTGCCTGATGCCTTAGTGCGATTGTTTTCCGGCGATGGTATGAGTGCTCATGGAACGGTCTTTGCTTCTGGGGTTCCTACCACGGTGCGTACCCAAGTCAAAAGCTATGTGCCTGGAGCTGGGCGGGGAGCAGAGCCAGCAGCTCACTTCGTCGACGTCACTGAACTATCGGCACCTACATTGGTTGAGCGTGCCGATCTGGCCGATGCTCAATTGCGAACAGTCTGCATGCTATTAGATCTTGCTCGGGTAGGGATGGGCACCCACATGTTGGATTTCCCCAGCTCCGGCGCTGCACTTCCCATAGCGGCTTCGCAACGTCAAGCGACAGTGGATGTGCTTACCGCAGATGCAGCTCGTGCCCAAGCGGTACGGGAGGTTCTGGACATGGCTGAGATTGATTCCAGTGTGCATGTTGAGTTAATGGATTCAATCCTGCCAAATGAACGTACATGGCCATCGAATTATGATGTGGTCACCAGTGTGGAAAAACTGGAACTGCTCGGCGAGAAGGTTCAGCGATCCTATGTGCGCTGTCTTGATCGAATGCTGGCGCGTGGGGGATACATTGCTCTACAAACCGTGGTGCGTAGCAATGGATTTACACCAGCGGCTGATCGGAGTCTTGATGTAATCCGCGCCTATGTAGCACCAGCACTGCATCATCTTGATTGTGAGGAACTCCATAAGCTTTTCGACGTCCACACCAATTTGCGGATTATTGAGCAACGACACTTTGGTGAGCATTATATCCACGGACTGAAAATGCAACGGGAAACGTTTGAGGGAAAACTACGTGAAGCTGCCGCCGCGGGCTTTGACAAGGTTTATCGGAACTTGTGGATTTTCCAGTTGGCGCTCAAGGAGGCGCTGTTTCGCATAGGTGCACTTGACGCGGTGCAGCTGCTGGTTGCCACAAGGCCACGCCGTGGCCGTCGGTAGCCAAGATATATCGTTGCCCAGCACCCATAGGGAACACAGTAGCTGCAAATTTAAAGCAGCCTAGCTGGGTTCGTAGATTTTGGCCTTGACGTTCCCAGGGCAGATGTAAAATGACATAATGTACATTATCGGCACAATAGGAAGATGGTTACTAGGTGATCTTCAGATAATTGCTACCTGTGGGTTTTACTGGCTTGTTGACTACCAGACGTTAACTGTTTGCTGTGAGTGCTTATCTGCCAGGTTTGCCCACAGCTGAGTGTTACGCGCAATCCCGACAAGTTTGTGTCGTGGTGTGTCTAGCG
>JBHACV010000020.1:0-22825 GCA_041854705.1 Corynebacterium sp.
GGCATTGGCCAATGCAACAGATAGAGGTCAACGTAGTCAGTGTTCAATCGGCGCAAACTGGCGTCGAATGCCGCGAGCGCTTCGTCATAACCAAAATCTGCGATCCATAGCTTAGTGGTTAGGAAAATCTCAGACCGATCAACAGCAGCTCGTCGAATCCCCTCCCCGACCTCACGTTCATTGCAGTACACTGCTGCGGTATCGACGAGTCGATACCCCAATTCCAATGCAATTTGCACCGCTCCAGTTGTTTCTTCGGGTGCTGATTGATAAACCCCCAATCCAAGGGCAGGCATTTCCACGCCATTGTTTAGGGTGAGGGTTGGATTGAAGCTACTCATAAAGCACTGCTCTTTCTTCTCAGAAGTTGCATATGGGCAGGGAAAAATATCCCTGCCCACCAATAATCTTCTACCAACTATATAGATATTTTTTAATGAGCGTCGACTGAAAATCTGAATCACCACCAAAGACGGGGAGCTTCCTCTTACCTCAGCAAAACTAATAGCAAGTATGCAAATAAAAACATTCGGGCATGAATATTGTCTTTTTTCTCACATTTTGGGCACTCAACAGGAATAACACCAGAGGATGTGTCCTAGACTTTTCTGTATTGCTGTTTTTCCCACAAAAAGGAAGTGGTTTCATGTCCGATTCAAACACCGCCGAAACTGATCAACCCAAAAATGGTACTCCTGCTCACGACTTTGCCAGTTTCAATTCCACAGCTCGTCATTTTTCCGAACTCACCGATGCGGAAGTTTTCAATGCACACTTAGGTGGAAAGATCGCCACTACCTCCAAAATGAATTTGGAAACCGTACGTGACCTTTCCATTGCCTATACTCCTGGTGTTGCTCGGGTATGCGAAGCCATTCATGAAGACCCTTCCCTCGTCCACGACTACACATGGGCGGGCCGCAACGTTGCCATCATTAGTGACGGCACCGCGGTACTAGGCCTTGGTGACATTGGCCCCCAAGCTGCCTTGCCGGTAATGGAAGGAAAAGCACAGCTGTTCCAACGCTTTGTTGGCCTTAATGGGGTTCCCATCGTGATTAACACCACCGATGTGGACGAGCTCTTCGAAACCATTTGCCACATCGCGCCCTCATTCGGCGCAATCAACTTGGAAGACATTTCGGCACCTAGGTGTTTCGAATTGGAGCGTCGCTTGAGCAAACACCTCAATATCCCAGTCATGCATGACGACCAACACGGTACCGCCATTGTTACCACCGCCGCGCTTCGTAATGCTTGCACGCTATTAGGCCGCCACCTCAAGAGCCTAAAGGTCGTGATCTCTGGTGCCGGTGCAGCTGGCGTAGCCTGCGCCAAAATGCTCATTGCTGCTGGTGTAAAAGACGTTGTCGTTCTTGATTCACGTGGCATCATCCACCCAGAACGCAAACCGCTGAATCAGATCAAGCAAGAACTGGCAGAAATCACCAACCCCCGCCGGATTAAGGGTGGCATTGCCGAGGCCCTAGAAGGTGCTGATACTTTCATCGGTCTATCTCGTGGCCATGTGCACGAAAAAGACCTCCAGCGTATGGCATCCGATCCAATCTTGTTCTCCCTGGCCAACCCAGACCCAGAAATCCGGCCTGAGCTGGCCTACAAGTACGGCGCAGTCGTAGCTACCGGCCGCTCCGACATGCCCAACCAAATCAACAACGTACTGGCCTATCCCGGTGTTTTCCACGGCGCACTCGCAGCAAATGCAACAAGGATTACCTCCGCCATGAAACTCGCTGCCTCCCGAGCCATCGCCGACATCGTAGGTGACGAACTCGATGCCGAACACATCGTCCCATCACCGCTAGATCCCCGAGTGGCACCCGCAGTCAGCGCCGCCGTGAAAGCTGTAGCAGTAGCAATCAAATAACACCACTCACCCACCAGCTTTACGACGCCCTCCCGCTGCATTTTTCACGGGGAGGGCGGTTTTGGTTGGGGCGCCAATGCCTATCCCAATGACCAGACTACTGAAGACAACTTTCTTGGGTACCGCCCGCATTCATGCACTCCCAGAACTGCGCAGTTGTATCGTGCTCAATCCGTGCAAGTTCTGCATCCTGCTCAGGGGAGCACCCAAAACCAATGCATTCGCTAGGGGTAGCTGGAGCGATCGGGTTTCCATCACAGTCGTACTGTCCTGGAAAACGCTCACATAACGGCGGAAGTTGCTGTCCGGGCCCATAGCCATCGGCGCTGTTTGGGTCGAAGGTTGTCCGTGCTGGTGGACTGTATTGCTGCTGTTCAGCAGCCGGGGTTGCTTGTGCTGGTTCTGCTTCCTGCACAGTGGTACTCGTAGTTGGCGCCGTAGTGCTAGTAGTCAGAGGCGTAGTTCCTCGACCCTGGCGCGGTTGAGCTATTCCTGTGATTTCATCGATGCCTTTTGAGCGCAACCTCAGGCGGCCTAGCCGACGCAATGTAGTTTGGGTTAGCCACGTTATTTGGCGTGATCGTAGTCATGATAGTTGTCCTTTCCTTTGCTAGCTGTCAGCTCACGGTTGCTCGCCGTGGCCATTGATCAGCACGGTCAGCACCTCCGAATACGCCACGACAGTGCGAGCAATCACCTCCAGAGCGATCTCGACAGTCTCAATACCGATAATCGCGGTCAACCGCTGAATAACGGCCACATATGGAGCCTGCCTATCTCGCTCCCACTCAGCTTTCAGCTCCAGAAGTCGCTCACGGATCTGTTCGACCAACTCCGGCGACAAACCGCGGCACTGAATCGGCTCTCGTTCATGCCACATTCCTTTCCATGAACTCGGTAATCGCAGAACCCAGAATCCTCCATGGAGCATTCTGCTGACGCGGCGAAGTCCTAAGCTTCACTGCGCGGATCTGGCCTTGGCGGAGATACCTGCGTACCGTCTACTCATTGAGTCCCAGCAGCTGCGCAGCCTCAACGGGCGAGTAGTAGCGCTCTAGGGTGGTAGTATTTTTCATCAATCAATCCTTTCTTTGTTTTCTTCGCCTAGGCAGCTGTAACCTGCCTAGGCGTTTTGTTTTTCTTGATTCCTTGGCTCCTGCACCTTCCCCGTGCACAGGAGCCAGTTTTGCGATTCACTCACCCTGTGGACGCTTCCCCAGAAAGTGAGGTGATTTTGATGTCTCAAAGACCGCTTATTACTGCGGCACGGTCAATATCCGATGCCCAGAAAATTCTTGATTCTGCGGACAGTCATGAGGCGGAAGTTCGACTCGTCGTTGGAATGCTTCAGACGCTTGCTGCGCACATCGACCAACTTGAAGAGCGCATCTCGGTTCTTGAGCGAGAAAACTGGCCGAATGTACTGAAG
Organism: Corynebacterium sp.; assembly: GCA_041854705.1. GTDB lineage: Bacteria > Actinomycetota > Actinomycetes > Mycobacteriales > Mycobacteriaceae > Corynebacterium. The sequence continues at coordinate 3,318 of JBHACV010000020.1, forward strand.
ATCAGAGTCCTGCAGATCCGCGATCTTCTTTCTCTCTAGTGTCTGCAGCAGCTCCTTCCTCTTCGTCGCCACGAAGCTGGGTTCTACTGCAGACTTCTCGAGTTCGTCCACCTTGCTTGGACTTAACGGAATCCACCCCATCGCTTCTCTCCTTTTTCTTCTTGCTTTCCGATGCCTACAGTTGTCGGCCACTAGGCCGCGGCGTCGGTGATCGTGTCCACGGCCTGCTGTAGCTGTTAAGCTCGTTCAACAAACGCTGCCGCCGTGTCCAGCGCGACTGCGCCGCTGTAGCTGAGTTCTTCTAGTTGCTCGGTGGTGATTCCAAGCAGTAGTGCTGCTTCTTGGCTGCTGGTGGTGCCGAGCTCGGCTGCGAGCTCATCAAGGGTGTCAGGTCGTAGTTTCAGGTTCTCCATCCCGTCTCCTGAATTTCGTTCCGCACCTCTAATTGCATCATGTATTTACAGTGGCATTATGTCAAGGGAATTGCAAAATGTATTGCTATTGGCACCAATCAAGTGCATAATGCAACTATGGATATAAACAGCTGGTTATCCTCCCTTCCCGGCGCACCGACGCCTACTGTGGCCGCCAAACAGGCGCGAATTACCCCGACAACCCTGATTCGACATGCGCAGCGTGGGGAGACGACGGCGGAGAATGTCATCGCCATCGCACGGGCATATGGGATAGCACCGGTAGATGCCCTCGTTGAGCTCGGGTTCCTGACGGCCGAGGAAGTGGTCTCCGAAAGACTTGGCATTCGCGAAACCCTAAAGGGCGCGACAATTCAGGAGAAGTGGGATTCCCTGGCCGATGATATCGACGGCCAACACCTGTTCATCGGCCACTTCCCCCGTTTTAGTGAACTGGACGCGCGCATGATCGGCGAGGCGCATAAGCCGAAGACGTTGGAAAGCACCCCTGATGTCGCGGCCCCAGACTACGATGCGCTCATCGAACGGATCAATTCCGGCGAGGAGAAGGTCACCGCCCAGGAGGCTACCAACTCTTAGAAGAACATTACACCTAGACACCGTTTGAGACGTCACCCTGTAGTGACTTTCTTAGACCCACGGAAGGAGAAGAAACATGTCCGAGAGTTGCCTCAATTGGCTAAGACAAGTGAGTAATTCATTTCCACTTCCTGACCTCGCTATTCTTACAAATACGTCCAAATACGTCAGAGGATAAGTTGTTGCGAGAGGCATTCGATGACAATTTGAGTAGCGATCTGATAATCACCATCGCCCAGCATGTTGGCCAACGCACAACAGTGGCATTGGCTCTTTGCGATCGTATCCCAACAAGTGATGTCACCCAAGACTTAAGCACACAGGAGCGCCTGCTACTTCTCTCCACTAAGGATCTTCTTCGCGAGTATGATAGACGAATGAAAATGCGCCCAGAACAAATGTCCGCAGCTATGCATCAAGCATTGAGGGAGCATTTCAAATGAGCAACGTGGAAGCACGCCTCGAGACGCTAGCTCAAACCATAGGAGTGAATGTCGTCGAGTCAAACAAGCTGGGAAGTTTCCTGAACGCCTGTTTCCATAAATCAACCCAAACAATCATTGTCCGCCGGAGTCTCGACCCTGCTACTCGAAAGTGCGCGATCGCACACGAACTTGGACATGCCCATTATGGACACGACTGCTCAAGCCCACGGACCAAGCGAGAAGCAGACGAATCCGCAGCTCGCTTGCTAGTCGATTACCACAACATGGAGCAGATCGCATACGAGTTCGGGTGGCCACCTCCGGAGATCTGTGCGGAGCTGGGTGTCACGCCGGTGCTGTTCGAGGTGTGGAACCGACTGTACGCGGCCGGAAAAATCGACGTCAACGACTGGTGTCAGATCTATTAATCAAAGGATTAAATCATGAAGAGCTACCTTTTCCCATCGAGCAAGCAGTGGTACAATCTCGATGTGGTCGGTGAGTATTACCACAACACCGAAATTCGACGTGCTGCACTTGCTGTCGAACAGCAATCGGATGGGTCCTATCACTTCCCCGTCACCCTCGTTGCTGAGCCTGACAATCCCCACAATACTAATGGGCATGCCATTTCCGTGCGCAATGGAAAAGATGTTCTCGGTTACATCGCCTCGGAAATGAGTTCAGACTATTTCCCCGAGGTCGCACGGGTTTGTGCTAGTGGATACCTTCCCAAAGTGAACGCACGACTGTGGTGCAGCGGTGATCTCTTAGGGAGAGATAGCAACCTTTATTTGTATTTGTCGATCCTTGATCCTGGACGCAACGTTCCATTGAACAATCCGCCTTCTGAGGGGTGGGCTCTTATCCCCTATGGGAATTCCTTCCAAGTAACCAAGGAGTCTGATCACTTCGACGTACTCCAAGACTACATCCCACCAAGTGGCACTGGTGCCCTGTTGGTTACTCTCCACAAAGAGATGCTCGGCGCCAAGACTAAGCGCATTGGCCTCGAGGTTCGACTCGATGGAGAGAGAGTCGGTGAACTTACCAAGGCTGCTAGCGAAAAGCTCATGCCTATGGTGGATCATTATGATGCTCTGGGGCTGACCTCCGTCGCACGCGCTATCATCCAAGGATCCGGCCTGGCTGCTGAACTGACGGTTCACGTCAAGAGAGCTCACGAGCTTGAAGATGAGGATCTTGAACCAGAAGTGTCTCCATTGGGAAGACTTGTCGACTTCGAAGCTGATCCAAACAACTACGCAGTCCCCAATGCCTGGCAAGGCGATTCATCTAATAAGAAGTCCAAGGCGGCCCCGCGGTCGGCAGCCGACCCAATTCCATCGTTCGTCAAGCCTGAACCACAGCCGATAGCCACCAGTGAATCTTCGACTTCGACCGAACCAAGTGCCAATGAATTTGTCCTGAATTTCACTGATTCCCCGAATAACGTGTTCGATATCTTGGTAACCCCTGAAGAATTCGAGGCTGATACAGAGATCAAGTACTGCCAGGTCGCATACCTAACCGGCAATGAATTTGGCGTCACCGTACTCTCCAAATCCGGCAAAGTCTTAGGACGGCTAAACGAACCTACATCCAGAATCGTCGGTCCAGGAATCGAGCACATCGAGAAACGAGGTGAGAAGCCCACTACGCTTATCAAAATCAAGCTGATAGGTTCAAAGCTTTTCGGAGAGATCGGGATTCGGAAGAACACCTTCGAATATTTCCGCGGGCAAGTGCCGCAAAGCATTCTGGATGCTCCGTTCCATCGGGATCTTGCCAATCTAACTACTGTGAGCATCCCAGATTACGGCAGCTTCAGCGAATCTACAATCAACCCACCCATGGATTCCGGATATCAAGCTGCCCCGTCGCAGTCCATTCTTTCTGCACAGCAGCAATTTTCCATTCAACAACCAACGCCAGCCCCAGCTCACATCGACTCGTCGTTGATGTGGATCCTCTGGTTCTTCACCGGCCTATTTGGTGGACATCGCTACTACCTCGGAAACATCGGCATAGGAATCCTACAAACTCTCACAGCAGGTGGTCTCGGCTTCTGGTGGGTGCTCGATGCCCTCCTCATCACACGGCGCAAGCGTGCTGTCAACAACCAGACTGCTCCCCGCTGGACGTTCTAGAAAACACGAAAGAGCCCTCCACCTGTCAGCCGCCAAGCAAGAAAGAAGTTTATTCCATGGCGCACATCCGTGACCTCTAGACAAGCCCAAACCCCGACAAGAACGCCCGCAAGAAGCGGCGGGGCGTCGGCAAACGCTGGCAAGTCCGCTGGGAAAACGGGCACCCAGTGACAAAGACCTTCGACTACAAAGACGCCGCGCGCGAATTCTGCGCCCGCGTCGAAGTCGGACAAGCAGACGGCACCTAGATCACCAAAGCCAAAGCAGACCTCACCCTCGAAGACATCTGGGAACCGTGACTTGCCACAAAATCAAATGTCGCAGCGAAAACACGAGGCAACTACATCAGCACCTGGACAACCTACCTCCAACCTGTCTGGGGAAACATGCGCTGTGGTGACATCCAACGCCCCGCAGTTACCGCATGGCTACCTACGTTGATGACAATGAAGGGAGTGAAGCTAGGAGAATTGCCACGACCGCTGGGCTCGTCGCAGCTGCGCAAGGTCGGAATACTCATGAATCACTCCTCGACATGGCCGACGAACTCGGCGAGATCAACCGCAACCCACTCAAGAGCGGCGACGTGCCTCGGCAGGCGAAGGCGGAGCGCCGTTACCTAAAGATCTGGGAAATCAATACCATCCTCGAAGCTGCACCGACTGATGCTGCTCGGTTGCTGCTACGAGTATTGCTCATGACGGGACTGCACCTAGACGAAGCCAAAGTCCTCAAAGTACGTGACTTGGACATCGCGCGGGCGACTGGCGATCCGGCGCGACATCGACGACCTCAGATGCATCGGAGACGTCAAAACCTACAAACACAGAGACGTACCCATCGACGGAGAGGTGCTACAGCTGCTGGCAGCCGCGACAAACGGACGAAACGATGACGCATGGCTCATCCTCGACGAACACAGCCACGTCTGGACCACCGCACGCTGGCGCAAAATATGGGCAACGATCCTCCTCCACACCGGCATCGGCGACCTTGACACCTACGAACTACACCACACGGCAGCATCGCTGGCGATCGCCTCGGGTGCGGTTTAAGGTGATCATTCAGCACATAACCAATCAGAATGACAGATTTTTTCCTTCAAGAATCCCAGAAAATCTAAGTATGCGACATCAAAATGCGCGGCCGCATCCGGCAGCATCAACCTGGAGGTGCTATTAACTGCAGAGGTCTCATTTGAAACGATTGTTGCGTTGTTGACCATAGCGCATGCAACTAACCAGGAGTCGGCGGCTTTCAAGAATTCGTCAACTGCCTTTTGCTTGAGTTTTGGAACTCTTTCAAACTGAGCCCAACTGGTGACAAGAACGTATTTCTCTACCTCTGAGGCTGTCGGCCTGATCACCCTATTGTCTGGAACATGATCAGCAAACCATTGACTTTGTTCGCTCGACCAGACGGTGAGCTCTTTCCTAACCTCTTCATGGAAGTACAAGTCGCCATTGGGTATCAAATCGGCAAACTGCTTCCAGAGTGTACAGAAAATGGCCGGTGGATAGGTGTTCCATGTACCAATTACAATGTTTGAATCAATTAGGTACATACTACACAGCCTCGTCCACCAGAGCCATTACCTTTTGAAAGGTCTTCTTGTTACGGATACCAAGGTATTCGGCTGCTGCAGGCTCTGACAGATCACCCGATTGCGCTGCCTCAGCAACAGTGCTCAGGAATCTGCGACCAACACGCGCGCGAACAAGAACTGGGAACGGTGGGGCTCCTTCTGACTTTGTCTTTTGAACACCATTCTTGCCCTTAATTAGACCAACAACTCGATCGGCGTCTTTCTTTTGAACCAACTTCAGCTCTACAAGACGCCAAAGAAGTGCTTCCCTGCTCACACCAAATCGAATTGCGGTACTAGCCAGCTGATCTTCCAAACCATCAGCATCAAATGAGACTTTCCTGATGACTGTTTCGGGGATCAAAAGATCTGCAGCAAACTTGTTGCACCACTGCTCAATAATATTGCTTTTTCCTTGATCGCCTGACAACCCTGGAGCTGCTTTAGCAACGTGCCCTAGTTCGTGAGCCAAGCTGAATAGCTGCGCTGTCTTGCTATCGGAAGTATTCACAAAAACGAGTGCATATGCACCTTCGCGAAGTGTAAATCCTCGGAATTCGTGCACATCGAGTCGACGTGAGGTCGAATTTCCAACAATTGAATTTCGCATCACGAGAAGGCCATGATCTTCCATCCGGTTGACAAGGTCCATGACTTTGTCTGTCCCTTTCGGGTGTCCGGTTGGGCCCCACCCTAGTTCTTCTCGAACTTTTTCTGCCGCTTTCTTGGGTGATGTGGTAGACAATGCAATCCCGAGAAGCGTGGGTGGCTCCATACCAATTTCGGAGGCATACTCGGCATACCAACCAAGACGCTGTTCGGCAGTTTGAATAACTTCGCGCAGATTGGCCCCGATCGCATCGACCTTTTCATTGCGGACTGTGCGGAAGTCAGGAATCGCGATTTCGTCAGGAGTTGGAACTGGAAGAAGAAGTCGACCGAGCGGAAGGCGAGCAGCTTCCGCAATTTTCTTAGCCTGCGGAAGAGTAGGTTTCTTCGTACCAGATTTCCAATCTTTCATCTTTGGGAATCGTTTCTCGATCTCATTTTCAGGTAGCCCAGACCGCTCCAATGCCCACTTCAGGACTTCAGGTTCAATTGTTACTTCGATCGCCACTTTGCTCGCCTTTTCCTAAGCAGAACTATATCTTTTCAATGTAACAAACTCACCGATATTTCAACGCTGATCCTCGTTCCCTATCCGTTACCTCTATGTTCCTTACGAGAGCTAACGACCTGAAACTTAACCCACACGCAACGACGGCGAAGTGTCAGAAATGCGAAAAAGACCCAGGTAAATATGGTGTTTACCTGGGGTTTTATCTTGTGCGCCCGGAGGGATTCGAACCCCCAACCTTCTGATCCGTAGTCAGATGCTCTATCCGTTGAGCTACGGGCGCGCTTGTTGCGTGGCAACGGAGAAAACTTTACACCGGGACCATTACCACGCACAAACACGCAGGTCAAAACCTAAAATGCAATATTAAATACTGGGATTGCCAGCAAGTAGGTTGCCGCTGTAACCAAGAAAACACCAACGACATTAAGCCAGATACCGCCCTTAATCATATCGCCAATCTTGATATAGCCAGAACCATAGGCAATGGCATTAGGAGGCGTGGCCACTGGCAGCATAAACGCACAGGTAGCAGCCAACGCCACTGGAATCGTCAGTAGTAGGATATTTTGCTCACCATTAGCACTGAGCCCAATGCCAATAGCAACACCCGCCATGATGGGCAAAAAGGTCGCAGCAGTTGCGGTATTCGAAGTGAACTCGGTAAGTAGCAGCACCATTGCAGAAACCACAGCAATGAGCAGGATCAGTGGAAGCGAACCGAGGCCGGAAGCCAACTCGCCAATCCATAGGGATAACCCAGAATCCGAAAACATCTGTGACAATGCGAGACCACCGCCGAATAACAGCAAAACATCCCAAGGTAATTCGTTGGTAGTTTTCCAGTCCATAAGCCGAATACCAGTTTTGCGATCGGCTGGAATCATAAACATGAGCATGGCGGCAGCCAATCCTATGGCGGCATCGGCAATTTCAATTTCCCACCCTAAAGAGTCCACCAGCAGGGGAATAAAAACCCAACAACAGGCTGCGAGTGTGAATATCACTGCGGTAGCTACCTCACCGAATTTCATCGGCCCCATCTTTTTCAGCTCATTTTGGATAAGTTCACGACCGCCAGGAATAGTGTCGATTTCGGGTTTGAAAAGTGTTACGAGAATAAACCACGCGATCGCCATATATAGCACTGCTAACGGAACTCCGACGATCATCCACTGCCCGAAACCGATATGAACATCATGTGTATCGGCCATATATGCCACCAATAATGCATTAGGTGGGGTGCCAATGATCGTACCGAGGGATCCGATGGAAGCCGCATAAGCAATAGCCAACATCAGCCCAGTGGCGAAGCGTTTTTGATTACGCATGCCACCCACGGTTTCAGCTGTCAATTGCAAAACGGACATACCGATGGGCAGCATCACCACTGCGGTAGCAGTGTTGGAAACCCACATGGACAAGAACCCCGTAGCAGCCATGAAACCGGCAACCAACTGTTTCGGTTGAGTGCCTACGATCAATACCACTCGTAGGGCTAACCGCCGGTGCAGATTCCAGCGTTGCATACCAAGAGCTAGGATAAACCCACCCATAAACAAGAAAATTGTGGGTGACGCATATGGTGGCGAAATATCTGCTAGGGGCACTACCTGAAGTAGTGGAAATACAATTAGCGGCACTAATGCTGTAGCCGCTAGCGGGATAGCTTCAGTCATCCACCACACACCCATGAGCACCGCCACAGCGGCGGTAATTCGGAGGGTGTTGTAGCTGGTTTCAATCTCAGGATCAGCTTCATTAACAAGTGTGACCGCAGATTCGGGGAAAATGAAATAGATCACGAGTGCGAGCAGAATGCCCACTAGCAGTCCGATCAATTGCCGATGCCATTCTTTAGGATCGCGTATCTCTGCATCTTCGACGAGGGAATGGGATGAAGATTCATGAGTGATAGGTATACTCATTACATATCTCCTATGAATAAAATAGTCTCGATAAATTCAAGTTCACCCCAAAATAGCGTTAATCCCCCAAGTGCGAAATAGTTTCTGCCCGATTTTATTTCTACACCACCCCCACAGTGGGGTAGAAATAATAAAATCCCAGCATAGAATTCAATCTATGCTGGGATTTTATGCATTTGGCGGAGACGAGAGGATTTGAACCTCCGGTCCTTCGTTAAAAGGACAACTCATTAGCAGTGAGCCCCATTCGGCCGCTCTGGCACGTCTCCAGCCCGACTAATATAACTCACTCCGGCGTCCAGTTCCAAATGCAATTAAAATGTGCTTCATGATGATCCGCGCAGACCTTGCAAACATCCCCTCCTACGTTCCTGGCAAGCGGTTTAGTACTGCGCTCAAACTCTCCAGCAATGAGGTTACCTATCCACCGCTTCCCGCTGCAGTAAAGGCAATGGCAGAGGCCGCTGCAGACGCAAATCGTTACCCAGATATGGGCGTCGTTAAGCTAAAGCATGCGCTTGCCGAGCACCTTGACCTCGCCCCCGAACAAATAGCAATTGGTTGCGGTTCATCTGCTTTATGCCAGCAATTAGTTCAAATCACCGCAGGTCCCGGCGATGAGGTCATCTTCCCATGGCGTAGTTTTGAGGCGTATCCCATTTTCACTCAAATCACCGGCGCTACTCCTGTGGCCGTACCGCTTGACGACGCCCACCGTGTTAATCTGCCCGCCATGGCAGCCGCTGTGACAGAAAACACAAAACTAATTTTTGTCTGCAATCCCAATAATCCCACTGGGACAACCATCACCGAGCAAGAATTTCTCGACTTCCTAGCCGCGGTACCTAAAGACATCCTCATTGCCTTAGACGAGGCCTATTTTGAGTATCTACGTACCGAAGACTCCCCCATTGCCACAGAGCTAGTTGGGCGCCATGAAAACGTCGTAGGCCTGCGCACTTTTTCCAAGGCCTACGGGTTAGCTGGAGTTCGTGTCGGTTACGCCTTCGGTAGCCCCACCATTATTGAGGCATTAAATAAAGTCGCCATTCCGTTCGGTGTAAGTTCCGTGGCCCAAGCCGGTGCACTAGCTAGCCTTGATGCAGTGGATGAGCTTTTAAGTCGAACCGAAGAAGCAGTAGAGCAACGCGAACGTGCCGCACAAGTGATCGGAACCAATCCATCCGAAGCTAACTTTATTTGGCTACCAACCGAAAAAGCACATCTACTAGCAGCAGTACTGGCTGAAAACAATATCATCGTTCGAGCTTTCCCAGAAGGAATTCGCATTACCATCACCAATGAAGCAGAAACATCACAGTTGCTTGCCACATGGAAAACGCTGGTTCAGACTTAAAATGACTACATCTACTTAGAGATCAATCTGTTTACCACTAAGGTCAAAACACTTCCACCCTAGGCCACGTTGGGCTTCAGAAATAATGTCATCAGCATAGTAAAAGCTCTCTTGCCTGTAAGTTCCTGTAATCAGCAAGCCAAACCAACTATGCAATGAGGTTTTGTTGTGGTGACAGTAGATCTTTCCGCACCAAAAATCACAGGTCAAAGCCCCATACGCAATTCCTCCGATAAGAAAACCTCACTACTTTCTAGCTAATCACCACCTTCACCGAAGTGACCTCTGACATACTTCGGTCATTTAGATATTATCAAAAGCGCTTGCTGGACTTTTATGGATTCTGCAGCAAAATAACCGAATTAAGTCTGTAGCCTTGACCACATGTCCACAGGTCACGACTCAAGCTGAGCGCAGACCGTCGCAACACAAAACATAGGGCCGCACCCCATGCTGAGATACCACCACAGAGACCTCAGCTATTGAGGTTTTATCACCAGAAAAGCCAGCTTGACTCGGACAACACTGAGTTCAATTGTGACGGATTCATAAAGCATATTTCTATATTTAAATTAAGAAGACTCGCCCTCGTCCAAGAAATCAAAAATGGCTTTACGTCCTTCATCTTTGAGCTCTTCTAAAAGATGAAGCACTGTATCAGTTTCTATCCGATGATGACTGCCAACCTTGTGAGCAACTAAGCGTCCCTCACGAATGTATTTCATCACCGTGGGCCGAGAAACCCCAAGCATTGAAGCTGCAGTGGTGGTAGTTACCTTTTGCGGAACTTTCGCAATGGAAACCTGACCTCCCTTTTTTACTGTGCCAAATATCTCAATTAGCAGCCGTATAAAATCTGCTGGGAGCTCACGTTCTTGATACCCCTGAACCTCAATCCGATCTCCTTCTACTACCTCCATAAAATGGTTGATCGACCGAAGTTCTGCATCAGAAAGCAGCACAGATCGGCCACCATGAGTCACTACTGCCATTTCCATTAGCCTTCAATCTTGTTTCTAATCGCCATACTATGGCATAACCTCCACGCTATCGGAATTTTACAGTTATAAGTGAAACTCCCACGTCGATCTAACTTTTCTGACTATTTTCTGGCTGTCAATTTCCGCCAAGCCAGAGCTAGGCCAAGCCTAGCTCTGACCAACCATCAGTAGGACAACCCCATCCTGAATCAGTCAGCACTGTGACCTTGTGGCTGACGCCGATAGGTAGTCACCATTATTTCTACGCTAGCCCAGCCAGCTCCTGCTTAAGGCACGGCCACAATGATGCTGGGTCCCCCATCAGTCCTGGCTTGACAGCATCTCGGTGGAAATACCACCAGAAATATCCACCGATAAACCGAGTACCAACCAGTTCCCGCAGCACTGGCTGCATGCCGTAATACCGATTGGCAATGGCCTCTTTTTCGGCAAGGCTCGGCTCTGTAGTAAATCCGTCCTCAATGCCTTGGGCCCCGATTTCACCGATGCCAAGTTTCGCCTTTGGGAAAACTTGGCCAAGCTCCAGCAATGTCTGGGCCAATTGGTCCGCGCTGGGTTGCTGCCGTGGATCACAAGCAGTTTCATAAATCGAAAGGAAAACATAATCTACGTTTTGCAATTCTGGTGGCATGGCTTGCGCATAGGGCACAGTTGCTTCCCATGAGTGCTGGTAGCAATCGGAATTAGACCAGTAATTCAGGGTAATCGCAGTCTTCCCACCAGCTTCTCGTATGACCTCCTCCGCCGCTTGAATCTTCTCATTAATCTCTGTTGGGGTTGCACCAACCCAGCTGCCATTGAGTTCGTTACCGATCTCCCAAACCGTAACTTGATCGTCGAAAAGTGCTACCGCTTGGCGTGCCCGCTGAGCATAATCTTCTGTGCTAATATCAGCCAATTGTTCAGAGTCCAACAGTTGCAGCATCACAATTGCTTCTTCACTCAAAGCGTCCACCGCTTCTTGGTAGTCAGTAATATCGTGCTCTATATCCATAACTAGTCGAACTGTAAGTTCAGTCTCGCTACTAGCAATCAGTTTCAGGGAGGCTTCGAGATCCTCGGTGGTTTCGAGAGTGATACCGCGTAGTAGGTGTGGCATATTCGTTACTGGTGGGCTGTCATTGTTTTGCATGCAGCCCGCTATTCCCAGCAAAACTAACAGTACAAACAGCAATCTCCCCCACTGTGTAACTACACCTTGAGGGAGATTGTGGTAATTCATTTGGCGGAAGTGGAGGGATTTGAACCCCCGGATAGTTTCCTATCGCTGGTTTTCAAGACCAGTGCATTCGGCCGCTCTGCCACACTTCCAGTGAACGGTGAAAGAGTACCATAGCTTTTCAATCTGGGTTGAATTTTACACATAACCAGGTGAAATATCACATAGTGTGACTACAAAACCGGCACAAATACCGTACCAGCATCGCATCATGCCCAAATGGGACATTAAGGGGTTAAAGTCCAGTGCCGCCCCGCAATTTTAAGCTAATTCCTCACTTTTATTAGGAATTCAACTATTGTTATGTTTGCTAATTTCAAATAGCTGTATATCAATCATTGCTTTTACCTCTGTAGCAACATCTACATGAAAACCATGGACACATCCCCATAGTGCCTAATTTACTACCCGCGGTTATCACCCCCAGGTGGGGCCATTGACGTCACTTTTAGCGAATTACCTTGCTGTGATTATTGCGGCCACTCCTCACGTAATCAGCTTTCCAGCTGAGAAAACTGAACATCTTCGTGAACTACCAACCAAATACCTCTCTAAAGTGACCATCCGGTGTAGCCGTGTTTTATTGCAGCCGCATTCAGTTAGTAACTAGTTGAGCGTCACCTAGTAAATATCTATATGTTACTAAATGTTTATTTAGGAAACGAGGCATGAGCTGGGGCTTTTGGGAATGTTTGGGGCTTTTGTTACCTTTTGACCCCTGCTAGGGTCAGCTGCAAAGACGGAAGGAAAAGATCATAAGCATGCGGTTGAAAAATACCCTCACAACAACATCACTCTGCATTGGCATAGGTTTGATCCTCTCTGGTTGTGAAACACCAGAGTCATTTTTTCAGGGCTCTTCAGCCCGGCAATCGATGGAATCAACTGTTGCTTCCAGTTTGACCAATGATCCAACTGTGCCAGAAACTACCGACGACAATACGGTTCCCAGTGTGGAACTTTTGCCATCCGATGCACTGCCACTTCCCTCTGAAGCTGACCTGACTTCTGAAGCCGATCCGATCGACACTGCCGTTCTTACTGCTACGGCCGATACCGAAGATTCTGCTTATAGTGAAGTACCTGCTGTTCCTGGTGATGACTCATCGGAACCAACTGCCCCTGACGCAGCTGATGATTCTGCTACTGCTGACCCTAGCGCTCCAGACAATGGACCAGTCGAACCAACGGGGGATGATAATTCCCCAGCTGACCCCTCATCATCCGCTGAACCGACTAGTGCCCAGAATCCTGGCCAGACTATCAGCATGGATGGCTGGGTTGAGGACTATCGAGAAGACTTTAATGGCACTCTTGATGACGCACAGTGGGAAGCCTATGGCTGGCATCGAGCACCAGTTGGCGACGGCGGCATGGGGATTCGTGCCCAAGAAAACGCCTTCACTAGAGATGGCAATCTCATTTTGCAAACTAAGTTTGAAAATAATGAGTGGACCTCAGGTGGCACTTCCACCGGAAACGTCTTCACTGCGTCCCAAGGCCGATGGGAAGTTCGCGCTAAATTCCCCAACAGCGAGGGACTGGGTTACTGCTTCTTGCTGTGGCCAGCTGATGAGGGATGGCCACCAGAAATCGATTTCGCGGAGGGGTCCGCAACCAATCCAGAGATTTCTGGCACTTACCATTGGGACCCAGATAACAAGCAAGAACAGCGGAAATTCCAGAACCCAGATATGGGCGGATGGCACACCTACGGTGTCATAGTTGAAGATAATGTCATTATTTTCACACTTGATGGTCAAGAGACCGCCCGAATTGAACAAGATGGCATCACTGATAAGGAAATGTTCCTTGGCATGCAGGCCGCACCGCTAGACCCCAATGGCGTGGCTAGTCGGTGGGAGACCACAGTGGAAGGTGGGGTTCCTAATGATAGGACACCTGCCGTATCGGAAATCGAAATTGATTGGGTAGCCCACTACGCCAAGGGATAGCTCCCAAACATACCACTGAGCCTAGAGAGCACCATTAGGACCAACAGCTTTCATGTAGAAAGCGATCGGTTCTGGTGGTGTTTTCTAGTGTTGTTTTATTGTGAGGGGATGTGGTGTGGTTTCTGTACCAATGAGGTGTCATCCTGTGCGGTTGGGCTCTCATCGTCTGATTTCCACCTGTTTTCTCAATTTTCTTCCAGCACCAACTCGCTTTTCTTGTAGCCTTTAACCATGAAGGCAATCACAGTCAACGATGACAAGAAACTGGAAATCACCGAAATTCCCCGCCCAATGCCTCAAGAAGGTGAAGTCCTCGTCAAAGTACACGCTGCTGGCGTCAACCGTGCTGATTTACTCCAAGCTGCAGGACACTATCCGCCACCACCTGGTGAGTCCGAGATTATTGGCTTGGAATGCGCTGGCGTAATCGAAGACCCCAATGGTACGGATTATTCTGCAGGTGATCGGGTCGCTTGCTTACTCGCTGGTGGTGGTTATGCGGAATATGTCGCAGTTCCAGTGGGACAGCTCCTTCCCATCCCGGATGGCTATTCATTCGAAGAAGCAGCCGCCATTGTGGAGGTGGCTGCGACCGTGTGGTCGAATATTGGCATGCTCACTGGTCTTAAGTCGGGCCAGACATTCCTCATCCATGGTGGCGGTAGTGGTATTGGTACCTTTGCTATTCAAATGGCTAAGCATTTTGGCGCTACCGTCGCAGTCACCGCAGGCAGTGCGCAGAAGTTGGAAGTGTGTCAGCAGTTGGGGGCGGACATCCTGATTAATTATCGGGAAGAGAACTTCGCTGAAGTGCTCAAGAATCGCTGTGATCGTATCCTCGACATCATCGGGGCGAAGTATTTGGATCAGAACCTTACCGCTCTAGCACCAGACGGACATATGGTAACCATCGGTTTGCAAGGTGGGGTGAAAGGCGAGCTCAATATTGGCAAACTGTTGTCCAAACGGGGCACTATTTCGGCGACTTCACTGCGTGGTCGCAGCCGTGAAGACAAGGCTCGTATCACAGCTGACACAGTGAAGAACATTTGGCCTTTGCTTGCCGACGGCACCATCAAGCACCAACTTCACACCGTCGTGCCACTGACAGAAGCGCAGCGTGCACATGATCTTCTCGCTGCCGGTGAGATCACCGGCAAAGTGGTGCTTAAGGTTGCAGATTAAGACCCCCAGATCATCCTGAGCTGGTCAGTAACGTTGCCATAAAGATCCACCCCACGGCTGTGGTGCAAAGGCAACGTTGACATGGCCATACCCACGCTTCCAGCTGAGGTTGAGGCTGATTGCTCGTAAGACCCTGTTTCCTGACTGATACGAGCCGCATCAGAATACCTCCAGAGCATGAGGAAAATCCCCTAGTGGCGGGAGTAAACCAATACGGTTTATCCCTTATCGTGACAGGCCAGAAGTCAATTCCTCATGCCCCTAAACCCCGCAATGTTGTACTAGAAGTGGGCGCAACCACTATCGTTCTCAGCGAGGTGTGTTCTTGAGGTACATCTCGAGAGACATCGGAGCTGTTCCAGTAATGGTCTCGATGTCGTTGCTGATGGGGGCCATGATATTGCTGGCGATTGCGGTGTAGGTGCTCACCCAGGCATCGACCTGCCAGTCAGGCGCGCCAAAATGTGCGCGGGAACGGTAAGCCTCGTCGACGGTCTCATTGTAGAAGGTGACCGTGCGACCACGAACCCGAGAGATCGTGTCAGCGACCTCGGCAAGGGTGAGTGCCTCAGGCCCAGTGAGGTCATAGGTCTGGCCCGCATGAGAATCTGGCTCCAGGAGAATAGTAGCGGCAGTGCGGGCGACATCGCTGCGCGCGACGAACGCTGCGCGGCCATCACCGGCAGGGCCACGAATCACCCCGTCTTCGCCAACAAGGGCTTCGGTAAAGTCAATGTAGAAGCTGTCACGCAGAAAAGTCCATGCCATGCCGGAAGCCTTGATGTGTTCTTCGGTGGCGTAGTGATCGCGGGCGAGGGTGAATGTGGCATCAGGAGCCGCGGCAGCAAAGGAAGTATAGACAATGTGCCGCACCCTTGCTGCGGCCGCGGCGTCGATAAACGAACGATGCTGGTCGAGACGATCGGGACTTTCCGACGCAGAAACCATGAACAGCACTTCAACGCCGTCGAGCGCCGCCAGCGCCGCGGTTCGATCACCATAGCTGACGTGGTGGATGGTGCTGCTAGGAAGTTGGGGTGCCTTTGCGGGTGTGCGAACAAGCAGCCGTTGGGATGCGCCGCGTTCTGCGAGGTTGCTGGCAACAAGGCCCCCGAGGACCCCGGTGGATCCGGTGACGGCGATAGGCGTAGTAGTCATGATGGTGTTCTTTCCATGGTTGCGGGGTGGCGGAGGGTGCCAGCTGGTTTATGCATAGGCCGTATGCTTCTTGATGTTACTGATACCTTGCATAGAAAGTGTGTCTGCAGTGTCACCCCATACCAAGCAGTCAGGGTGGATCGACGCAGCAAGCCGCTCAGCTTAGCTTCACAGCGACTCCAGCCATGTCTGAACCAACTTCATCGTCACGATGCACATCTCTGGCAAGGCAGACCCAGAGCAGTAGCTAAAAGTCAGAACAAGGCCCTCAGCTCATGTGTGATGAAACTAGGCAAGCAAGCCTTTCAGAATCAGCAGATATTTCGGGACGAGCTCACATAATCATGTTTAAGCTAATGAGGCTAGTACCCTAATCAGCTGGTCCACATCATAGGTGGTGTTATAAGGACCAAGGGAGATGGTGATGGCACCATCAGACTCAGACAGACCCATAGCGTTAAGTAGTGGATCAGCAGGGGCAATGCGGGTAACCAAACGATTATCGATCAGTCGCTCGTAAATAGTGGCTGCGGGAACTCCAGGAATACAGAAAGTTACCCGCGGAATCCGTACCACATTTGATCCCACTGCAAGTTCCCCAGTGACTCCAAAAACATGCAGGCGGAACATGCTATTAAGGGAGTCAGCTAGGTACTCTGCTAAGGATTTCAGATAATGCCCCACCTCTACCAGACTCTTTTCTAGCCGTTGCCGCCTAGAACCACGATCTTGTTCAACTAGGTCGGCTAGATGATCGACAGCAGCAGGCACACCAGCTGCCAGTCCAGGTGCTGCGTCTGCGACAAAGGCGGTCATGTCCATGCGAGGGAACATGGAGACGTCGCGGAAGGCAACAGCAGAAATCTGTGGGCCACCGAAATCGGCACAGTCTACTGCAACAATGTCCACACCAAGGTCGTCTACCGAAATGGAGCTGAAGCCAGCAAGCCCTGAGGCATCAACCAACACCCATGCGCGAGTATGTCGCCGGATAATCTCCGAGATGCGAGAAACATCGTTGATGGTACCTACTTGGGGATGGACAGCAGATAGCGTAGCTAGGCGGGTAGCACCGGTGGCAAGCGACTCATACTGCCATGCAGGCACCTCACCGGTTCCAAGGTCGGCTTCAGCGAAGCTGACATCGGTGTGATAGATCTGACGGGCGTCGGCACGCGAGGCAAGCAGACTACCACGGCGCAGCACTGGTCGCAGTGCTTGATTGAGGCGGGCATAGAGTACGTCAAGACTCGGTCCGAGAATGACGGCCTCAGGCGAAGTGCCGGTGAGATCGGAAATTGCCAATCGGGCAGAATCCAGTAAATCTTCGGCACCTAATCGCCCACCTTTGGGGGTAGTCATGACAGTAGCGAGGCGAAAACCTCGCGCCACGGCAGACGCTACCCGTTCCGGCACTTGCGGCTGTGACAGGTAGGTCCAACCATCACCTAACGACGTATAAAGACCTCGAACACGCGCTAAGTCGTAGACCACCATTGGGCTCCTTCCACATAACTAATGCCTTAATAGTATGCCCGCCTTGAGCGTTTAGCGCACTAAGCTTGAAATCTGTGCACGATGAAAAAGACTACAAGGCTCTTGATGCTGCCCTGCGGGAGAAGTATTCCGGGCAGATCGATCGCATCATTGCGGAGAGTGCAGAAGACCCCGAGCCGTCAGATTCTAAGACGGTTAAGGCCGCGTGGCGCGACCTTGTTCAAGGCTTTAACCAGCATGAATTGTGGCTACAGTTAGGCTGGCAAGACATCAAGCAGCGCTATCGTAGGTCAGTGTTAGGCCCCTTGTGGATCACTATTGCTACTGGCGTAATGGCGCTCGCGTTGGGGTTGCTATATTCGGTTTTGTTTAAGATCCCAGTCGCAGAATTCCTCCCCCACGTTACGGTGGGTCTTATCATGTGGACATTCATTTCAGGCTGCATCAGAGAAGGTTCCCAAGTTTTTATCGAAAACGAAGGCTTGATTAAGCAACTTCCTTCGGCACTTTCGGTTCATGTGTATCGACTCGTCTGGAAGCAAACGCTCTTCCTAGCCCATAATCTTGTGATTTGGGTCATACTCATGGTGATTTTCCCCCGACCTTTGGGGTGGGATTTACTGCTTGCCATTCCTGCGATGGCAATCCTCATTGCCAATGGGGTGTGGGTGTCAATGTTCTTTGGCATTATTGCCACTCGGTACCGCGATGTCGCCCCCCTATTAGAGGCAGGAACACAATTATTGTTCTATGTCACCCCTATTGTGTGGATGACGCAGACCTTGAAAGATCAAGGCGGTGCGATCTCTGAACGAGCAAAACTGGCGCAGCTTAATCCGCTGTACCACTACTTAGAGGTGGTACGTGCACCTTTAATCGGAGCGGAATTGCCTACTTATCACTGGTGGGTGGTGCTTGGTTGTACGGTTGCTGGGTTGTTCTTAGCCATGTTGGCAATGCGCCAGTGGCGGTTCCGCGTAAGTTATTGGGTTTAGTAAGGAGCACAACACATGGTCTCTATTGATACCTATAACGCTTGCGTGGATTTTCCCATTTTTGATGCCAAATCCCGTTCCATGAAAAAAGCTTTTTTGGGAGCTGCTGGTGGCGCAATTGGGCGCAATAAGGACAACACCGTGGTGGTGGAAGCCTTACGGAACGTCAATCTGCATCTACGTGAAGGCGACCGAATTGGGCTGGTTGGCCATAATGGTGCGGGTAAATCCACGCTACTGCGGCTTCTATCTGGCATTTATGAACCCACCCGAGGCTCGGCACATGTTCGGGGTCGAGTAGCCCCAGTTTTTGACCTTGGGGTTGGCATGGACCCAGAAATTTCTGGCTACGAAAACATCGTGATCCGTGGGCTATTCCTCGGCCAAACACGCAAGCAGATGAAGCAAAAAATGGATGAAATCGCCGAATTTTCCGAACTGGGCGATTACCTAGCTATGCCACTACGAACCTATTCCACCGGTATGCGCATTCGCCTTGCACTCGGCGTGGTGACCTCCATCGAACCGGAAATTTTGCTTCTCGACGAAGGTATTGGCGCAGTCGATGCAGCATTCATGGCCAAAGCTCGGGCCCGACTACAAGAACTAGTCAAACGCTCTGGCATTTTGGTTTTTGCATCCCACTCCAATGACTTCCTCGCCCAATTGTGCGATACAGCCCTATGGATCGATCACGGTGAAATCCGCGAAGCTGGTCCCATTCCTGAAATCGTGGAAGCTTATGAAGGAAAAGGAGCAGCCGATCACGTTCGTCGACTGATTCAACGGCTTGACGAAGAGACCCACTAAATCAGTTTTTAGGTGCAATTTTGGCCGAGAGAAACCTCGGCCAAAAAGGTTGGTGTAGTGGCATTGGTGCAAGCATTCGATGGGTCAGTACTGTAGGAAACTGCGAACAAGGA
>JBHACV010000021.1:0-5557 GCA_041854705.1 Corynebacterium sp.
AGTAATAACTAAGGCCTTTAACAACAACTTGCAGGATGCGTCGATCATATATGATGGTTGCTTCGATGCTATTGGTCGCATCCCCTACACACCACCACAAACGTAACGTTTTGAAGTGGCTTGGGTTCTTTTGAGGTACGGTGCCTCAGGTTTCAATAATTCCATTTTGCCGTGAAACTTAAAGGCTGAGGTGTCATGGTTTTTGTTAGTAGGGAAACTCGATTCGATAAGGGTGTAGAAGCGTGCCGAAGGTTTTATCCAGAACAGTTGCCTTGTGAAAGAACTTGGGGTATTCGCCGTGAATGTTGTGGCTAGTCTTGGTCTGGATGAACTCAGCACCTTGGATGCGTAAGTGGATTCGTGCAGCTTCTTCATTGGCGGTAGCCCCTTGAAGAATGTCGTCATCACTTACTGGAACTTTGGAGTTTCGGTAGGTCACCGGCACAGTGATTTCCTGCATGATTTGGATATGGTCCCAACCATCATTCTAGCTACCAATCTAGAAGGCTTCGCCAAAGTGCGGATCGTAATTTGGCACTGCCCGCAGGACCTTGTTGATTGTGGATGGCATCCATGCCAATTAGATTGGCTTGTCTGGGTGTTCGCAGTGATACTTCAGACCGCTCTACCAGCACTACAGCCGGAGAAATGCCACATGCGCTGATGCTCAAACTGGTAGGCAACCCAGTCAGTTTGGCCACTAGCTAGAATAGTTATGACAAGTTGTGGCTAGGTCCACACAGTTCTAGGTTTGCTGCGCGCGGAAAGGTGGTAGTCAATAGCTGCGGATTTCTCGGATAGCACCAACGCCGCGACTAGACTTCCCATTACGACATCCCCTGCACCATATGCTGCTAACTAGGTAGCTAACAGTTCACCGGAAGAACGCCCAGAAATGATGGTGGGGTTGGCAGTCGTGGTTTGAATAAATTTCAACAGGTCTAACGCTACTGCAATATTGATATACAAACTAGTATCGTGTGCAGACTGGCCATAACCCCCAAGTGGAATCCCTAATCAATCAACCGACTACCCGCAATCATTTCCGGTAGTTTTCAAATTTGTGATTCCTAAAAAGTCAACGTGAACTCTCGCGCCTGCACATCAGCGAGCAAGCTGAATTGACATCACTAAAGCTCTTATAGGGGATTATATGCAGCACAGCTCCTTTTCTATAGGTATGCGGATATGAAAACCATCATGTCTCTTATTATCCACTACGACCCTGATGGCGAAGTAGTAGGGGGCGTCGTAAAGCAGTGCGCGTGAATGCACCAATCAACTTGAGTACAAATAAATATTTGTACTATGGTGGGGGTGGGAAGGAGCATGACCATGAGTGCCGAAGCTGCAATTGATCTCGCTTTACGTGCATTTGCCGATCACAATCGTCGGGCGATTCTGCAGGTAATCCGTGCTGAACCCAAGGCAGTAGGGGAGATTGCCAAAGAGGTTGGCTTATCGCAGCAAACCACCTCACATCATCTACAGGTTTTGCACAAAGCTGGACTAGCGACCAAAACTAAGGAAAGCACCAAGCATTTATTTGCAATCAATACCGATGGATTTGCCGCAGTTCGTTCCTATCTAGATGACTTCTGGCCAAACAAGTTGGCTGCACTAAAGACCGCGATTGAATCCGAAGCAGGCAAAAAACATGGCTGAGTTCCACGACTCCATCGAAATAGCAGCCCCACCAGAGAAGGTATTTGAATACCTGACCACAAACTCGGGCATGATCGCTTGGATGGGACAATATGCTGACCTTGACCCAATAGAAGACGGCAGGTTTGCGGTAGACATTGCTGGCTATCCGGTACGCGGTAAATACCTGCACGTCGAACCACCACACCGCATAGTGGTGTCGTGGGGTTTTGTCGGAAGTAAAGATTTACCAGCTGGAACTTCAAAAGTAGAGTTTCGGCTCACGCCAATAACTAACGGTACTCGGGTTGATCTTCGACATTACGACCTACCCGAAACGGAAGTTCCTGGACATGCTTATGGCTGGGCTAATTACATGCCACGCCTTGCGATCGCCGCAATTAATGGTGATGCTGGTCCCGATCATTGGCAACCACTGCAAGAAAAGGAGAAAACCATGACCCAAACTGATGCATACAACGTTGTAATGAACTACCACCACGCCTGGACAACTGGAAACGTAGACAAAGCAATGAGTTATATTGCGGACAATATTACTTGTAACGCGCCGGGTGTCAACCTTAAAGGAAAAAACCAGTATCGCGAGTATATTGCTGGTTTTGCGCCTAGTCTCACAGGAATTGGTGATATCGCTGAATTTGCTGACGACAATCGCGTTGCGCTGTTCTACCATCCACAAACAGCTGTAACTCAAACAGCCGTTGCTGCCGAATTCTTTACGGTAGCGAACGGAAAGATTGCCAGCAGTGTGTTGATCTTCGATCGGCTGTCTTATAGTCCGAACAAGTAAGACATGCGATATGGCCAATCTCAGTAAACGCCTAAACACCTTGCTTTTCGACGAACTCAGTAGCCGCGAAGTCTCCATGTTCGGTGGCAGAGCCTTTATGGTGAACGAGAAAATGGTAGTGAGTGCTTTAAAGAACGGAAATCTGCTGGTTAGAGTAGATGCTGAAAAGCACGATGAATTGCTACTCAAGCCAGGTGCGACACAAGCTGAGATGGGGTCAGGGCGTAGCATGGGGCGAGGATGGATTGAAGTCCAAGCCGATGCGATTACAGATGCAGAATCCTTATCATGGTGGGTGGACATAGCATTGGAGTACAACCGGTTAATCACAGGGGTATGAGCTATGGTCAATTTTGAAGGCTTTCCAGCTGGACTGTTTGAGTTCCTTCATGATCTGGCGGTAGATAATTCACCCCATCTGGACCGGGGCAACCAGTGCAATTACAGCAGTTGGTGGTATTGGTTACTAGCTTGGCCTTAGTTGGCTTATCTTCTGAGGTATTAGGTCAGCGGAGTCTGGGCAACTTAGGGATTTTCTGCCACCAAACCACGGCGAACCTTGCCACCAAACCACGGCGAACCCTGCCACCAAACCACGGCGAACCTTGAATCATTTATATAAAGCAGCATGTGAGGCGCAATATTCAGCCATGGTTACTGGAACTGCTTGGTGTTTTTCCTGCGGTGGAACTTGCAGGTGCGGTTCTCTAGTTTTTGTTCCGTTTTGCGAGGCTGTCTGTGGGGGTAACCATGCGGGATAGTTTGTTTTGGTTCTGGTAATGTAAAAGCCACTACGGCTAGTCACGTTCCTCCGCCTACTGGAGACGTGGCTAGTTTTTTGAAGGGTGGTCCCATGAGAACTTCGTACAGCAAGCCATTCCTAACCATACAGCAGCAAGTTGCGAAACTGATAGACAATGGCCTAGATATTCCCGATAAGGATGAAGCGGAAAAGATTCTTCGGGAAATCGGCTATTATCGTCTGTCTGGATACTGGTTTATTTTCAGAGAAGAAGATGACCCTAGCCAGGTTACGACACGCTCGGGGAAGCGCCTTGAAAAGCGAAAATCTAGTTTTAAGGAGGGGACCAACTTTAGTACTGTGAGGGCTCTATATGAGTTCGATGAGAAGCTTCGTGACAAGGTCTTTGAAGCTATTCGGGCTATAGAAGTCTCCTTAAGATTTGAGATCGGTCATAGCCTCGGTAAAACTAGTGCCTTTGCCCATTGCGATCCGAGCTGTTTATCACCCGAGTTCACTGGTATGAGCGGCAATCGGCCAAGGGATTTGCTTCATGCAGATTGGGCCAAGAGCAAACACGCAAAATGGCTTACACAGGTTGAAAAGGAAGAAACTCGATCGAGTGATGTTTTCATCGATCATTTTGAGGAGAACTACGGTCGACCATTGCCGGTGTGGGTCGTCACGGAGATTTTGACATTTGGCACCCTGCTTGAACTTTTGTCAGGCATGAAGCAGACAAATAGATCTCGCATCGCACTGATCTACCGCATTGTGGATTCGCAGTTCCTCGGCGACGGATCATCAATGGCGAATTGGATGAATCACCTCAGGTACATCCGCAACATTTGTGCTCATCATTCTCGGCTTTGGAACAGGAACATGACAACGCAGTTGGGAACCATTCCTAATGGGATTCCAGAGCTCGTGCACTTGAATCAAGGCAAAGCTAGGAGTCGCGTTTATGGATCTATTGCAGTGATTGCTTATTTGCTGGAGAAAATTGATCCTAAAAACCCTTGGCGTTTGGAGATCGTCCAACTTTGTGAAGAAGAGTCTCTAAAGAACGGATTTAGCTTGCAGAGTATGGGTTTTCCTGAGCATTGGGGAGATCTAGCGATATGGGGCCCAACATACAGAAATTCCTTAGAAGAGAAAATTGGTCAAAGATTCTTGATCGAATCTGTTGAAACTATGCAACCGCAAGATTTGGGAAGGCTTCTGAAAGAGAAAGAAAATGCAAAAAAGAGGCGTGACTACCTCAGATATCTGCGAAAGCAAGGGCATCTGATTGGAGTGCAAACTATTGAAACTTATGAGTACCCAGCCTTCCAGATAGACAAAGAAAACAGGTGTGTTCGGGAAACGGTGGCTGAGATTAACAAGCAGTTGTTTGATCGGTTTTCTCATACAGAAGATGCTGCTTGGCCTGCCTTAAAATGGTGGCTCACTCCATTAGCAGGTTCTGAAGCCACGCCTAAGATTCTCCTTGAGCAAGGAAAACTCAGCCAAGAAAAGATCGAAGAGTGCTTGAATTCCAGCGAGAAAGAATAATTTAGTAATCCCAGTACCTGTAAGGGGGGCGGTTTTCCTGAGATTGAAAACTCCTCTCCTCGAAGCAGCACTTAACCGCTTTGCTCTAGACTCTTTGTAAACGAAGTGAACACCCCCTAGATCCAGCCGTCCTAAACCGGCGGATACTGCTGCCCGTAGTCAAGTGCTGCCATAAGCAATTCTGCTCGTTTGTCTCTTTCCTCTTTTTTGCTCAGTCCACGGTAATCAACATAGGCGTGCCCTGGTGCCATATTTTTCGGTTTAGAAGAATTCGAATAGTCGTCAATAACCTGCAAATCTATCTGTCCGCAGTCTGATACCCTGCATGCCCATACTGCAAGTGATTTGGAATTAGCATGTTTGTTGTGCCACGTGAATGACTCTTTTGCTGTGACAAGTTTACTTCGTGAAAAAGAAGGCTTCTGCATGTCAGCAGTTTTTGGACCAAATGCATCTATTTTTGGTTGGCCTTTCTCACCATTCCAAATGATAGGTGTGATTTGTCGCCAAAGAAATTCATCAGAATCACAGGGGAGACAAAACTCGTGAGGTTCCAGTGTAACTAGTTCTTGACTTTTGTTACTGCATGCTACTGATGTTGCGAATACCGGCCCAGCTAATCTGTTCCAACGTCCTATTGTCAAAAAGCAAGGCGTTCTAAACCTGCCAAAACCAGTGTTGACCTCGGTTTGCATTTCCTGCGTTAGCGTGTTTTAATGGTCGGGTTGCTTTAACAGGGATGAATAATCGCTGGTAGGGCAATCATGACACATCACGTGTCAGTCTCCTTCAAGGGATTGGGTATG